>JADLHU010000136.1 GCA_020848655.1 Novosphingobium sp.
CGACAGGCCGGTGCGCAGCGCGAATTCCTGCAACTGCGCGTCCGGTTCGCGGAAATATTCGACCGTGAAGCGCGACAGGCCATAGCCCAGCGTGAACAGCCCGCCGAGCAGGCCGGGCCGAAAGCGCGCGCGCGTTTTCCAGAACAGCGTCAGCAGCACGATCATCAGCACCAGCCCTTCCAGCGCCGCTTCGTACAACTGGCTGGGATGCCGCGCGACCGGGCCGGCATCGGGGACCACCATCGCCCAGGGCACGCCCTCTCCCGCGACGCGGCCCCACAATTCGCCGTTCACGAAGTTGGCCCGCCGCCCGAAGAACAGCCCGAACGGCACGCAGACCGCCACGTAATCCACCACGCGCAGGAAGTTCAGCCCGCCGCGCCAGGCCACCCAGGCCATCGCCACCACGGTGCCGATCAGCCCGCCGTGAAAGCTCATGCCGCCGTTCCACAGCTTGAACAGTTCGGCCGGATGCGCCCACAGTTCGGGGGCATAGAACGTGACATAGCCCAGCCGCCCGCCCAGGATCACGCCCAGCGTGCAATAGAAGAACAGATCGTCGGCATGGCGCTGCGCCATCGGTGCGCCCGGCTGGCGGATCATGCGCGAAAGGTGCCAGTAGGCCAGCAGGATGCCGGCCAGATAGGCCAGCGAATACCAGCGCAGCGTGAAGAACCCCAGGTCGATCCCGCGAGTCAGCCCCAGATCCACCCAGTAGATCGGCTGGGCTGCGGCGGCGGCCATCAGTGCAAGCAAGCGGATACCCTTTTCGCGATCGATCGCCGGAACGCCCGGCGCGCCGCCTTCTGGCATAGCGGCAAGCCAGATGTAAGGGCCGGAATCGCCCCGCCCGCCTCGCCGCGATGCGGCATAGAAAGCCCGCCCTGCCGCGATGCGGTATGCAAAGCCCGCTATTCGACACGGCGCGAAGCGGCTACATGGCCGATGATGAGCATCAATCGTATTCCCAACCAGCGTGCGATCATCGACCGGCGCGAGCTTACCGAAGCGATCGCCGATGCCGTACGCGCCAGCGGCGGCCCCGGCGCGCGCGGCGCGGTCGTCGAACTGCTGCGCACCGCCCTGGAACAGGGACGCGATGAAATCGCCCGCCGGCTGGGGGAAAAGCCTTCGGCCGGCCACGAATGCGCCGCCGCGCAGGCCTTCCTGATCGACCAGCTCGTGCGTGTGATCCACGATCACGTGGTCGGCAACGTCTATCGCGCCAGCAACCGTTCGTCCGGCGAACGGCTGACGATCATGGCCGTTGGCGGCTATGGGCGCGGCGAAATGGCGCCGCATTCCGATGTCGATATCGCCTTCCTCACCCCGATCAAGCAGACGCCGTGGTGCGAACAGGTGATCGAGGCGATGCTCTATTTCTTCTGGGACCTGGCGCTCAAGGTCGGCCATTCCAGCCGCTCGCTGGCCGACATGGTGCGCATGTGCCGGTCGGACCTGACGATCCGCACCGCGATGCTCGAAGGCCGTTACGTCTGGGGCGACCAGCCGCTGTTCGAGGAAGGCCGCCGCCTGTTCTGGAACGACGTGGTGGCCGGGACCGAGCGCCAGTTCGTCAGCGAGAAGCTGGCCGAGCGCAACGAGCGGCACAAGCGGCTGGGCGACAGCCGCTATGTGGTGGAACCCAACGTCAAGGACGGCAAGGGAGGCCTGCGCGATCTGCACACGCTCTACTGGATCGGCAAATACATCTACAAGGTGCGCGATCCGGGCGAACTGGTCTCTGTCGGGCTGCTGACGCGCGAGGAATACCGCGCCTTCCGCCGGGCCGAGAGCTTTTTCTGGGCGGTGCGCTGCCACCTGCACACCATCACCCGCCGCGCCGAGGACCGGCTGACCTTCGACCTGCAACGCGAAGTGGCGATGCGGATGAACTTCTCCGACCGTCCGGGCAAAAGCCCGGTGGAGCGGTTCATGCAGTATTTCTTCCTTCAGGCGAAAGTCGTCGGCACGCTGACCGGCGTGTTCCTGGCCCAGTTGGACGATCAGTTCGCCAAGAAGCAGCCGCGCGGGCTGCTGGCCGGCTTCCGCGCGCGGGCGCGGCAGGTCAAGGGCTACAAGGTGTTCGGCGGGCGCATCCAGGCCCCGTCGGACGACTGGTTCGAACAGGATCCGGTGCGCCTGCTGGAAATCTTCGCGCTGGCCGACAGCGAAGGGCTGGAAATCCATCCCGAGACGATGCGCCTGATCTCGCGCGATGCGCGGCTGATCAACGGCGAAGTGCGCAAGTCGGCGCGGGCGAACGAGATTTTCCTGTCGCTGCTGACGAGCCGCAACGATCCCGAAACGGTGCTGCGCTGGCTGAACGAGGCCGGGGTGTTCGGCCGCTTCGTTCCCGATTTCGGCCGCGTCAACGCGCAGATGCAGTTCGACATGTACCACCACTACACGGTGGACGAACACACCATCCACGCCATCGGCCTGCTGTCGCGGATCGAGAAGGGCGAGATGAACGCCGATCATCCGCTGGCGCACGACATCATCCACAAGGTGCAATCGCGCCGCGCGCTGTATTGTTCGGTGCTGCTGCACGATATCGCCAAGGGGCGCGGCGGCGATCATTCGGTGCTGGGCGCCGAAATCGCGCTGCGGCTGTGCCCGCGGCTGGGGCTGGACCCGGCGGAAACCGAACTGGTCAGTTGGCTGGTGCGCCATCACCTGCTGATCTCCGCCACCGCGTTCAAGCGCGATCTGGCCGACTGGAAGACCATCGCCGACCTGGTGGAAGTGGTGCAATCGATCGACCGGCTGCGCCAGCTTACGCTGCTGACCATCGTCGATATCCGCGCGGTCGGGCCGGGCACCTGGAACAGTTGGAAGCGCCAGTTGATCCACGAACTGTATGACGCCACCGAGGAGCGCCTGCGGCTGGGCCATGTCCACCACCGCCGGGCAGAGCGCGTCGCCGCCAAGAAGGAAGCCGTCGCCGAATTGCTGGCGCGCGAGAACGCCAAGGACAAGGCGCTGGTCGAAAAGGCCGGCCGGCAACTGGCCGACGCCTACTGGATCGCCGAGCCGGAAGACATCATCGCGCTGAACATGCGCCAGTTGGCCGAGGCCAAGGACCTGCCGCTGAGCATCGCCACGCGATACTATGCGGCGCGCGGCGCCACGCTGGTGACGGTGGTGGCGGCCGACCATCCGGGGCTGTTCTATCGCATCGCCGGCGGCATCCACCTGGCCGGCGGCAACATCATCGATGCGCGCATCCACACCGCGCGCAACGGCATGGCGGTGGACAATTTCCTGGTGCAGGACCCGCTGGGCCGCCCGTTCATGGAGGAAAGCCAGCTTGCCCGCCTGAAGTCGACGATCGAGGACGCGCTGGCCAATCGCGTCAAGCTGGTGCCGCAACTGGCCGCGCGCCCGCTGTCGCGCCCGCGCGCCGAAGCGTTCGAGGTGCGCCCGCGCGTGGAGTTCGACAATCAGGCCTCCAGCCGCTTCACCGTGGTCGAGATCAACGCGCGCGATCGGCCGGCGCTGCTGAACCGGCTGGCCCGCGCGCTGTTCGAATCGCGCCTGATGGTTCATTCGGCGCATATCGCGACTTATGGCGAACGCGCCGCCGACACGTTCTACGTCACCGACGTGCTGGGCGAAAAGCTCGATTCGCAAACCCGCCTGAAGGCGGTCGAAAAGCGGCTGCTCCAGGCAGCGGGCGAGGACGTGCTGGAAGACGAGACGGAAACGGCCTGACCCGCCCGCGCTCGCCTAACCCGCCGCAACCGCCGCCGCGTGCAGGCGGGCAAGCGCGGTCTCGCGGCCGATCAGGGGCAGCAGCGCCGCCATGTCCGGCCCGTGATCGCGCGCGGTCAGCGCCTGGCGCAGCGGCAGGAACAGCGCCTTGCCCTTGCGCCCGCTTCGCGTCTTGAGCGCATCGACCAGCGCCTGCCACACGCCATCGTCCCAGGCCTGCCCGGCCAGCGTTTCGGCGGCGAGCGCGAGAAACGCGGCGGTTTCGGCATCGGGCGCGGGCGGCGGCGCCAGCGGGCCGGTGACGACCTGCCACCATTGCGCCGCTTCGCCGATATGGCCCAGGTTGGGCCGGATCGCATCCCACGCGCCCTCGCCCATGCCGCTGGGCAAGAGATGCGCGACCCGCGCGAAGGGCAGGCGGTGGACCACGGCGGCGTTGACGCGATGCAGTTCCGCCTCGTCGAAGCGGGCCGGCGCGCGGCCGAAGCGGGCCAGGTCCAGCGTCGTGGCCAGCGCATCGGCATCGAGCGCGGGATCGACCGGATCGGACGTGCCCAGCCGCCCCAGCAGCGCGACCAGCGCTTCGGGCTCTATCCCCGCTTCGCGCAGTTCGGCCATGCCCAGCGACCCCAGCCGCTTCGACAGCTTGCCTTCGGTGCCGACCAGCAGCGCCTCGTGCGCGAAGCGTGGCGGCGTTGCGCCCAGCGCGGCGAACATCTGCGCCTGCGCGGCGGTGTTGGAAACGTGATCCTCGCCGCGCAGCACATCGGTCACGCCCATGGCGATATCGTCGATCACGCTGGGCAGCATGTAGAGCCACGAGCCATCGGCGCGGCGCACCACCGGGTCGGACATCTGCGCGGGATCGAAGCGCTGCGCGCCGCGAATGCCATCTTCCCAGATGATCGGCGCATCGTGATCGAGCAGGAAGCGCCAGTGCGGCCGTTCGCCCGCCGCCGCCCGCGCCGCGTGATCGGCCTCGGTCAGCGCCAGCGCGGCGCGATCGTAGACCGGCGGCAGGCCCCGCCCCAGCCGCACCTTGCGCTTGAGATCGAGTTCCTGCGCGGTTTCATAGCAGCGATAGACGCGCCCGCTGGCAGCCAGCCGGGCGAATTCGCGCTCATAAAGATCGAAGCGCCGCGACTGGCGCTCCTCGGCATCGGGCACCAGCCCCAGCCAGGCCAGGTCGGCGCGGATCGCCTCGACATAGTCCTCGCGGCTGCGTTCGGCATCGGTATCGTCGATGCGCAGCAGGAAGCGCCCGCCACCGCCCGCAAGCTGACCCTGGCGCGCCAATAGCCAGTTGTGCAGCGCCGTGCGGATATTGCCGACATGAAGCAGGCCGGTGGGCGAAGGGGCAAAGCGGGTAACGATCATCCGCGCGCCTATAGGGCCTGTGCCCGGCCGGGGAAAGCGCCGCGCGCGCACGCCGTTTCCGCCGGCCTGCCCGATCCGAATTTATGCAGGGTTTACCGGTTCTTGACGCTTGCCGGCTAGACCCGGGCCATGTCAGGCAGCCCTTCCGCCCTGCAACGTCTGTGGCCCCGTACACCGCCCGCGGTGCGCGATGCCTATGCACTGGCGCAGTACGAGCAACTGGTGGCGCAGGCCCCGCTGCTTTACGGCGCGCTGATCCTGATCGTCCTGGCCGCCACATGGGGTGCCAGCACCCAGGCTCCGCCGGCGATTCGCTATGGCATCCCGATGCTTGTCGCCTGCGGGTTCCTGGTGCGGATGGTGGTCTGGATGCGCCGCCCGGCGCGCGGCGTGCCGGCCGAAGTGGCGCGCCGCCGCGTCCATAACGCCGGCCGGATTTCGGGCAGCATCGCGGCGATCTGCAGCGTGTGGTGCGTCTATAGCTGGCTGGCCGCGCCGGCTGCCACCGCGCTCTACTTTCCGCTGTTCATGGCGATGGGCGGGCTGGCGACCGTGTTCTGCGTTTCGATGAGCCGCTCTGCGGCGATGCTCAACATCCTGGCCGGGCTGGCGCCGATCGTGCTGGCGCTGCTGCTTTCCGGCGATCCGATGGCGATGGCCGCAGCCGCTTCGATCGGCACCACCGGCGGGTTCCTGGCGTTGCTGGTGCGCCAGCAGCACGAAAAGACCATCGCATTGCTGGTGCTTCAGGCGCGGATGCGCGAACTGGCCGATACCGATCCCCTGACCGGCCTGATCAACCGCCGCGCCCTGCGCGACCGACTGGACGCGATGATCGATGCGATCGTCGATCCGGTGCGCAGCGAAGCGGTGCGGGGCGAAGCGGTGGGGGGCGCCTGCGGCCCGACGCTGATGCTGCTCGATCTCGATGGGTTCAAGCCGGTCAACGATCGCCACGGCCACGGCGCGGGTGACGAAGTGCTGCGCGAAGTGGCGCGGCGGCTGACCCGGACGATCGCGGCGGACGGCACCGCCTGCCGCATGGGCGGCGATGAATTCGCGGTGCTGATTGGCCCGCTCGTCGATCGCGCTGGCGGCGGCGCCCGCACCATCGACGCCATCGGCACCGCCATTCTCGCCGCGCTGGCCCGGCCCTATCCGGTGGAAGGCCAGACGCTTCAGGTCGGTGCCAGCCTGGGCACCGCCATGTGGCCGCGCGACGGGCTGACGCTCGACCAGCTTTACCGCACCGCCGATCGCGCGCTGTATCTGGCCAAGTCGCTGCACTCGGGCGAGACAACGGCGGCCGCGCGGCGTTCTTCGCCCCAGACTCCGGTTCAGCCCCCCGTTCAGGCCGTGCGGAACGCCTGAGTGATCGGATAGCGGCGATCGCGCCCGAAATTGCGCGTTCCCAGCTTCACCCCCGGCGGCGCCTGCCGACGCTTGTATTCGGCCAGATAGAGCAAGCGCTCGATACGCACCACGGTGGCCCGATCGAACCCTTCGCCGACAAGCTGGTCCACGCTCTTTTCATGTTCGACCAGACCCATCAGGATCGGATCGAGCACATCGTAGGGCGGCAGCGAATCGGAATCCTTCTGGTCGGGCCGCAATTCGGCGCTGGGCGGCTTGTCGATGATGTTCTGCGGGATCACCTCGCCTTCGGGGCCAAGCCCGATGCGCGGCCGCTTGCGGTTGCGCCAGCGCGAGATGGCGAAGACGGTCAGCTTGTAGGCGTCCTTGATCGGGTTGTAGCCCCCCGCCATGTCGCCATAGATCGTGGCATAGCCGACGCTCATCTCGCTTTTGTTGCCGGTGGTCATCAGCATGTGGCCGAACTTGTTGGACAGCGCCATCAGCGTCACGCCGCGCACCCGCGATTGCAGGTTTTCCTCGGTGATATC
>JADLHU010000137.1 GCA_020848655.1 Novosphingobium sp.
ACAAACTCGCGCAGCCGCTCCCACTGATCGTCCCGAAGTACCTCGCCTTCCACACCAGCCTCCAAAAGCCAGTGTTGAATCAGAAATCCGACACGCCGTGAATCCCTAAAATGTCACCACAGCCTAGGCCCTTGTTTTTCCGTGATTTCCGAGCCGCCAGATGATTCCATCTGGCTCGAAATCACTCTAATGGACGTTTGAACGCAGGCGCTGGCGCACCTACGTTCCCGGTAATCGAAACAGCCACCGCCGGCGAAGGCGGTGGCTGTTTCGGTGTGGCGATCAGAAGTCTATCCCGGCGCGCAGGCCGAAGGTGCGCTGGGGCGCGTAGATCGTCGGCGCTACGTAAGTCTGGTTGTAGGCAAAGCCCTTGACCAGCCGGTTGGTGATGTTGTTCGCGAAAACCCCCACGTTCCACTTGCCCGCGTCGGACTTGAGGCTGAGCGACATGTTGCCGGTCAGTTGCTTCCGGTCGGAAACGGGGTCCGCGTTGTACGGATCGAAGTATATTTTCGAACGATAGGACCAGTTGGTGCCGTATTGCAGCGTGAGATCGCCGTTCAGTTCGATGTCGTAATACCCGCCCACGCTGGCGGTCCACTTCGGCGCATAGGGCAGCCTGTTGCCGCTGAGATCGTTGGTGTTGCCGAAGGCATCGGTGGAAATATACCTGAGATAGGTTGCGTCGCTGTACCCGGCCGATGCGGTCAGGCGCAGGTTGCGCATTGGAACCACTTCGGCATCGAATTCAACCCCGCGCAGGTGCGCCGAGGCGGCATTGCCGATGATCAGCCCCGGTCCAAAAGGATAGGGGATCTGCACCTGCATGTCGCGATAGTTCATGTAATAGACATCGCCGTTGAGGCGCAGCTTGCGATCGAACCATTCGGTCTTGAAGCCGATTTCGTAGGACGTGACATTTTCGGGATTAACCTGGGAAAAAGTGCCGGGCGTCGTAATGAAGGTCGGGAAATAGCCCGATCGGAAGCCGGTGCCGATCTTGCCATAGACCATGGCATCGCGCGAGAATTTGTAGCTGGCCGTGGCATCCCAGGTAACGCGCTTGAACGACTTCGACGCGCGCCCCGTTTCGTAAACGTCGCCGGCCTCGGCCTGGTAGAAGCGCAGCCCCTTCAGGAAAAACAGATCGCTCTGCTGAAAGTCGCGGATGCTGCCATCGGCGTTGACGCCCTGAAGAAATTCATCCTGGTAATTGACCTTGCGGTGTTCCCAGGAATAGCGCGCGCCACCGACGATCGATAGCTTTTCGGTAATATCGTAAGTCAGCGATCCGAATGCGGCCAGCGAAGTCGTTTTCTGGGTGACGAGGCTGCCACCGACGTATTCGTATCCAAAATCGAATCCGGCGGGATTGTAGAGGTTCAGCGTGGTCGATCCCGATACCTGGTCGGCGGTGATCTTGTCATATCCGGCATAGACGCCGATCACCCCATGCAGCTTTGCCGTTGCGGGCGAGGCGAGGCGCAGTTCCTGGCTGGCCTGCTGCGTGGTCGAGCTTTGCTGGGAATGAAAGAAGTCACCGGTCGTGCCGGTATCGTTCGTCTTGATGCCGAAATGGCCCTGTTGCGCCCCGGTGATCGAAGTCAGGACATAGTCACCGAAATCATGCTCGATCTTCAGCGTCCCGCCGTAACTGTCGTAATCTTCCTCGCTGGGGTTGATCGACGCGGTGTGGTGATTGTCGACCGAGCTTGTGACTGTGGGAACGTCGCCGTTACAGGCGTTGTAGACATCCAGCCCCAGCGCGGGGTCGCAGCCAAAGGTGGGGTTGATTTTCCCGATGTAGACCGGGCCATCGCCCCGGTTGACGACGCCATAGAACTTGAGCAGGACGCGCGTCTCGGCCGAAGGCGTCCAGGCGAACTGGATGCGGCCCGAGGCATTGGTGTAATGCCCCAGTTTTCCGCCACCCGCGATATTGTGGATATAGTTGTCGCGGCGGTCGATCCGGCCGCTGACCCGCGTGATCAGGTTATCGGAAAGGCGCGTGTTAAAGGCGCCCTCGGCGGTATACTGGCCGAATTCTCCACCGCCGATCGACGATGTGAAATACCCGTCGGTCTTGTCCGTCGGGGTTTTCGAGTAATAGGCCAGCGCGCCGCCCGTGGTGTTCTTCCCGAAAAGCGTTCCCTGGGGGCCGCGCAGCACTTCGATGCGGTTCATGTCGAACACCTGGGTGCCCAGGCCATACTGGTACACCTGGTAGATATCATCGATGTAGGTCGCGACCGGGCTGAGCGAGCCGACGCTGAAGTCGGTGCTGGCGATGCCGCGGATCGAGGCATGGGTGGCGCCGTTCGAATAGCCCTGGTCGACAACGACGTTGGGCGCGAGACCCGACAGGTCGCGCGGATTGGAAACGCCTGCACTGCGCAGCGCGTCGCCGCCGATCGCACTGATCGCCAGCGGCACCTGCTGCGCGTTCGTGGCGCGCCGCGTTGCCGTGACGACGATGTCCATGATGCGCCCCGACTGGTCTTCCGACGCAGTCGTGGAGGTATTGGCGTTCGTGGCGACTTCCTGGGCCAAGGCGGGTGAGGCCAAGGCCAAGGCAAGTGATGCGGTCGAAATCGTCAGATGACACGTTCTCATAATGACCTCCCTGAATTAAGGCGCGAAGCGATCCTCCTGACGAACAGCCCCGCAGTATTTTTGCTGATGGAGCCCGCTCCGTCAGTCCGCAGGAGGGTGGAACTCTGCGTCGGTTCCTGATCTTGCTTCGCCATATAGAAGCCCGCATGCCGGTCTTTGCCGCCATACCCTCAGGGGGTGACGTGGACCTGGCCACGGCCTGACCGGGATAGGGATCCCCTGTTTAGGTGATGGCATCGCGGCGCGGTGACCGATATCGATTGAGCCCGCAGTCAATCCCGGCGTCCCCTGCCGCCGTCCAGCATGGCGAGCCCAAGGGACGGCGAATGTCGAGGATAGTCGCATGCCCAGCGAATCGATCGCCCCCCTGTTTGACGCAGCCGACATCGCGGCCGTGCGCCAGCCGCTTGCGGCGGCATCGTTCCTGCCGCCCAAGGTCTATTCCGATCCCCGCGTCTTCGCGTTCGAAAAGCAGGCGATGTTCCGCCGGACATGGCTTCCGGTCTGCCATGTCAGCCAGATACCCGAGGCGGGCGACTATTTCGCGCGCAAGCTGTTCGACGAGCCGGTCATCGTCGTGCGTGATCGCGACGATACGATCCGCGTCATGTCGAACGTCTGCCGCCATCGCAACGCCGTGCTGACCCCGTCCGGCGCGGCCAGTTGCAAGGGCCGCCGCCTGACGTGCCCCTATCACGGCTGGGTCTATGGGCTGGACGGCGTGCTGATCGCGGCGCCGCACATGGACAAGGCGGACCAGTTCACCAAAAGCGGCATTGCCTTGCCCGCCATCCGCCACGAAATCTGGCACGGCTTCGTCATGATCAATTTCGATGACGAAGCGCCCAGCCTGCTGGAGCAGCTCGCGCCGCTGGAGTCGAAGGTCGCGCCCTATCGCTTCGAGGACATGGTCGCGATCGAGTTCCGCCGCGCGCAGGTCGACTGGAACTGGAAGGTGAGCCTGGAGAATTTCAGCGAGGCCTATCATCAGCCGTTCATCCATCCCACGACGTTCGATGGCGAATTTCCGGCCACCAAGGCGACATACGACGATGTCGAAGGCCCTTATGGCATGTTCTGGATGCATCAGCGCAACGGCGAAGTTCCGCCGTTCCTGGTCCCCCCGGTCGAAGGGATGCCCGATGAATACTACCGCGCCTATTCGGTGGTGAACGTCTATCCGCTGCTGCATCTTTTCATGGACGCATCGATCCCGTTGTGGATGGACTGGCAGATCGACGACAAGGATCGCCACGAGCTGATCTGGTATATGCTGGTGCCCAAAAGCCGGCTTGCCGAAGCCGATACCGAAACGCTGAAGGCGCAATTCACGGCGATCATGGAACCGATCCTGCTGGAAGATGTCGAGGTCTGCGAAGCGGTCGGCGCGGGCGTGCGTTCGCAACTGGCGCGGGGCGGGCGGGCATCGCACATGGAAAAGACGGTCTGGCAGTTCCACAACTGGCTGCTCGACCAATATCTGCGATAGTCGCGCGAACGGAACGAAGGAAAATTCATGGTGCGTTGCGGTCGGGCCGGTTCGAGCAGCAGTGTGGAGGCATGACGCAACGCCCCGATGCGGGATCGCCCGTTGCGCGCAAAGCCGTCCGGTCCGATCACGCGCGGATTCTGATCGCCAGTTTCGCGGCCTATTGCGTGGCGAACGTCTCCGGCTGGATCCTGCCCGACATCGTCAACGAATTCGTGACGGTCAACCGCCTGACGGCGTCCCAGGCGGGATTTGTCGGCACGGTCGAACTGGCCGCGCTGGCGATCTTTTCGATCGTGTTGGCGCGCTTCGCACGCGGCGTATCGTTTTTGGCCATTGCCGTGACTGGCACGCTTGTCGCGATCGTATGCACGGTGCTGTCGGTCTTTGCGTCCAGTCATGGCCTGTTGCTGGTGCTGCGGACGGTGACCGGGCTGGGTGAAGGCGCGGCGCTGATGGTGGCGACGGCCGCGCTGGCCAGCTTTCCCGATCCCGATCGCGCCTATGGCCAGATGAATGTGATCAATACCCTTTACGGGGCCACGTTGATCTTTTCGCTGCCGGTGCTGCGCGATTATGTGGGCGCGCATGTGGCTTTTCCCATGCTGCTGCTGTCGCTGGTCGTGCTCGCGCCGCTGGTCTTGCTGATGCCGCGGCGGCTGGCGCTCGATGTCCCGCTGAATACCCCGGCTGGGGGCGCTTTTCACCACCACGATATTTCGCGACGCATCTGGGTGCTGGCGGGCTGCATCTTCCTGATCGCGATGAACAGCAGCGCGATCTGGTCCTTCATGATCCTGCTGGGCACGCGCGCGGGGCTGGGCGAGGACGCGGCGATCCAGGCGGTGGCCGTCGTCGCGCTGGTTTCGGCCAGCGGCAGCTTGCTGGCGACGCTCCAGGGAACCGCGTTCGGGCGGCTGTGGCCATGTATCGCCAGCGTCGTGGTGATGACCGCGTGCATCGTCACCTTGTGTCTCAACAGCAACCCGGTGGCCTTCCGGATCCTGTCGGCGGCGCTGGTGGCGGCGCTGTATTACCTCATTCCCTATTTCATGGGCTATGCCGCTGCCGATGATGATACCGGTCGCGGCGCGGCGCTGGTCGGCGGGGTCTTCCTGCTGACGGTCGCGCTCAGCCCCTATACCAGCGGGTTGCTGATCCAGCACTTCGGCTTTGGCGCGCTGGCGCTGTTGGCGGTGGCGACCAACGCCGTGGCGATCGTCGGCATCGCATGGTTCGATCGCGATCTGCGCCGCCATCCCACTCCCGACAACATTCTGCACAATTAGCGTCGATAGGTCCTGGCCTTAGAGTGATTTCGAGCCAGATGGAATCATCTGGTGGCTCGGAAATCGCGGAAAAACAAGGGCCTAGAGTGCAGCCTTTGATGCAATCAAGGGCGGATGCGCTCTAGTCGGGGAACGGGCTGGCTCGCCAGATGGCCGTCGCAAGCCGGTCGGCGCTGATGAAACCGGGCGGGGACGCGATCACGTCGGGCGCGCGGCCCACCGCGATCGCGGCCGTCGTTTCGATCGACGGCAAGGGGCGCAGATCGAGCCGGATCGGGACGGGACCGTCGATTTCGACGCGCAGGTATTCCTCGTCATGCGGTTCGAACAGCTTGCCGAACAGGCGGACTTCCAGCACCGGTCCCTGCCGGGTCGTGGCGCGGGCGGTTTCAAGCAGGCCGCTGGTCAGTCCGGCGTCGATCGTGCGCCCGATCGTGGGCACGGCGATGGCGCTGGCCGTGAAGATCGGCGCGACGTCGAGCGATAGCGCGGTGATGTCGAACCCGCCCATCGCGGCCAGCGCGCGCAGGACCTGGCCGCATGTCGTCGCGTCGGCCGCCGGCGCTTCCTCCCCCGGTTGCGATGCGGCAAATTCGTTCGCGGTCAGGCCCAGCGGCAGGACGGCCAGCGTCGCCGGGCCGAGCGCGCCGAAGTTTCCGGCCACCTCGATCGCGACCCGGTCCGCCCGGGGCACGATTCCTGCGACCACGGCGGGCAGGTGGCACATGACGGTATCGTTGACGCCGGTGGCCGATAGCGTGCATCCGCCGGCCCGCGCGGCGGCATCGAGTCGGGCGGCAATTTCGGGCGCCAGAACCCAGGGATGGAACGCGAGTTCGGCGATCGTCAGCACGTTGATGCCGGCTTCAAGGCAGGCCAGCGGCGCGTCGAGCAAGTCCTCCACGGCCGATGTCGTGAAGAACAGCGCGATGTCGGCCAGCCCGCAACGGGGCGCGAATGCGCTGAGCGGCTGCACCAGCCGGCCATTGGCGGCGGCGCCCGCCAAAGCGCCGATGTCCGCCCCCAGATGGCTTTGCCGGCTATAGGCGCCGACGATGTCCCAGCCCCGGTCGTGCAGCAGCCCGAGCGCGGCAAGGCCCGCTTGCCCCAGTCCGAACACCAGACATTTCATGCATGTTCTCCCGGAAAGCCGTTTGCCGAAGACAGGGTCAGGCGTGGCCCGCGGCTTCCTGTTCGATCATGGCGTGCAGGATCCGGCGCACGCGCACCGCCGCGTTGTCGGTCCTGAGCAGGAGCGGCTTGAGATCCCAGAAGTCCTCGCCGGCCATGCGGCGATGCACATCCTCGATCATCGGCTTGTCCTCGGTATCGAACGCCTGCGACAGCACTTGCGTGAAATCGCCATTGGACAGGGGGCTGTCCTTGGGCAACGCCGATCCCCAGAAGTAGTGTGATCGATCGGCGGTTTCCGGCGTGATCACGTGGGCCGATGGAATTTCGCAGCCTTCGTTTCGCGGACGCCCGGTCAGCACCACGCCTGAACTGAGCGAGAGCGTGGCCGGGGCATGCCAGCGGATGTCGTCCCACAGGTCGACTTTGCGGCCATGCGCGGACCAGGCGTTCTCGGGAAATTCGGGATTGTCGATATTCTCGACGATATATTTCGACACCACGCTGTCGCCGTCGATTTCCACCGAATTCCTGGGACTGTAAAGATCGCCGCCAAAACCGGGATGCAGGAACCTGGCGTGGGTCAGGTCCATCAGGTTGTCGGTCAGCAATTCATAGTGCGCGTTGACCTGGGTATAGCCGAACACGCAGCGCAGCGCCGGATCGTCGATCCATGGAAACCGGGCGATGCGGGACGGATCGGCGCGTTCGGGATCGCCCATCCAGATCCACAGGATGCGATCCTGTTCCGCCACCGGATACGCGCCGACGCGGCAGACCCCCGGAACCGCACCGCCCAGCGGATTTTCGACGCAGGCCCCCGATCCGTCGAACGTCAGCCCATGATAGCGACACATGATCCGGTCGTCCTTCCTGACGCCGGTGGACAGGGGCGCGAACCGGTGCGGGCAACGGTCATGGATGGCATGGGGCACGCCGTGTCCGTCGCGGAACACGACCACGGGCACGCCCAGCAGCGTGCGCGCCAGAACGCCGTCGCCAAGTTCCTGTGCCCACCCGATCATGTACCAGGCCTGCCGCGCAAATTTCGCCATCGTCGATCCTCCGCCATGGGCTTTCGGCCACGGGATTGTTCGGCACGCAGGCTAATGCACCGGGCGGCTGCCCTGAAATACCCAACCGCAGGTAGCTGGGGCCTATCACCTTGCAAGGGCATAGGGTTTGTGACCACGCGGTGCCAGCTTGTGTCGGAGTTGAGAGGTGGTGCGGATCGTCATGGCAAAATCACTGTTCGCGGCATTGTCCGGGCATGGCGGGAAGGTGGTTCCGGGCGTTTCGCGCGCGCGGCCTGTCACGGGTGACGTCGACTTGCCCAGCCAGGTCGATGTGGTGGTGATCGGTGGCGGTTATGTCGGTGTCTGTGCCGCTCTGTCCCTTGTCAGTCGCGGTGTGCGCGTCGCCTTGTGCGAAAAGGGGGTGATCGCCGGCGAAGCCTCGGGCCGCTCGCTCGGCTGGATCGACAGCCAGTTTCTTGACCCGGCGAAGATGGAACTCATTGGCCGATCGAAGGAATTGTGGGCCGGCATGAACGCCGCGGTCGATGCCGAAACCGGCTATCGTCGCTGCGGCGTGGTCAGCCTCCTGCCCGACGATGGCGCGCGCGCCTTTGCCGAGGACTGGCTGGATAAAGTGCGCGGCCGGCGCGGCGTCGACGCCCGGATCGTGTCCGCCGCCGAAGCCGCCGCCCTGACGCCCGGTGGCACGGCATCGTTTGTCGGCGGGCTGTACCAGCCAAGCGATGCCTGCGCCGAACCCGTGCTGGCCGCGCCCGCGATTGCCGAAGGCGCGCGCCGGAAAGGGGCCGCTATCCTGCAAAACTGCGCGGTGCGCGGCGTGGAAACCAGCGGCGGGGCAATTTCGGGGGTGGTGACCGAACGGGGCCGGATCGGCTGTCAGGCGGTCGTCCTGGCCGGCGGCTATTGGTCATCGCTGTTCGCCCGCAGCCTTGGCATCGACCTGCCGCAGTTCCAGGCCAACGCTTCGATGATGTCCATCCGGCCGACGGGGGACGACCTGCCCGAGACGTCGGCATGGGGCAATGGCTATGTCTGGCGGCGGCAGCTTGACGGCAGCTACACGATCGGCGCGATCAACGGGGTTTCGCCGGTGACGCCGGACAGCGTGCGGCACCTGTTCCGCTTGCTGCCCGCGATCAGGGCGATGTGGAACGAGGTCGATCCGGTGTTCAACCTCAACACCTTCTGGAACGACCTGATGCGCCCAACCCGCTGGCGGATGGACGAGGTGACGCCCTTTGAACGCAATCGCATTCTCATGCCCGAAACGCGCCAGGGCTATCTGGATCAGGCACGCAGGCGCCTGGAAAACGACTTTCCCGGCTTTTCGGGCGCGCAGGCGCTGGAAAGCTGGGCCGGGGTGCTGGTGACCACGCTTGACAACATGCCCGTATTGTCTGCGGTTCCCTCGCTGCCGGGCTTGTTCCTGGGGACCGGCTTCTACTACGGCCTGACCATGGGGCCGGCCGCCGGCGAAGCGCTGGCCGACCTGGTGATGGGGCAGACGCCGCAGTTCGACCTGCATGACTACCGTTTTCAGAGATTTTCAGATGGTTCGAAGCTGGTCTTCCGCACCTGATCTCGCCAGCGTCGTGAGCGCGCTTGGCGGTCCGGGGTTTTCCCGGTCCCTGCACGATTATCTGCGCGGCCATGTCCCGGCGGGCCTGCTGTTCGCCTACGTCATCCGGCCCGACGGCGATGGGGCGACTCACCTGCTGACCGAAACGATGTCGATCCGCATGCGCGCCCGGGCAAAAGAGGCGGCGCGCACGTATGCGAGCGAGGATTTCCGCACCGATGGCACGCTGGCCAGCATCGCTGCCGGCGTCACTATTCGGCTGCAGCACGCGCGTGATTTCGAGGACATCCGGTTCCGGCAGCGCTATTTCGACAATTTCGGGATGCGCGAAGAAATCTCGATGATCGAAAGCGAAGGATCCGAAATTCTTTATGTTGGCGTATGCGCCGCGCATTTCCGCGAAGACGAACATGACTTCATGCGCGAGCAGGCGCCGCTGATCCTCGCGCTGATGTGGAAGCATCGCGAACTGGCGGAAGCCACCGCGGCCAATGCCGAAAGGCCGAGCGATGGCGAACAGGTGCACGCCATGCTGCTGGACCATCCGTGTGGCCTGACCGATCGCGAAGCGCAGATCTGCGTGCTGGTCACGCGCGGCTATACCACCGAAGCGATCGGGCTGAATCTCGGCATCTCGCCGCACACGGTCGCCACGCATCGTAAGAAGGCCTATGCCAAGCTGCGGGTGTCGAGCGCGTCCGAACTGTTTGCGCAGATCTATCAACCCACGCGCGCACCGCTCGGGATCGTCGGTGGAAAGGGCTGCACGTCGAACGGTCAGCCTGCGGTGGCGCGCAACAGTTCCAGGTTGAGCCTGGCCGCATCGACCGCTTCGCGCTGATGCGCCAGGATATCGTGGCCCGGCATGGTGTCCATGATCTCGCCATAAGGATCGGTGACCCCGCTGGCGATGCCGGAGATCGCCTCGACCACGGCCAGCGCCATGAACGGCGTGGTCGCTTCGTTGTATCCACCTTCGTGCGTGACCATCAGGCGCCCGCCGGAATGGCGCGCCGCCGCCGCTTTCAGTGCGGTGGCGATATGGCGGAAGTGATTCGATCCCAGGATCATCCGGCCCAGCGGATCCTGTGCGCCCGCATCGAAGCCGAACGGCACGAACAGCATCTGCGGCTTGAACGCATCGAGCGCGGGTATGATCACTTCGTCGAGAGCGGCGCGATAGGCGCCCCAGCCGCTGCCCGCGGGCAACGGAATGTTGAGATTGGTGCCATGCCCGGCACCCTCGCCCACTGCCGAAACATCGCCGGTATCGGGGGGAAACCAGCGATCCTGGTGGACCGAGATGGTCAACACGCGCGGATCGCGCCAGAAGATTTCCTCCGCACCGTTGCCGTGGTGGACATCGACGTCGACCATGGCCACGCGATCCAGCCCCGAAGCCAGCGCGTGGGCTGCCGCGATGGCGCAGTTGTTGACGAGGCAAAACCCCTTGCCGATCGCGGATTCGGCGTGGTGCCCCACCGGGCGGGCCAGCATGTAGGCATTGTCGAGGTCGCCCGCCAGGATGCGCGTGACCGCTTCGATCGCGCCGCCTGCGGCCAGCCGGGCCAGGTCGAAACTGCCGCGCGTGAACGGTGCGTCAAATCCGGCCGAGGCTTCGGGCAGTTCGTTGTCGCGCGCCAGTTGGGCCAGATAGGCGGGCGCGTGCACGCGTTCCAGTTCCGCATCACTGGCGGGGCGCGGATCGACCGGCGCCAGGTGCCGGGTCAGCCCGCAGGCATCGAACAGGTTCTTGATCCGCCGCTTGCTTTCGGGCGTTTCATAGTGATGGCCGGGCTGCACGGGGAAGATCGCCGGGAAAAGCCCGGAGAACTTGCCCTGGGAATGCCACATGAATGTCTCGTGCCAAACGAATCCGGTGCGTGCGGTCATGGCGTGTTCCTTGGGGGTCGGCGCGCCTTGCCGGCGGCGCGGGACGGGGATCAGGTGCGGGCATATCCGGTCGCGGACCCGAAGATCTCGGCGCGGTCCGACCAGTTGCGGCGAGCCGCCCAATGTTCGAGCACCGGCATGGCTTCAGCGCGGAAGGTCTCGTTCATTTCGGGGGTGGAAACATCGACGCTCAGTTCAAGCCGGTGGCCCGACGGATCGAAGAAATAGATCGAATAGAGGAAATCGTCATGGTTGGTGGGGCCGACCACCTTCAGCCCGTGCTCTTCAAGCCGCGCCTTCGCCGCCGTCAAAGTGTCCATGTCCTTTACGCGGAAGGCGAAGTGCTGGATCCAGTCGGGTGTCTTGGGATCACGGCCGGATACTTCGCCTTCATCCTGCGGGCATTCGAAGAACGCGATGCAGCTTCCGTCTTCCATCGCAAAGAAGATGTGGATGTGCGGGCTGTAAAGACCGGTGGACGGCACGTGATCCTCGCCCATGGCATGGATGAATTCCAGGCCGAGCACATTGGTATAGAAGTCGACTGTTTCCTTCGCATCCTTGCAACGGAACGCGGCATGGTGGAGGCTTTTGCACAACATGGGATCGTCCTTCGTCTGATTTGGGCAGGTCGCGTGCGGTCAGGCGTCCTGTTCGGCCCGTATTTTCTGGCGCAATATGCGCCGGGCGCGCACCCCGCCTTGATCGAAAGGCAGGATCGCCGGCTGCATGTCCCAGAAATCGCGCCCATTCATCATTGCGCTGACGGATTCGAGCATGGGCGCATCTTCCTCGTCAAAGGCAAAGCGCAGCCCTTCGAGATGTTCTTCGTCCGTCATCGCCGCATCCGCCGGGATGCCCGATGCCCAGAAATAGTGCGTGGCCTGTTCGGTCTCGGGGGTGAGGATATGCGTCGACGGTTGCGGGATCTCGTTTTCGCCGGGCGCGTCGGACCAACTGAACTGGATATCGAGATACATCGTCGCCGGCGCGTTCCACCGCATGAATTCGCGTTCGACCACCATTCGCCCGTTTGCCGGCGACATGATCGCGTCGCTGAACGGTGAGGGCGGATAGGGCGGCAGGACATAGTGCGAAAACACCGTGTCGCCGTCTTGCGAGAACGAGACTTCGGGGCGCCAGTCGTCGCCGCCGAAAATCGGATGCAGGAACCTGGCGTGAGTGAGGTCCATCAGGTTGTCCGACACCAGTTCGAAATGGCACGGCACGAACGAACGCCCGCGAACCACCCGCAAGCCCGGATCGACATGATAGGAAAAGTCGGGGATCGCGGCGGCATCCGCCTTGTCGGGATCGCCCATCCACACCCACACGATGTCATCGCGTTCGATCGCCGGATAGGCGGGCACCTTGCCGGCGGGCGGCACCTCGATGCCGAACGGGCTGTGCACGCAGGTGCCCGACGCATCGAAACCCAGCCCGTGATAGGGACAGGCGATCATATCGCCGGTGATCTTGCCCTTTGCCAGGGGCGCGAAACGGTGCGGGCACATTCCGCCCAGTGCGATCACCTGACCCTTGCTGCCGCGATACAGCACGACCGGCTGGTCGAGCATCCGGGTGCCGAAGGGCGCATCGCCGATTTCGTCCGACCAGGCCGCCATGTACCAGCAATTTTTCAGGAACTCGCTCACCGTGATCTCCCCGAACTCATGCCCGTCGCCGTCGTATCATGCGCGAAAGGCGGATGCGCGATCCATACCCGAAAGAGGTGACCGGCTGGCGGATGTGCGGCCGACAGCATCAATGAGTCAGGCGCAGTGGTGAGCCGTCGAAAAAGCGTTCCAGCCGGTAGGGGTGCGGATCAAGGCTGGGTGTATGCCCTGTCATCAGGTCGGCAACGATCCCCGCCAGGGCGGGTGCCCAGGTCAGGCCATAGGAACAGCCGGTGATCAGGTACAGCCCCGGCAATTTTGCCACCGCCGAAGCGATCGGCATGTTGTCGGGTGTCGCGGTGAGGACGCCCGACCAATATTCGTGGACCGTGCCCGTCATCCCCGGAAATTCGCGCGCGTTGAGCGCCATCGACGTGTCCGACACAGACCGGTCGATGATCGGGTTCAGTACGCGCTCGCGCTCCATCGGGGAGATTTCCCCGGCGGACCAGCGGCGCGCCCGGCGCCAGTCCGCGCGGGCATCGCGGCCCATGTGCACCGAGACATTGGCCCATTCGGCCCTGATCAGTGGGACGAACCGCGAGAAAAGCTGGATGCAGTCGCGCGTCAGCGGAACCCTTTGCCCGCGCAGGCGGCCAAGCGAATAGCCGCCATCGACTTGCTGGCGCCAGGCCCAGGCATCGACCCCGCCGCATCCGACCGGGCCTGCCAGATCGGGTTGGGTTCGGCCGGCGGACATGGTGATCATCAACTGGGGAATGTCGACGCCGTGGTTGCCCAGGAACAGCCGCGACCAGGCGTTGCCGGCGAACAGCACTTTCGCGGCGCGCACCGATCCGCGTTCGGTATGGATACCGCAGACCTGGCCGCCGGCGATGTCCAGCGTGCGCACGGCGCAACCGGTGACGATCGCGGCCCCGCGTTCGCGCGCGGCCCGGGCAACCGCCACCGTGGACAACTGCGGCTCGGTGCCGCCGTCGCTTGGCGCGAGGATCGCGCCGGCCCATGCGGTGCGCGCATCGGGGAAGCGGTCACGCGTTTCCCCGGCCGTCAGGATGCGGGTGCATTCGGACCCTATCCCTTTGACCGAATCCAGCCAGCCGGCATAGAAATCCAGTTCGTCCTGGCTGGCGGCAAGATAGGCCAGCCCGTTGCGGCGATACCCCGTTTCGCCCACTTCGGCCTGCAATTGCGCCCAAAGGCGCTTGCTTTCGAGATTGAGCGGCATCTTGATCGGATCGAGAAGGAGTTCGGAAATCCACCCGAACGCCCGGCTGGAGGCTTCGCACGCCAGTTCCGCCTTTTCGCACAGCAAGACCCGCAGGCCGCGTCCCGCCAGAATCCACGCCGCGATCACGCCATTGATGCCGCCGCCGATGATCGCCACGTCGACTTCGCGCGGCAGTTCGGCGTCCCCGTGGAAGGGCGCGGCGCGCAATCGGCCATAGGGGGTGTCGCGCGGTTCGGGCAGCGCGATCCGATCAGCCATCGGTGAGTTCTTCGCTCACCACGATGCGTTCGGAGCCGATGACGAAGCCCGATTCCGCGATCGCAGGGCGCATCGCCGGATCATAGATATAGTCGTGAATGAGGCGCGGATTATCGGTGCGCACGGCATAGATCGCAGACTGTTCGCCAACCACGGCGGCGCGGAACACGTCGAAAATGCCGACGGATTCGCGCGGGCCCCGATCCGCGTCGAACCGGTCTTGCCAATGGGCGTAAGGCCGGTCGAGCCGCAGCGTCACCACCACCAGAAACCTGCCCATCACACCTCCGACCATGACATTCGGCCCGAACGTGGCGACAAGTGGGTAGGTTCGCCATACCCCTTGAGCATGACAGGGCGCGTTGTAACCCATCCGCAGTATGCCTGCAGCCTGTGTTTGCCGCTATGTTTTGGACAATGCGGTGATTCCCCGGCGAAGGCAGCGGCGGTAATGGATGGTTTCTTGAAAGACTGGCCGGCCCGCGATCCGTTCGACCTGGCCTTGCGCCGGCTTGGGGCGGTGGCCGAATTGATCGGCATGCCTGCGTTCGATCGCGCGCTTTATACATGGGTGGCGGCGCTGTGCCCGGTGAACGTCCTGTTCGCGATCGAAGTCTTTACCGACAGCCGCCCCGGCCGGGTGCTGATCACCGAAGGGCATGACGAAGACATCACCCGCCGCGCCAGGCGGATCTCGCGCGACTATGCGGTGGAAGACTATCGGCAGGACGAAGTGCTGAACGCGCACCGCGCCGCACCCGGCGAAGGCGTCGACATGGTTGTCCAGCAAGGGCGCGATCATCAAGATTACTTTCGGCTGAAATATTTCGATTCGATGGGCTGCCCGCAGGAAGTGTCCGCCTTTCGCAGCGATGGACCGGTTACGCACTATCTGGGGCTGTCGTCGATGGGGGCGGGCTATGGCGCGACCGATCTCGATTACCTGATGCGCGCCCTGCCCTTGCTGTTCGGAATGATCGTGCGGCACGGGCAACTCTCCGCCACCGGGCGCGATATACGCAACGTGCGCAGGGCACAGATGGAACGGTTGTTGCGTCGCCACTGCGCCGCGCTGACCCAGCGCGAACTCGAAGTTTGCGCCATGATCGTAACCGGGCATCGCGCGGAAGCGATCGGTTCGCTGCTGGGCATTTCGGCCCACACGGTCGCGACGCATCGCAAGAATGCCTATGCGAAGCTCGAAATTTCGGGCCAGTCGGAACTGTTCGGCATTCTGTTCGCCGGTTGGTCGGACCTATGACTAGCGATGATCCTACCCTGGACAGGGTAGGGGCGATTTCAGCCAAAGGCGGTAATGAATTGCAAATGCAGGAGTCCGTTCCCAGCCGCCATCCCCCACTTTTCCCGCTCGCCGCGCCATCGCTCGCCCTCCTGGGCATGCTGACCGCAATCGATGCGATGTCGATCGACATCTATGTCCCGGCGCTGCCGCAAATCGCCCGGGCGATGGCGGTCTCGCCTGTCGCCATTCAGGCAACGCTGTCGCTGTTCCTGCTTGGCATCGGGTTGGGGCAAGCGTTCTGGGGGCCGCTCAGCGATCGCGTGGGGCGGCGCGGGCCGCTGCTCGTGGGGCTGTGCATCTATTGCGCCGGCTCCTTGGGATGCGTGCTGGCGCCTTCGGTCGGCTGGTTGAGCCTGGCGCGTTTCGTTCAGGCGATCGGGGCCTCGTCCGGGCTGGTGCTGTCGCGCGCGATCGTCGCCGATATCTGGCCGGAAGAGCGCACCGCGCGGATATATTCGCTGCTGATGCAAGTGCTGGGCGTCACGGCGCTGGTATCGCCGCTGATCGGGGCAGGCCTGTTGCAGCTTGGAAGCTGGCGGGTGATTTTCGTCGTTCTGCTTGGCGTCGGACTGGTGAGCCTTGGCTGGTCGGCGCTCGGTATTCGCGAAAGCCTGCCAGCCGGCGCGCGTGCTGGCGGGGCCTCGTTCCTGTCGGGATATAGTCGGGTCCTGCGCCGACCGGCGTTCCTGCTTGCGACCGCGACGTCGTCGCTGGCCACGGCGGCGATGTTTGCGACGCTGTCGGGAAGTTCGTTTCTGTTCGTCACCTATTACGGATGGACCAGCGGCGAATTCGCGCTGCTTTACGCCGGCAGCGCGCTTGTTTTTATCGGCGTATGCGAAATCAACCAGCGGCAACTGAAGCGTCGCAGCGCGACCGACTTGTTGCGGCTGGCGGTCACGCTTCAGGTGATCGGAGCGGCGGCGATGACGGCCTTGCTGCCGCTTGCGGGTCCCGTCCAGGCCTGGGGTTTTGCGTTGGGCTGGATCCTGCTGATGGGCAATCTGGGCATCCTGCTGGGCAATTCGGTCGCGGTCACGATGCGGCTGGCACCGGCGGAAGATGCCGGGACCGCGTCAGCGGTCATCGGTGTCGCCCAGTTCGCGCTCAGCGCCGCGATCGCGCCGCTGGCGACGCTTTTGACCAACCTGCCAGCGTCTTTCGCGCTGACCACGCTGGCGTGCGCGGTGCTTGCCTGGATCGCGGCGAAGCTGGCCTTTCGCGCTCAGCGCTGATCGGTGATGGTTCCGATCGCGCCGGGTTCGGCGTGGATCGAGACGGCGCCCGAACCGGCCACGCTGATGCGCGCGCAGTCAAGCAGGTCCAGCCGGCCGCCCGCTTCGATCTCGACGCCATGCGCCGGGGTTTCGATCATCTGGCCTTTCATCAGGCCCATGCCCGGGCCGCCTGTGGTAAAGATGCCCTCTGACAGGGTGATGGCATCGAGCCGGTCTACGACTTGCAGGCCCGCAGCCGCCGCGCCATGGGTGATGATCGCCCGTGCCGTGATCGTGCCGGTCGGGCCATAGATGCAGCACCCCCGTGCGCCATCGCCAAAGGTTTCGATCACCCCGCTGATGCTGCATCGGCCAAGCTTGCCGGCATTGACCATCCCGACCGCGCTTGGCCCGTGCGAACGGCCGCTGCCCTCGATCCGCCAGTGCCCCAGATTGCCCCAGCAGTCGATCGGCACGGCATTCGCGCCCCATGTGGTGATGTCGCCGTGCGTTTCGACCAGATCGCCCCACACCCCGGCCAGGAAGAAAATTCCCCCTGAAACCGTGCCGGTGGTACCGGCGGGAAGGGCTGAATCGCTGAATACCGGCCCCGTGGCCATTTGGCGCAGAACGACCCTGCCGCCGTTACCGGCCTGGTTTCCGGCGACGAACAATCCGGTTCCCCTGACCGGCTCCTCGCCGGACCCGATGACGATGCCTTGCGCGTCGAGCGTGACCGTTGTCGGGGTGTCCGCGCGGTTCCACACGGTTATCGCGCCATGCTGCACTTCGACGCCGTTGCCGGCGGGACGGGGCAGGCGCGCGGTTGCGTCGGCACGCAGCACCGTCAGCCCGGACAGCGTGAGGTCGACATCGCCGGCGGGATCGTCGAACATCAGGTGGACGACCCCGCTGCAACGGCAGTCGCCGAACGCGAACCACTCACAGGCCTCGGCGCCGGGGGCAAGGCTAATTGCGCTCGCCGTGGGCGGACAGGCGATGTGCAGCGATTGCAGCCGGTTCGCCGCGAACACCGCGAAGCCATCGCCATCGAACGACAGCGCGGTGGCCGCCCCCGACCCGACGATTGCCTGCCCGCGCGAAAGGCGCAGCGGGGGCAGGTGTTCGATCGGCGCGGCAATCTCGATCAGGGGTGCGCCGGCTTCGACCGCGGCCACCAGATCCGCCGCCGCCTGGACAGCCACCCGGCTCATGCCGGGTCCTGGGCGCAGTATCGCTCGGCCATCCAGCGATGGAACTGATGGACGGAACGTTCCATCCACGAATATTGCCCCTGTTCGGCAAACCGCGAACCCTGGCCCAGCCCGACCTGGGCGCAGGCGTGCTCGTCTTCGTTCCAGGTGGGGACGAGCAATTCGGTCAGGTGGTCCCGCTCGGCCTCGAAAGTCGGACGGTTGAACACCTCTTCGGTGACCAGCACATCCCATCGTGCGATCAGGCCGTCGGGACCGGTGGGATCCATGTCCAGCACCACCCAGCACGACGGATCGATCAGCGCGTGGAACAGCGGGAACACGTTCACCACGATGAAGCTGTTTCGATAGCGTCCCTCCAGGCCGGGCATCGGGTCCCAAACCGTATGGATGTCATCGCCATCCTTCGATGGTAGCCAGAACAGGTTGTAGGGTCCGTCGACCGCGTCATAGATGCCCTTGCGCGCGGGCGCCCACGGCTCGAACGTGGTCGGATGAACGAACGGCTGGTGATAGGCCTCGGTGAAATTGTCGAGCGTGGCTTTCCAGTTCCCGACCCAGGGCTTGGTGCGCATCGTCGAGCATTTCAGCGCGGCGGTGTTGAAGGGCGCGATCGCTTCGTCGAGCGTCGTGAGCTGCGGAGAGAGCGGCGCGGCATCGCGATCGAAATTGACGAAGATGAACCCCTGCCAGACTTCGACGCCGAAACGCGGCAACGCCCAGTCGGCCGGGTCGAAGCCTTCCTGCATATAGGGCGCCGCGGCGAGCGAGCCGTCCACGCGATAGCGCCAGCCGTGGTAGGGGCAGGTAAAGCCGCGTTTGCCGCAATTGCCGGCGCCGCTGGCAACGGGATAGCCGCGATGCCGGCATGCGGCTGAAAAGGCATGGATCGCGCCATCGCCGCCGCGCACGATAATCGCCGTTTCGCCAAATCGCCGCCAGGTGAAATAGTCACCCGGGTTCCGAACCTGGTCGGCGCGTCCGGCCGGCAGCCAACTGTGCATCAGCACCTTTTCGACCTCGAAGCGATAGAAGTCGGGATCGGTGTAGGCTTTGGGCGGCAAGACCTGCGCCTGTTCGAGCGGTCGGCAAACCGCCTCGAACGCCGATTGGGGGATATTGCCGGGCAAGACCCGGCCTCCGGCGGCAATATCGGCCTGATGATCGGCGTGCTTGAAAAGCTTGGTCATCGCTCGCGTGCTCCCTCGTCATTCGGCGCATTGCGTCGTCAGGCCTCGCTGGCGCCCAACCCCAGTGCGACCAGCCGTTCGCGGTAGGCGTAGGACACGTTGTCGACGGGCAGATGCACTTCGAAATGCGTGTTGAGCGGCAAATCGGGCAGCGCGAGGTGTTGCAGCACCTCGATGTCCTCGATATTCACCGCGTCGAGACCCTCGATCAACTGTCGATGGTTCTCGTCGATGTCGCGCGTGTCCTTCATGAACTGGAATACGCGACACGCATGCCCGCTGGTCGGGGCGACCACGTCATACAACTTCATCGCGTGACCGGTTTCGTCCAGCACGGTGAAATCGATCGTGAACGGCAGGATCACGCGATAGGTATAGGTGCAGGCGCGCGGAGCCCCCTGGAACGGACGTTCGACATAGTCGGCGTGGAGCGCGATACCATCGTCATGCTGGATGACCCGGCCGGGGGAAACCGGCATCGTCTCATCATTGCCGAGCGTCGCATGATGCACCACCGGCAGATGCGCGAGATCGAAGAAGTTCTCGATCTGCCGTGCGGCCGAGCAAGGCCAGTCGCGGGTCTTGATGTAACAGATGCCCGTGCCATCGTCAGGGATGTCGGGAAAGGTCGGGATCTGCGCGTCAGCGCCGCCGGACAGGCTGGTCCAGATCAGGCCGTATTTCTCGCGCACGGGAAACATGTCGAGCCGGTAAGCAGCCGGGATACGGGCCTGGCGCCCCAGCGCGGGGATCCGCGTGCACTGCCCTGAACCGTCGAAGGCCAGGGCGTGATAGGGGCAGACGATCTCACCGTCACGCACTTCACCGGCGCTGAGACGGATATGGCGGTGCGGGCACCTGTCACGTGCGACGGAAATGCCCTGCGCGGATCGGAACACCACCAGATCGACATCGAGCAGCCGGGCCGCCACCGGTTTATCGCCCAGCGCGTCGGCTTCGACCAGTGGATACCAATAGCGCGACAGAACGTCCCAGTCGCCGGGCGCGATGCCGCTGTCAGCGGGGCGGAGGCCGGCTTGCGGGCGGGCATGTGGGGCTATGAACAAGGGCTAGGACCTTTCCGGGATGCTTGGCTGCCGTTCGCTCGGGCCAGTCTAGTCGCCATGCCGCGCCGCGAAATGCCCTAAAAAGGTTAGATCCGGCTTCCGGCCGGACGCGAAACCGGGCCTTCGTCACCTTTTGCGGTGACCCGCGACGGCGACCAATTCTGTCAGAACGGATCGAACGAACCGGATCATGATCATTCCAGAAGGAGGCATGGCTTTGCCCACCACGCGACACGCCCCACCCGTGCCCGCTTCGGCGGTCTGGCGCCTCGCCCTGGCTGCGGCCGGTGGCACATGTGTGGCCAATGCCGCATGGTGGATGCAGCCATTGTTGATGCATGACATGTCGCAAGTGCGCGGGCTGGGTGATTTCGCCGCCGGCATGGTGCTGACCGTGGAAATGGCGGTCATGGCCCTGGCGTCGGTTGTCGCGTCGCGGATTTTTGTCGGGCGCAGCCTGCTGCTGCTTAGCCTGATCGGGCTGGTGCTGGCGATTGCGGGCAACGCGCTGGCGCTGATGGCGCCCAGTTACACGATTTTGCTGGTCGCGCGCGGCCTTGCCGGGACGGGCGCGGGGTTAGGCCTGATGATGATGAACAGCACGGCCGCGCTGTTCCTCGATCCCGACCGGGCGTTCGCGCGCTTGTCGGTGATCAGCATCGTGTTCGGCATGGTCATCACCGGGGTCATGCCGATGATCCAGCATGTGCCCGGCTTTTCCAGCCCGTTCGCCATGGTCCTGCTGTCGCTGCTGGCCACGGTGCCGGCGGTGGCGCTGCTGCCATCGGCGCTCGTGGTCAGGGCCAGCGAACCCCATCCGCAGCAGGCCATGGCCAGGGGGAGCGGATACCGGCTGGCGACGCTCGTGGTCATCACGTTCCTGATCGGCTGTGCCAGCGGCACGATGTGGGTGTTCTATGCGCTGATCGGCCAGCAGGCAGGGCTGGACATGGCGGGAATCGACGGGGCCATTTCGATGTCGGTGTTCGCCGCGCTGCTGGCGGCGGGGGCGGCATCGCTCATCGGCGGAAGGCTGGGGCGGGTCGTGCCCGTGATGATCGGCCTGGCCGTGCTGACCGCCGCCATAGCGGTGCTGAGCAACCACCCCGGCGCGATGGCATTCCGGCTGGCAACGATGGCCAATGTCGGCGCGCTCTATTTCCTGACGCCCTATCTGTTCGGCGCGGCCGCCGCGCAGGACCCCAGCGGCCGCGGCGCGGTCTATGTCGGCAGCGCTTTCTATCTGACCGGCGCCGTCGGACCGGCATTCGGCGGGCTGATTTCGACCACGATCGGCATGGAGGTCGTGGGCACGGCGACGATCGTCATTGCCATCGGCTCGGCCTTTGCCATCTGGTGGCTGGAACGCGGCGGCCCCCGCCACGGGCAGGATTTCGCCCACGAAGGCCCCGTCATGGCATTCCACGCCCAGGATTGAGCCGCCCCGGTCCCGAAGATGGGCGCAACGCCAGAACCGGGTGTAGATCAGGTGCGCGGGGTCAGCAGCAGGTGAACGCGCTCGGGGCAGCGAAACTGGTAGCTTAGCGGCGGTTCAAGGTCCGATTGCGCGGCATCGAGCCGGATCTCCGCAAAACGCGCCAGCATCCTCTCGATCAGCAAGGCCCCCATCGCGCGCGCCAGTGGTTCGCCAAGGCAGCGATGCGCGCCTCGCCCGAACGAAAGGATCGTCCGCTCCAACTTGTCGCGATCGAGCCGAAGCGCGTCGGGGTCGGGGTGGATCGCCGGGTCGCGATTGGCCGCGACGGAGGCGACGACCATGACCGCCCCTTGCGGAATGACTTGCCCGGCGACGTGCGTTTCCACCTCGCACTTGCGGAACAGCCAGGGGATCGGCGGGTCGATCCGCAGGGTTTCTAGGACGAAACTGTCGATAAGCGCGGGGTCCTGGCGCAGCCGGTCCTGGATGTCGGGGCGCGTGGCCAGTTCCGCCACGAGATAGGCGAAATAGGCGCCAACGGCATGATCGCCGCCGAACTCGATGCCTTGCAGGTGGATCGACAGCGCATTGACGTCGAGCGTGCCATCCTGTTCGGCCTGGGTGCGGGCGAGGGTCGAGACGTAGTCATCGCCCGGCGCGGCGAACCGCTGTTCCAGCATCGATCGATTGAGCATGAACAACGCGCCCATCGCTGCGATCTTTTCGGCTTCGTCTTCGGGCGAAATCGCCGGATCCATGTCGGTCTTGGCGATGATGCGCGACACGCGGCGCAGCACGGCTTCGCCTTCCGGGGGCAGGGACAGGATGATGGTCAAGGCCTTGACCGGAAAAATGTCGCTGAATTCCTTGCGAAAGTCGCAGCAAGTCTTGCCGGCAAATCCATCGATGGTCTGGTCCATCAGCCGGGAAAGCGCCGGCAGCCAGCCCCGGATGCGCGCGGGAGAGACCAGTTCCATCGACCATTTGCGCTTGATCCGGTGATCGTCACCGCCCGAGAAGAAAACGACCGACTGTTCGTGGAAGGTCGGTATTTCAGGGAAGGGCAGCGGGACCGCGCTCTTGGTGAAGCCGGGCATCACGCCCGCAAGGTTGGAGCCGAACTCGTGGTGATGCGACAGGATGTAGGCGCATTCTTCGTGCCCGGTCACCAGATACATCGGATGTCCCAGTTCGTTGGGCGATGCGAACTTCACGATGGGCGCGCGTTCGCGCGCACCGGCCATGAAGGCGAACGGGCAGCGCACCACGCCATCCGAAGGGGGCCAGTGCGCCAGTTCGTGATCGATCTCGCCGCTTTGCATGATGGTGTGCTCTCGCTTGGCGGCCGGTGCGGTTGCACGTGCGCTTTCACTGCCGCAACGGCCCGGCTAGGGTGGACATCGCTTAATTGGATACTGATGTATCCAATTAAGCGATGAAGTCAATCGTGAAGGGCGCGGCGTGAAGACAGCGGACAAGACCATGGCCACCAGCCATCCGGCGAAAGCGCGGCGCGCCGATTTCGAGGCGGGACGGCTGCGCTTTCTCGATGCGGCCGACCAAGTCTACATGGAACACGGCTATGCCGGTGCCACGATACGGGCGATTTCGGATCAGGCGGGCACCAGCCTTGCGCGGCTCAATCGGCACTGGTCTGGGAAGCGGCACTTGTTCGAGGACGTGTTCGGCCGCCATTTCGATGCGATCCACGCGATGCAGGCCAAGGGCCTCGATCAGGTCGAACAATCGGGGATTGCGGGGGGCGAACTGGTCGGCGCGGTGGTGCAGGTGTTCTTTGCCCCGGCCTATGCCGCGTTTGGACAAGCCGAAGAACCAGCGCGGCGCGTCTATTGCCGGGCGATGGTCGATACCGCGCCCGAAGCACGCGCGATTGTCGAAGCTCTGGTCTCACCCATGCGGGATCGACTCGTGGCGCTGCTCCGCCGGGCGCTGCCGGCGCTTGGCGAGCAGGACCTGTTCATGGTGCTGTCCGCGATTTCCGGCGCCTATGTCTACCCCCAGTTGTTCGGGCAAGGATTGGCGGACAGCATGGGACTGGATTTCGCGGCGCTGGACTGGGGCGCCGGCGCGGCGCAGTTGGGCGCGCTGTTCCAGAAGGGCGTCGGTTGATGCGACTGACCAAAGCGCTTTCGCTGGCGATGCAGATGATCTTTCCCCAGTCTTTGGCCAAATGCGCGGAAGATGGCGGCGGGCCAGGCGCACGTTGTGCCGACGTGCTCCCTGGCTGAAACGCCTTCAGATCAATTTGGGCGTGCGGCAGCTTTCATAGAGGAACCAGGCGCGGCGTTCGGTCTCGTCGATCCACACCTCGATCAGGCTGGCCGTGGCGACATCGCTATATTCATCGCACAGTTCATGCACGCGGCGCAGCTCGGCAACGAGTTGCTTGTTGTCGCCATGCAGCTCGGCAAGCATGTCCTGCGGATCGACATAGTCGGCGTTGTTATCCAGCAGGCGCTGCTTCGATGCGATGTCGGAGATCGAACGGATGGTCGTGCCGCCGATCTTGCGGGCGCGTTCGGCGATCATGTCCGTCATGGCAAAGATCTGGTCAGCCTGCTCGTCGAGCAGCAGGTGATAGTCGCGGAAATTCGGGCCGCTCATGTGCCAATGGAAATTCTTCGTCTTGAGATAGAGCGCGAAGACATCGGCAAGCAGGGCCTTGAGGCCGCCGGCGATATCACGGGTCGCATCCTCGCCAAGATCGGTGGGCGTGCCGAGTTGGCGCCGGGCGGGTGAAACAATCGCGTGGTCGGTCATCTGTCGTCTCCTGGACGGGTCGAGGCGGCGACATGCCGTCCGATGTCCTGAAGATACGCCCGAACGTGGCGACGCCAATCCAAACCAAGGTTTGTAACCCCTTCGTATGGATAGGCGCATAGCCTTTAGGCCATGATCCATTACTACAACCAGCCAATGCTGGGCGTCATGGAGCATGACCTCCCCGGTGGTTTGACCCGGTTTGTCCCCACGGCCACCCAGCTCGGCTATGCCACAGGCCTGTTTCTGCTCGTGCCGCTGGGCGATCTGGTCGAACGCAAGCGGCTGATCGTCTTGCAGTTCCTGACATTGGCGGCGGCGCCCGCCCCGCGCTTCTCGCGCAGGCCGGCAGGCACCCCAGCCGGCGTTCTGGGCGCGGAAATATCGCGCGGGTGGGATGCCTGAATGGGCCGATCCGGCTGACGCCAGCCTTCAATCGTCAATCGCATGGCCGCGTTTGGGAACCAGCACGGTGCGTTCAAAGCTCATGAACTCTGTTCCATCGGCCTTCACGCCGCGCGTGCGAACCGTCACGACACCTTGCGTGGGTCGGGACTGCGACTCCCGCTTGGCCAGGACTTCGGATTCCGCATACAGCGTATCGCCCACGAACACCGGGGATGTCAGCTTGATGTCATTCCAGCCGAGATTGCCGATGGCCTTCTGGCTGATGTCGCTCACGCTCATGCCGACGACTATCGAAAGGGTCAGGCAACTGGACACCTCGAAGAACCGCCTGATTTTGGCATGATATCAGCGTGAAGGCGCACGAGAGGATGGTGAGCCCCGGTTTCGGGTGCTGATCCGCTGATTTCCGTGGCGGGACCGACCGCAGACGCTGG
>JADLHU010000138.1 GCA_020848655.1 Novosphingobium sp.
GAACTTCCGCCAGCAGGTTTTCGATGCCTGGCAGGAACAGGGCCGCGACGTGTCCGCCTATGACCGCGCCCGCCTGATGAGCGTGGACTACGACGGCACCGACCTGGCCGCCGATGCCGACGAGCGCATCCGCACCTTCCAGCGCGATGCCGCCGCCCGCGCCGGCGTGTTCCACCACCTGATCACGCTGCCGACCTATCACACGGCCGCGCTCTCGACCGACAACCTCGCCCGCGAATACTTCGGCGAACAGGGCATGCTGGGCTACGTCAAGAACGTCCAGCGCGAGGAAATCCGCCAGGGCATCGCCTGCGTGAAGCACCAGAACATGGCCGGCTCCGACATCGGCGACGACCACAAGGAATACTTCGCCGGCGAAGCCGCGCTCAAGGCCGGTGGCAAGGACAACACGATGAACCAGTTCGCGGCCTGAACGCCCAGGCCGTCCGCATCACGGAGTACATGACATGAGCGAACCCGCCCGATCCCGCGCGGTCCTGTCGAACGAGGATTTCAAGCTTCTCCAGGAAGCGGTCCTGTTCTGGCTGCGCGCCAACGAGGACAAGCCCGAATCGGTGAAGTTCTCGCACCTCTATCATCGCCTTGGCAGCGCGGTGCGCCGCTGACGCGAACAGTGTTTTCCTGGGGAGGAAAACCGGCCCGTCGCGCCCCAGGCGCGGCGGGCCAATCTTTTTCGCCCAACTAGGCTCAGGACCTAGCCCGGCAGCGTTGCCGCCGGCGCATCCGCCACGGCGCCCGCCACGCGCGCATCGGCGATGATCTTCCACACCGCGATGAACAGCGCGGCGATCATCGGGCCGATGATGAAGCCGTTGAGGCCGAACAGTTCCAGCCCCGCCACCGTGGCGATCAGCACCACGAAATCGGGCATCCGCGTATCCTTGCCCACCAGGATCGGGCGCAACAGGTTGTCGATCAGGCCGATCACGAAGAAGCCGCAGCCGGCCAGCACCAGCCCCTGCCACACTTGTCCGCTGACCAGGAGATAGATCGCCACCGGCACCCAGACGATGCCCGTGCCCACCGCCGGCACCAGGGAGAAGAAGCCCATCAGCAGGCCCCACAGCAGCGCCCCTTCGACGCCCAGCGCCCAGAAGATGATACCGCCGACAAGGCCTTGCAGCACCGCGACGACCACGGTGCCCTTCATCGTCGCGCGCACCACGACGATGAAATGTTCGATCAGCGCATCGCGCATCGACGGACGCAGCGGCACCGCCGCCTTGATCTGGCGGCCCAGGGTGCTGCCATCGCGCAGCAGGAAATAGCTGAGATAGAGCATCATGCCGAGCGAGGCGACGAAGCGCAGCGCGCCCTGGCCGAAGACCAGCGCCTGCGAGGCGATGCCCTGCAACCACGACGCGACGCTGGACCCCAGCAGCCGCCGATCATTGTCGAAATCGGTCAGCCCCGAGGAATTGAGCATGGTCTGCGCCCAGCGCGGCAGCGCGCGATAGAACGCGGTGAACACCGGTACGAAATCGATCTTGCCGGTCTGCACTTGCGCATAGATCGCGGCGGCTTCCTGTACCAGGCTGATGCCCAGCAGGATCGCCGGCACGATGACCAGCGACAGGATGATCAGCAGCGTCAGCGTGGTGGCCAGATTGCGCCGCCCGCCCAGCGCGACGGTCAGCCGCCGGTTGAGCGGCGCGAAGACGATCGCCGCGACCACACCCCACAGGATGGCCCCGAAGAACGGCAGCATCAGCCAGGCAAAGCCCAGCGTAACCAGCACGACAAGGACCAGGAAGCCCCCGTCCTCGACCCGCAAACCCCAGATATCGCGCTTGTTCAACGCCGTGTCCTTTTCGTGAATTCAGGCAAGAGTCGATCAAGCCGGGCGGCCGGTCAAGCCGGGACCGGCGGAGAAAACGCAAGGCGCGCCGGATTGCTCCACAGATTGCGCGTTCCCATCGCCGCCCGTCTGTCGCACAACGCGGCGCGCGCCCATCCCGGCGCCCCATCCCAGCGCCCCTCCCCGCGTAAGGAACCCGCATGAAAAGCATCGCCACGCTGACCATGAACCCGACGATCGACGCATCCTACGATGTCGACCGGATGTTCCACACGCACAAGATGCGCACGCGCAACGAACACTACGAGCCGGGCGGCGGCGGCATCAACGTGGCGCGCGTGTTCGTGCGGCTGGGCGGGCAGGCGCGCTGCGTCTACCTTTCGGGCGGGGCCACCGGCGTGGCGCTGGACGGGCTGCTGGACCGGCACCAACTGGTCCGCACCCGCATCCCCATCGCCGGGGCGACGCGCATCGCCGGCGCCGTCCACGAAACCGAAACCGGCAAGGAATACCGCTTCACCCCCGCCGGCCCGAGCGTGAGCGAGCCGGAATGGCGCGCCTGCCTGGATGCGCTGCGCGATGTGGAAGCGGACTATCTCGTCGCCAGCGGATCGCTGCCGCCCGGCGTTCCCGATGATTTCTATGCCCGCGCCGGGGCGATCCTGCGCCCGCGCGGCGTGGCGCTGGTGGTCGATACCTCGGGCGCGGCGCTGGCCGCAACGCTGCGTGCGGGCGGCATCCATTTCGTGAAACCCAGCGTCGGCGAAATGCGCCAGTTCACCGGCCGCGAACTCGCCACGACGCAGGACATCGCCGAAGCGGCGCTGGGCCTCGTCCAGGCCGGCCAGGCCGATGTCGTCGCCGTCACGCTGGGCCACCTGGGCGCGGTGCTGGCCCACGCCGGCGGCACGCGGTTCCTTCCCGCCCTGGACATCGAGGCGAAAAGCGCGGTCGGCGCGGGCGACAGCTTCGTGGCGACGATGCTGTTCGCGCTGGCCAGCGGCCACCCGGCCGACGCGGCCTTTCGCTGGGGCATCGCGGGCGGCGCGGCTTCGGTGCTCAATCCGGGGACCGGCCTTGCCCACCCGGACGATATCGCCCGCCTGCTGCCGCTGGTGGCGCAATAGCGCCTGTGTATCGGCCGGTCAGTCGCAGTCGCTGCGCACGCGGCGGAAGGCGATCTGGCGGGCGTGGCGGTCCAGCAGCAGGTCTTCGCCCTGATAGGGCAGCCGCGTCTCTGCAAAGGCGACCCGGCCCAGATCGTTGGGATCGAAGCGAAACCGCACCGCGCCGCCGGCATCGGGGCCGGCGCCCGGCGCAAGCGGGAAGGTTTCGCTTTCCAGATCGTAGATCGGCAGCAGCAGCGTCAGCGAAACCGGACGCTGCCCGGCGGCCAGATCAAGATCCAGCCCTTCCTCGCCCAACTGGCGCTGGCTGGCGCGCCCGTCGCTGAAGCGCACCAGCACCGCGAAGAACTGGCGCGACAAGCCTTCGGGCACGTCGAGCGCGATGTGAAAGCGCCCGTCCGCCCCCGCCGCTTCGCCCACCAGCACGAAGCGCGGCGGCGTGATCGGGTCGCTGGTCAGCAGGACGCCGCCTTTCCCGAAATCCCAGCGGCCGCTCGCCTGCTCGTCGATCGCGCCATAGGACAGGCCATAGCGGAACCGGTGATCGGGGCGCAGTTCCAGCCCGGCGGCGATCTCGAAGCCGTCGCCGTCATAGAACCCGGCGACGCAGCGCTGCACCGGCGCGGGCGGTCCCATGTCCGCGCCCAGCACCAGCGGCGCACAGGCCAGCGCCAGCGCGGCGCGCAAGCAGCGCCCCGCCGGCTTCGTCATGACCACAAGCGCCCGCCGACGACATCCTCCTGCGGAAAGGCCGCCTCGATCTCGGCCAGATCGGCCTCGCCCAGGTCGATCGCGAGGGCGGCGATGTTTTCCTCGATCCGGGCCACGTTGCGCGTGCCGGGGATCGGCACGCAGCCCGGCGCGCGGTGCAGCACCCAGGCCAGCGCCAGTTGCGCGGCGGTATAGCCCTTGCGCGCGGCGACGGCCTGAAGCGCCTGCACCAGTTGGAAATTGCGCTCTGCCGCTGCGCCGCCGAAACGGGCCATGCGGTTGCGCCAGTCGTTATCCGGCAACGAGCCGGGGGGAATCGTGCCCGTCAGGAAGCCGCGCCCCAGCGGGCTGAACGGCACGAAGCCGATGCCCAGTTCCGTCAGCGTCGGCAGGATCTCGGCCTCCACATCGCGGCTCCACAGCGAATATTCGCTTTGCAGCGCGGTGACTTTCTGCACCGCATGGGCGCGGCGGATCAAGGCGGGATCGGCTTCGGACAGGCCGAAATGGCGCACCTTGCCCTCGCGGATCAGGTCCGCCACGGTCCCCGCCACGTCCTCGATCGGCACGTCGGGATCGGGCCGGTGCTGGTAGAGCAAGTCGATATGATCGATGTTCAGCCGCTGGAGCGAGGCTTCGGCCACCTCGCGGATATGTTCGGGCCGGCTGTCGGTGCCCGCGATATCGCCGTCCGGCCCGATCTTGAAGCCGAACTTGGTGGCGATCACCACCTTGTCGCGGATCGCCGCCAGCCCCGCGCCAAGCTGCCGCTCGTTCACGTATGGGCCATAGATCTCGGCGGTATCGAAAAAGGTGATGCCGCGATCGTAAGCGGCGCGCAGCAGATCGCCCGCATCCTCCATCGAAAGCCCCGCGCCATAGACGCCGCTCAGACCCATGCAGCCCAGCCCGATCGCCGAAACTTCCAGCGACTCTCCCAATATGCGCGTCTGCATCGTTCTCTCCAGTCCAGGCTTGCCGGCAATGATGCCCGGATATGCGCTCCTGCCGCAAGTGTCGCGCGCGTTCACCACTTTTCCATACACATCGCCGATAAGACGCACCCCACATCGAGCCAATTGCGCGGATCGCCATGCGGAAGGGAGGGACCGTGGCCCATATCCAACTTGTCGCTGGCCTGGGCCTGGCGCTGCAACCGCTGGCGCCGCGCGCGCTGGCCCGCGCCGCGCCCACCAACTTGCGCGATGACGATGCGCTGGCCCGCGCCTGGCGCGATCTGGAAGCCGGGGCGCACCTGCCCACGCAATGCCACGCCTTTTCCGCCGCGCTGGCCCGCACATTGCTGGCCGGCGATCATATCCAGGTGTTCCGCGTTGCCGATCCCGCCCGCCCCGGACGGATCGCCGCGCTGGCCCCGCTGTGCCGGGATGACGGCCTGCTGTCGCGCTGGCGCATGGCGGGCGCCAGCGAAGTCTTCGAACCGGGCGACGCGCTGTATGACAGCCCCGAAAGCGCCAGGCGGCTGGCCGCGCTGATCGCCGCCGATCCGCGCCCGCTTTCGTTCGATCGCATGGCCGCGTCCTCGCACCTGATCCCGGCGCTTCGCGCGGCGATGCGCGGCCGGGGGCTGGTCCTCGTCCGCCCGGCGGTGCCCTGCCCGACCATCGCGCTCGACCACACCTGGGCCGACCCGGAAAGCCGCTTCAACGCCGGTCGCCGCTCTGATTTCCGCCGCGCCGCGCGCCGCGCGCAAGCCCTTGGCGCGGTGACGTTCGAGGTGCTTTCGCCCACCGCCGATGCGTTCGACGCCCTGTTCGACGAAGCCGTGCGCGTGGAACTGTGCGGCTGGAAGCAGGAAGCCGGGACGGCCATGGCCGTCGATCGCGCCAAGCAAGGCTTCTTTCGCGAATTCTTCCGCGCCGCCTGCACGGCCGGCACCTTCCGCATCGCCTTCCTGCGCATCGATGGCGTGGCGGTGGCGATGCAGATGGCGCTGGACTGGCAGGGCCGGTTCTGGCTGTTCAAGATCGGCTATGACGAAACCTTCAGCAAATGCTCGCCCGGCACGCTGCTGATGCTGCACACGCTGGGCTGGGCCGCGCGGCGCGGGCTTTGCGCCTATGAACTGCTGGGCAACGTCGAACCGTGGATCGCCGCGTTCTGGACGCGCGACCAGCACGATTGCCTGCGCGTGCGGACCTATCCGTTCAACGCGCGCGGCGCGGCGGCGCTGGCGGCGGACGGAGCGGTCTGGCTGCGCGAACGCATTGCGCGCGGATCGTGACGCAATCGCGCCTGTGGGCCATGCTGCGCGACGCGCGCTATGCGCTGCCGGGGCGGATCGAGCGCGCGTTCGCCGGTCCCGACGCGGCGGCGGCGGCACGCCTGTGCGCCGGGCTGCACCGGCGCGGATTGCTGGCCACGGTCGGCTATTTCGCGGCAAGCGATGCCGCGCCGCACGATGGGCTGGCCGGCAACCTTGCGGCCATCGCGGCGCTGGCGGGGGCCGGCGGGGATACCTGCCTGGCGCTCAAGGCGCCGCAACTGCGCCATGATCCGGCGCACATCGCGGCCATCGCCGCAGCCGCGGCCGGAATGCCCATGGTGTTCGATGCCCATGCCCCCCGCGAAGCCGATGCGACGCTGGTCGCGGTGGAGCGCCTGCTGCCCAAGCACCCCGGCACCGGCTGCGCACTGCCGGCGCGATGGCGGCGCAGCGCAAACGACGCCGCGCGCCTGCGCGATACTACGGCCCGCATCCGCGTGGTCAAGGGCGAATGGCCCGATCCCGAAGCGCCTGATGGCGATGAACCGGGCGAGGCCGAAGCGCGCTATCTGGGCGTGATCGCGATCCTGGCCGGGCGCGCGGCCCCGGTGGCGGTGGCCACGCACCGCCCGTCGCTGGCCGAACGCGCGCTGGCCATGCTGATCGAGTCCGGCACCCCGTGCGAACTGGAACAGTTGCGCGGCCTGCCCGGCCGGCGCACCCGCGCATTGGCGCGGCGGCTGGGCGTGCCGGTGCGGGTCTATGTGCCGTTCGGGCCGGGATGGTGGCCCTATGCAATCGACAAGGCGCTGGCGCGGCCCTACCTGCCCGGCTGGCTGCTGCGCGACCTTGCCGGATCGCGACGCGATTGAACGGCCGCGCCGCTGGCGCTCAGCCGCTGCCCTGACTGCTGCGGTCCGGCCTGCTGCGGTCCGGTACGATCAGATAGCGCCAGACGCCCACCGCGTTGATCACCAGCAGCACCACGTTCTGCATGCCGATGCCCTCGCTCTCGGGCTGGAGGAATCCCCAGCCGATCAGCGCCAGCGAACTCGTCACGAAGATCACCATGGCATAGCCGGTCCACCGCCGACCGAGATCGAGCGATACCAGCAGCGCCGCCACCGTCGCGGCGACGGCGCCATAATACTGAAGCGCGGTCAGCACCTGATCGGGCATCACTTCACACCGCGCGCGGCGCAGGTCGGTCGCGCGGGTCAGGCCGCCACGGATGCGGGGGCATTGGCATTGCCGATGCGCGCCAGTTCCTGGAAGAACGCGTCCAGCGCATCGCCGCGCAGCACGAAATTGTGGCGAAAGTCGGGAAGCTGGCCCGATTCCAGGATATTGCACAGCATTGCCCGCGCGCGGCAGATGCGGCTTTTCACCGTACCCAGCGCGATGCCGCAGATGTCGGCGATTTCCTCATACGACAGGCTGCCCACCGCGACGAGGATCAGTGCCTCGCGATAGGTTTCGGGCACGGCGGCCAGCGCGCGCATCACGTCGGAAAGCTCGATCGCGCTTTCCTGCGATGCCGGCGCGCGCAGGATGCGCTCGGCCACGGCTTCGTCGTAATCGCCATGGAATCGGCTGCGGCGCGCTTCGCTGTAGAAGTGGTTGCGCAGGATGGTGAAGGTCCACGCCTTGAAATTGGTGCCCGCGGCATAGCGATCGCGCGCCGCCCAGGCCCGCATCAGCGCTTCCTGGGCAAGATCGTCGGCACGATCGCGGCACCCGCACAATGCGCGCGCGAAAGCGCGCAGGTGCGGCGTCACCTCGATCAGCGCGCGCTTGAAATCGCGGTCGCTGAGCGGAGTGCTCTCGGCTTGCGGCTGATCGATGAAGTCCTGCGCCGGAGCGGCTTCCTGCGTTGCGGCCATGCTGTCGTAACTCCCTCGCGAAATTCTCATTCTGCCCAGCCAACGCCACCGCGCGCACAATAGTTCCCGGCGACGACCGGAAATATGCGCGGGGCCGCTTGCGGAACCCTGGCCAGCCACAGGCGTTCTGCTGCGCACCGGACCATTCCGAGGAGAGCATCATGAATGACATCACCGGTTCCCATCCCGCCCAGGCAGTCAGCAACGATGCCGACGCGGCGAAGGCCCCCGATCCGCGCCGTCATTACGCCAGCCCCGAAGATCTGCGCGAGGACATCAACCTCGATGTCGCCACGCGCGAGGAACTGCTGCGCGAATGGCAAAGCGATCTCGACCAGCGCCTGTCGGCGGAATCGGAAGGGATGAGCGCATCCGATCCGATCTCTGCGGAAAAGGAATCGCGGCTGGCCAACGAACATCGCCGCGTCAGCAAGGCGCTGGAGGAAATGTGCGCCGAGCGCCAATCCGCCGCCGGCTGACCCACCGGCAGCAGCATCTCGTCAACATCGGCGGCCGGACCAGGGGTTCGGCCGCCTTTGCGTTGGGCCATCTTTGCTCTGGGCCGCCTGGCGCGCTCCGGCGGATGAACCGTGCATGCCAAGCGATGAACGGCTGATCCTGCGGGAACAGTCGCCAACATCGCGGGTTCGACCCTGCATGCAAGGCGCAAGTATCTGTAAATCCCCCCGGTTTCGGCCCGCCACGATGGCGTGCGCCCAAAGATTTGAGGCCTCCGCACTCGGTGAGAGCAAGCGGAGGCCTCGGATCGATCACCATCGGTTTGCGGGGGGTGGGGTAGGGAGCGCCGGTGGTGATGGGGGTTCAACGTCGCCACCCGGCCCCGGTTCCCGCGCCTGCGAAAAATATTTCTCTCGTCGCGGCGGCGACGAGCTTCTACGATCCTTCCCTGGCAAGGCCACCCCTTCGCGCTGCGATGGCCGGTGGTCGCCGGGGGGCCGGATCCCGGGGCGGATGTCTTCGCCGAACGATCCGAAGGAATTGGCAAGACATCCGGTTTTTCCGATTTTCCCGTTCACGCTAGAACAGTGTCGAGGTTGCAATGTCCGTGTCCGATCGAATTGGCGTCCAGTTGCCCTATCTCCGCCGCTATGCACGCGCGCTGACCGGTTCGCAGTCCTCGGGAGACGCCTATGTCCGGGCGACGCTCGAAGCGGCGCTGGCCGACAACGCCCTGCTTGACGAAATCGCGCGCGGCCGGGTGGAACTGTATACCGCGTTCAACCGCATCTGGTCGTCCAGCCACGTCCAGACGGCGGTGGGCGACGTGGCCATCGGCGACGGCGGGCTGCACGAACAGGCCGCGCATGAACGCCTCGCCAGCATCACCCCCACGCACCGGCAGGCGCTGCTGCTGACCACGGTGGAAGAATTCTCGCGCGCCGATGCCGCCGCGGTGCTCGATCTCGATATCGACGAAGTGGACCGCTGCGTCGCGCAGGCCATTCGCGAAATCGAAGGCGAAACCGCCACCGACGTGCTCATCATCGAGGACGAACCGCTGATCTCGATGCAGCTCGAAGGGCTGGTCACCGATCTGGGCCACCGCGTCGTCGGCACGGCCGCCACGCGCACGCAGGCGCTCGACATCTTCGCGCAGCACCCGGCCGGGCTGGTCCTGGCCGATATCCAGCTTGCCGATGGCAGTTCGGGCATCGATGCGGTGGAAGACCTGCTGAAGATGGGCGACATCCCGGTGATCTTCATCACCGCCTATCCCGAAAAACTGCTGACCGGCGAACGGCCGGAACCGACCTATCTGGTCACCAAGCCCTTCCAGGAAGCCACCGTGCGCGCCGCGATCAGCCAGGCGCTATTCTTCGGATCAAGCCGGCCGCTGTAAGACGTGGCGCGGCTGGCCCTGGCCGTTCGATAGCACCCCTCCCCCCAAAAGGGAGGGATTATAGTGATGGGTGCTGGAAATGCGTATCATGACCACACCTTCGCAGCGAGCGGGGCTGCCGTCTTGGGTGGATTCCGGAACGTCTACTGTCAGTGAAGATGCCTCGCACGGATCGATCCAACCTTTGGCCGGAATAATGGAAGACAAAAGAGGTCGGCTGATAGCGATTCTGCGCCCGGTACGTTAAATAGAATTTGCAGATTCCGCAGTGTGCCGTCGCGTCCACTTACGACGACAAAGCCGTCAATGAGACGACGTTCTCCTTGGCCTAAAAGCGGACGCCTAAATGGAGGATCGCCCAGGTGGGGCCGAAGCCAGAGAAGCCGGAGTAATATTATCAGAACCAGTCCGGGCGCGAATTATCGCGATCTGGTTTGCCACGACTTTCGCAGCCTTTGCCGCAGGATGCTATCTTATCGCGGTTTGGCATGCCGAGTTATCACGCTCGGTAATCGCCACCTACACCGTTGTCGGGATCACCGGTATCTCGGCCTTAGCTTGGCCGTTCTTTGCCGTGTGGCTGATGAAGATCGCGCTTCGACCGGTCTTGAAAAGCTGGTTGGTAACTTTATAATCGCCAATTCTCTGCGGCTGGACATGGCAGTTGCCGGCGACATTGCGGACACTCCCATCTAGCTTATGGTTCCTCTATGAAATGGCTTAGCGTGATAGCAGCGATCATCTCGGCCTTCGTTTGGGGCGCGAGTCTGCTTTATTACATCTCTGAGATGGATTTTTTGGCCTGCGTGTTGCTTCCTCAGCACTCGATTAGTGACCGACTTTGGTTCGGCGTTGTGTTCCCGACCGCGATGCTCACTCTAGCAATCACCTCGCTGGTGTTGGTCCTGCTTACGTCCTTGCCGAAAAAATCGATCTTGTGGCTGCCGTTTGTGACGCTGGTGCCCATCTTGATCTTCTACGTAGGATTGACTGGGTTGGCAGTCGACGACTCCCTTGCCAGCGAATGCGGCCGCTAGGGATGTCAGGATCCCACCCATGACGGACATCAGGCCGCCACCAACTCAGGCGTGGTCACCGAATCGTTTTTCGCAGCCTATCGCTATACCCCCCAAAAAAGGGAGGGGTTTTTGCTGCGCCCCGGCGAAGGCAGGGAGACGTAACCCAGGGCGTCACGCGGAACTCTGGATTGCTTCGCCGCTTCGCGGCTCGCAATGACGATTCCGACCAACGTCATCGCTCTCTGATAGGGTGGAACCAAAGTCCGGTTCCTGCTTCGTCATCACCCTGAACTTGGTTCAGGATGACGCGCTTCCTTGGCAATCGCGCCAAGACGTCCTGAACGTCGGCCCCACCTAGACAAGCGGCCGGCGGCGCAGTTCGAAGTCGGACAGGCGGCGCACCGGGACGCGCAGGCGGCACTCGACGCCTGCGGGATGGAACTGGAGATCGACGGCGGAGCGCAGTTCATGCGCGACGATCTTTTCCAGCAGATCGCGCCCGAAGCCGCGCTTGGCCGGCGGGACGACCAGCGGGCCGCCTTCCTCGCGCCAGTGCACTTCGGCCACTTCGGGCGAAACCAGTTGCCAGGCGATGTGGATACGCCCGGTATCGCAGCTCAGCGCGCCATATTTGGCGGCGTTGGTGGCCAGTTCGTGGATGGCCAGGCCCAGCGACAGCGCATCGTTGGGCGCCAGGCTGATCTCCGGCCCGGACAATTCCACATGGCTGTCGTGCTCGCCCATGTAGGGGGCCAGTTCGCTGCGGATCACGCCTTCGACCGGCGCGTCGCTCCAGTCGCTGTGCGACAGCAGGTCGTGCGTGGCGGACCGCGCGCGGCCGCGGCCGGTCAGGCTTTCGGCTAACTCGTCGATCGTGCTGGCGCGGCGCCGGGTCAGCGCGACGATCGACAGCACGTTGGCCAGCGTGTTCTTGACGCGGTGGTTCAGTTCGCGGGTCAGCGAATTGCGGATCGCGGATTCGCGCGTCAGCCATTCCAGCACCTGGCGATCCTCGGCGGCGCGGCGCGTCACCATGCGGGCGATCATCGCGGTAAGCAGCGCGAGCACCAGCCCGAAGGCCAGCGTCACGCGCGACAGGGCCGAAAGCGTGCCCGGCTTCTTGATGCCGACGCGCAGGACCCAGTGGCGATTGGCGACGGTGATGCGCCGATCGAGCGACATGCCGCTTTCGCCCGGATAGGCGCGCAGCGCCAGCAGCCGGTCGGGGCGCGGCGCTTCATCGTAAAGCGAAATTTCCACCTGCTGGTCGCCCACCAGCTCGGCGGCGGAATTCAGGAATTCGCTGGCGCGGAACGGGCTGTAGACGAAGCCCCGGATCGCCCCGCCCCCGCCCGGCCGCGCGAAGACCGGCCGGTAGATCAGGAACCCCGCCGTGCCCTGCCTGTTCACATCCTGAATCAGCGTGACCTTGCACGAGGCGACCGGCCGGCGCTGCGCCGTCGCCGCGTCCATCGCCTGCCGGCGGACCGCTTCGGAATACATGTCGAAGCCCACCGCGCCTTGGTTGTCGCGCGTCGGCGGGCTGATGAACAGCACGGGCACGACAATGCCGCGGCGCGGCGCCGGGGCCGGGAACACGCTGAACGCGGGCTGCCCTTCGGCCCGCCGCGCCGCCTCGAAGGCGGGCAGCGACGCGACGTCGACGCGCGGCGCCCAGCCCAGCCCCATCGAACCATGCGTTTCCGACCGGCCATAAAGCGCTTCGGAAATGCCGGCAAAATCCTGCGCGGTCAGCTTGGGATAGGATGACAGCAGCGCCGCGCCGGCATCGAGCAAGGCGATGTTTTCCGACGCGCGGCGTTGCAGGCCTGATGTGATCTCGATCGCCTTCTTGTCGAGTTCCAGTTCGCGCCGTTGCAGTTCGACGCGCTCTATCCCGACAACGGCAAGCAATGTGCCAAGCGCCGTCAGCGCGAACAGCAGCAGCGGCCAGCCGCGCGGGTAACGGTGAAACCAGGCCTGCTTTTCAGCCCTTGCCAGCAGCGCCTTGTCCATAAACCTGTCGTCTTCCCCCTGTTCGCCGTCCGACTGTCTGGCGACTGTCTGTCTGGCAAGGTTTCTTGTGCAATGGAACCATGTGCGGCGTCGAATGTTCCATCCGGGACAATGTTGTTCGCCGCGCTTGACGTGGCGGGCAATCGGAAGGAAATTAGGAACTTGCAGAATGGAGTTCGTGTTGAACCAGCCCCCGGGTACCGATGATCGCAAGCGCAGGCCGCGCTCTTCGTCGGCCACTCGCGATGGGCCGCAGCCGGGCTGGGCCGACGGGCTGCGCAAGTTATACAATTCGGTTCTGCACGAACCCTTGCCGGACAGCTTTGACGACCTGCTCAAGAAGCTGGACCGCGCCGATGACGATCGTCCGTGACCCGCGCGAGGCGGGACGCGATCGTCACCAGGACCGCGATCCCGATCAGGACGAAGCGTTCAAGCGCGACCTGCTGAGCGCGCTTCCCCATCTGCGCGCCTTCGCGCGCGGCCTGTGCGGCCGGCCCGACTTCGCCGACGATCTGGTGCAGGAAACCGCGATCAAGGCCTGGGCCGCGCGCGATCGCTTCACGCCCGATACCAGCATGCGCGCCTGGACGTTCACGATCCTGCGCAATCACTACCTCAGCGAACTGCGCCGGTCGCGCCGGCAGGTGGATTACGATCCCGAAGCGGTCGAGCGCCTCTTGACCATGAAGGCCGACCAGGAAGAACCGCTGCACCTGGCCGACATGGACCGCGCCTTGCAGAAGATCTCGCCCGAACGACGCGAGGCGCTGCTGCTGGTGGGCGCGAGCGGCTTTACGTATGAGGAAGCCGCGCAGATTTCGGAATGCGCGCTGGGCACGATGAAAAGCCGCGTCGCCCGCGCCCGCGCCGAACTTTCCGCGCTGCTGGACCCGGAAGCCGCGACGATCGACGTGCCGCGCGGCTAGAGTGCATCCGCCCTTGATTGCATCAAAGGCTGCACTCTAGATCCTTGTTTTTCCGCGATTTCCGAGTCGCCAGATGATTCCATCTGGCTCGAAATCACTCCAAGCCGCAGCAAACCTGGCCGGAAGCGAACCTGGCCGGAATGGAACGGGGCTGCACCTCTCGCTGAGATGCAGCCCCCCCTTTCGATTACGCCGGCTGATCCAGACCGAAGGCCGGATGGTGGATCAGTTCCCCGCACGGCGCCACCCCGTCGAACGGCAAAGCCTGAACCACTTCGGGCGGGCAGCCGGCCACGCCCAGGCCGGGGAAGGCCCGGAAACCGAACCGGCCGTAGTAGGCAGGATCTCCCACCAGCGCCGCGCCGCGACAGGTCGTTCGCAGTCGGCGAAGGGCTTGCGCCATCAGGGCCGTGCCGATGCCCTGGCGATGCCGTGACGGCGCAACGACAAGCGGCCCGATCAGGCCCCAGCCATCCTGCGTCTCGATCCGGGCCGCCGAGGCGGCCAGATACCCGATGACCTCGCCCGCATCCTCGGCCACGAGCGAGAGGGCAAGCGCCCCCTCTGCGCGCAGCGCTTCGACGATGCGCGCCTCGGTTCCGGTCGATTGCGCAAGCAGCAAAAGGGCCTCGGTGACCAGCCGGCCAATGACCGGAGCATCACCTGGGGTTTCATCGCGGATCAGCATGTCACGCCCCCCGATTGCAGAGCGGGGCGCGCACTGCGGCGAAGCCGCGTTTCGATATCGGGCAGGATGCGGTCGCCAAGGGGCAGGCCGTGCAGCACATGGTGTTCGTTTCGTGAGATATTCATGGACGTCTCGTATGATAGGCGTGAAAACGTACCCGGGCGCGCGGGCACCCGGCGGCTTTGGATTCACGAGACTCTCCGAATTTCAGAGAGTCCTATCGCACAAGCTCTAACATCCAGTCTCCGTCCGAACGGGCAGCGAACACCGCCGCAGCCCGGTTCGCTCGTCTATGAAACGCACGCCTGTAAAACAACAAAAAAATGGCGGACCTTGCGGCCCGCCATCTGCGTTTCGAGGGGTCTGGTCGAGGGGGTCTGGGCCTAGCGGACCGAACCGCGACGGAACAGGTTGAGGATCGCCAGCAGCAGCACGGCGCCGAGGAACGAAGCCAGCAGCGACATGAAGTCGAACGATCCGCTGGTGATGGGCGCGCCGCCGATCAGCGGGGTCAGCACCACGCCGGCGATCAACGCACCGACGATGCCGACGACGATGTTGAGGAAAATGCCCTGTTGGGCATCGGTGCGCATGACCATGCTGGCAAGCCAGCCGATCACGCCACCAACGATCAGGATGAGGATAAGGGTCATGACATGGGCTCCTGTCTGCGGGATATCCTGTCAAACCAACGGGTCGCCGCTTGGTTCCCCGGCGGCGCGGCGGCCGTCGAGATCGCAGGCGATGCGCAGCAGCGCGGCGTGGGGATCGGTTTCGATCACATCGCCGTGGGCGGGCACGATGCGCGCCAGGCCAGGTTCTCCCGCCCAGCCGCGCAGCGCCCCGGCCATAGCGACGGGATCGTCCAGGAAAAAGCGCCGCGCGAAACGCGGGACGCGCGGGCCATCGATGCCGAAGCCCAGCAGCCGGGTCATGATCCGCGTGCCCAGCCCGCGCGGATGGCGGACATTGGCGATGATATCGTTGACGATCAGCGTCACGCGCGGGCCGTGCCGCACCAGCAGCGCTGCCTCGCGCGCGCCGGTGCCGGGCACGGTAACGAAGCGCAGCGCGGAATCGCGGAACGGATCGCCCGTGGCGTCGACGGGCACCGCTTCGGCCACCGCCTGTGCGGCGCCGGGCGCGCACAGCACGCGCAGATGCGGATAGCGCTGCTTCCAGATATGCGCGTCGAGCCGGTGCGCGGCGCCGGGCACGATCAGCCATTCGGGCTGCCCCAGCGCTTCCAGCCGGCGCATTTCCGGCTCGCGCAGCGCGATCGCGCTCCAGATCGCCAGCCCGCCACCGGCCAGCCCGATCACCGTCATGCGGCGCGGGAAGTTGCCCAGCGGCATCGGGATCACGCCCTCGACGGCCAGCAGCCCGGTATCGAGCTGGACCAGATCGCCGTGGGACCGCACGGTCCATTCGGTGAGGAAAGCCGCCATATCGCGTCCTACCGCCCGCACCGTTCGCCGCGATCGCAGGCGGCGACGGCGGCTGAGGCCGGATCGTTCCGACGATGGGAATATGCGCACATGATCATGGTTCCGCCTTCAGTACGGTAAGCCCGAACCAAGGGCCATGGTTCCCGCTCAGGCCTGAAGAAGAATCCGCGTTGCCGCCGCCGTCGCCGAAGCGCGGTTCTCGACGCCGATCTTGATGAAGATCTGCTCCAGATGCTTGTTCACGGTGCGCGCCGAGATGTTGAGGATCTCGCTCATGTCCTTGTTGGACTTGCCCCGCGCGGTCCACAGCAGCACGTCGGCCTCACGCGGGGTCAGCCCGAAGGCCTGCCCCAGAAGCTGCGTTTCCATGCCCTCGATCGAGCGGGCGAGCTTGCACAGATGTTCGCCCGAGGCAGCCGGGCCAAGCTGCGTGACCGAAAGCTTCTGCCCGCCGCAGGCGAATGTCACCGCCCCGCGCCCGCCGCCGGCGGCCAGATCGCGCAGGATCGCGCGCATGTCCTCGACCGCGGGCAAGTCCATCTCGTCGAGCAGGCGCTGCGCTTCGGGGGTGGCCCAGCCGATGCGGCCGGCATCGTCGCACGAGAACAGCAGCGTGCCCGCGCTGTCGAGCGCGGTCAGCGCGCCGCGCGTGGTGCGCGCATTGGCCAGGTGGACGCGAATGCGCGCGGCCAGTTCATCGAGCACCACCGGCTTGCCCACATAGTCCACCCCGCCCGCCGAAAGCCCCTGCACGACGTGTTCGGTTTCCGACAGGCCGGTCATGAAGATCACCGGGACATGCGCCGAAGCCTCGCGCGCCTTGATCCGGCGGCACGTCTCGAAGCCGTCCAGCCCCGGCATCACCGCATCGAGCAGTATCACGTCGGGCAGCCAGCCATCAAGCAGCAGCAGCGCGTCCTCGCCGCTGGCGGCCGCGCTGGTGTCATAGCCTTCGCCCGCCGCGAATCCGGTCAGCAGCGCGCGGGTATCGGGATCGTCATCGACGATGAGGACGCGCGCGCTCATGGCCGTGAAGGCTCCGCCACGGGATCGAGGTCGAGCAGCAGGAAGATGCGATCGAGCAGGACATCGATCTCGTAGGGTTTCAGCAGGTAATCGTCGTGCGGATCATCGGGGCGGCGCGCGCGCTGGAAATCGTGGACGTTGGCCGAAACCATCAGGATCGGCACGTCCTCTCCGTGGCGGGCGCGCAACTGCCGCGCCGCTTCCCAGCCGTCCATTCCGGGCATTGCGACATCCATGATGACCAGATCGGGCCGCGTCCGCGCGAAGGCGGCCAGCCCCGCCTCGCCCGATGCGGCGAAGTCCAGCTCGAACGCCAGCGGCGCCAGCAGGTCGCGCACCAGATCGAGATGCGCGGGGTCATCGTCCACCACCAGGATGCGCCGGTGCGGCTGCACGCGGCGCAGGGCATGGCCGCCGCCGGCGCCTTCCTCGGGCGAAGGCGCTTCGGAAAAGAACATCTTGAAGCGAAACGTGCTGCCGATGCCCGGCTCGCTGCGCACGGTCAGTTGCCCGCCCATGATGTCCACCAGCATGCGGGTGATGGTCAGCCCCAGCCCCACGCCCGGCTGGCCGCGCACCGTTTCCAGCCGCTCGAACGGTTCGAAGATGCGATCGAGATGTGCCGCGTCGATGCCGACGCCGGTATCCTCGACCACGAATTCGGCCACCGGATTGCGCCAGTGGATGTGCAGCGCCGCGCTGCCGGTGGGGGTATACTTGATCGCGTTGGAGATCAGGTTGATCAGGATCTGGCGCAGCCGCTTCTGGTCGGTCCATATCCACGCCGGCAGGTTATCGGGCCGGGTATGGTCGAACGCGATGCCGCGCGCCGCCGCATGGATGCCGAACATGTCGACGATCTGCGACAGCAGGTCGACCAGGTTCACCCGGTCGCGCGCGATGCGCAGCGATCCGTTCTCGATCCGCGACACGTCGACCAGCCCGTCGACCAGATCGGCCAGGTGCGTGGCGCTGCGCCGGATCACGCGGATGGCATCGCCCACCGGCCGTTCGGGATCGCGCTCCAGCAATTGCGCATAGCCCGATATGGCGTTGAGCGGGGTGCGGATCTCGTGGCTCATGCCGATGATGTAGCGGCTCTTGGCCAGGTTGGCGGCTTCGGCCGCGTCCTTGGCGCGCTGCAGTTCGGCATCGGTGCGGGCGTGGGCCTCGATCTCGTCGAGCAGCATGCCGGTCTGGCGTTCGGATTCCTCTTCCGCCGCGCGCATGCTTTCGCGCGCCAGCACGAAATACCACACCGCGAAGCCGCCCGCCGCCATCAGCCCGACGAACACCGATTGCAGCACGCCGGCCAGCGCCGCGGCATCGGCGCCCGCGCCGACGCGCTGGTAGAACACCAGCAGCAGCACCGTGCCGACGATCGCCGCCGTGACCGCATAGGCCAAAAGGAAGCGCACGATGCGGGCATAGAGCGCATCGGTCAGCGGCGCGGGAATGATGCTGCGCACAAAGGCCGCCACCCGCTCGATCGATTGCGGGCGTTCCTTGCAGGCATCGTGGCAGCGCGCTTCCAGCGTGCAGCACAGCGAACAGATCGGGCCGTTATAGACCGGGCAGAACGCCATGTCGGGCGCTTCGAAGCGGTTCTCGCAGACGCCGCAATCGCATTCCTCGGCGTGGAGATCGTCGGCCGGGCGCGCCAGATAAAGGCTGCCGCCGGTGATCCACGCGATCAGCGGCGACAGCGCGAAGGCCACCGCCAGCCCGATGACCGGCGAGAACATCTGCGCCACCGGCCCGAACAGTCCGGCGAAGCACAGCGTGGAACACAGCAGCGAGCCGAGCATCGCGCCGACGCCCACCGGATTGATGTCATGCAGGTAGGCGCGGCGAAATTCGATCCCCGGCGGGCTGAGGCGCAGCGGCTTGTTGACCATCAGGTCGGCGATCACCGCGCCGAACCAGGCCACCGCGAAATTGCTGTAGAGCGCCAACACGCGTTCCACCACCGTCTGGATGCCGCCTTCCATCAGCATCAGCGCGATCACGGTGTTGAACACCAGCCACACGACGCGGCCCGGGTGGCGATGCGTGAGCCGCGAGAAGAAGTTCGACGATGCGATCGAGCCGGCATAGGCATTGGTCACATTGATCTTGATCTGGCAGATCGCCACGAACACCCCGGTCAAAACCACGGCCCCGGCGGGAGAGGCAAGCAGGCCCGAAAAGGTCATGAAATACAGCGCGGTGGGATTGGCGGCATCCGCCACGCTCATGCCGGCGCCCAGCGCGATCACCGCCAGGAACGATCCGATCAGGATCTTGGCGCCCCCCACCAGAATCCAGCCCGGCCCGGTCAGCAGCAGCGCCGTCCACCAGCGCCGCGCGCCAACCTGTTCGCGCGGCGGCAGGAAGCGCAGGTAATCCACCTGTTCGCCGATCTGCGGCAGCAACGAAAGGAACACCGCCAGCGCCGCGCCGAAGCTGAGCAGCGAAGGCGCGCCCGCCGCGCCCGCGTGGCCGCGCCACAAATCCAGCCCGGCCTGCCCCTTGGTCGCCAGCCACAGGATCGGGGCCAGTTGCAGCAGCAGCCACAGCGGCTGGGTCCAGTTCTGCCAGCGGCTGATCCGCTTGAAGCCATAGGCGGCGATGGGGATCACCACCAGCGCGCTGATGATGTGGCCCACCGGCAGCGGGATGCCGAAACACAGTTCCAGCGCCGCCGAAAGGATCACCGCTTCTATCGCGAAAAGGATGAACGTGAACGAGGCGTAGACCGCCGACGTGATCGTCGATCCCAGGTAGCCGAAGCCCGATCCGCGCGTCAGCAGATCCATGTCGACGCCATAACGCGCGCCGTAATAGCACACCGGCAGGCCCGAGATCAGGAAGATCAGCGCGGCGGCCGCCAGCGCCCAGGCCATCGAGTGAAAGCCGTAGCTGATCGTGACCGTCGCCCCGATCGCCTCGCAGGCAAGGAACGCGATCGAGCCGAGCGCGGTGTTGCCGACCCACGCGGGCGACCAGATGCGCGCGCGCCGGGCGGTGAAGCGCAGCGCATAGTCTTCCAGCGTCTGGTCGTTGACCCACTGGTTATAGGTGCGGCGCGTGCCGACGATGCGCTGCCGCTTGATCGCGACGCGGGCGCTGGGCGCCCCCGTGGGATGCGATCCGCTGACGGCAGGCGGTTTCGTCGAACGCACGCGCCGCGCTTTGCGTCAGGCCGCGCCGGCCAGCACCAGGCCCAGCCCCGCCCCGGCCGCGCCGATGGCGCGCAGCACGGGTGCCGGCAGCACACGCGCGCACCACAGCCCGGCGCCCTGAAGCACGCCCGTCGCCACCAGAAAGCCCGCCGCGAACAGCGCGGGGAACGCGCCGGCTGGCGTTTCCAGCCCATGCGCCTGCCCATGCGCGAAGCCGAACAGCATGACCGCCGCCAGCGCGAAGGGCAGCGGCGCGCGGGCGCGCAGCGCCACCGCGCCGCCCAGCGCCAGCAGCGACAGCACGATCAGCGGTTCCGCCGCACCGCCGCCGATCGTCCCGGCAAGGGCGAACCCGGCCAGCATCGCCGCCAGGAACGCCGCCGGCAGCGCCCACATCGCGCGCGACTGGCGCAGCAGCAGCCCGGTCCACAGCCCCACCAGCAGCATCGCGCCCAGATGGTCGATCCCGGTAAACGGATGCGCAAAGCCCGATGCGAAGCCCGGCGCGCCATCGTGCCCCGGATGCGCCCATGCGGCGCCGGGCGCGACCAGCAGCGCCGCGCCGGCCAGACGTGCCAGCGGAGTCAGGCGGAAAAGCGGCTTGTTCATCCGATGCTCCTTTCCGGCAGGCCGCCGGTGCTGATGATGAATTGCGCGATCTCGGGCAGGCCCTGCCCGGCGCGGATATTGGTGAACACGAACGGCCGATCCCCGCGCATTTTCTTCGCGTCGCGGTCCATCACCTCAAGGCTGGCGCCGACGAAGGGGGCCAGATCGATCTTGTTGATGACCAGCAGGTCCGACCGGGTGATGCCCGGCCCGCCCTTGCGCGGGATCTTGTCGCCGGCGGACACGTCGATCACGTAGATCGTCAGGTCCGCCAGTTCGGGGCTGAACGTCGCGGCCAGGTTGTCGCCGCCGCTTTCGATCAGGATCAGGTCGAGGCCGGGGAAGCGCTTGGTCAACTGGCCCACGGCGGCCAGGTTGATCGAGGCGTCCTCGCGGATCGCGGTGTGCGGGCAGCCGCCGGTTTCCACGCCGATGATGCGTTCGGGCACCAGCGATCCCGCGCGCGTGAGGAACTCGGCATCCTCGCGCGTGTAGATGTCGTTGGTGATCGCGGCGATATCGTAATGATCACGCAAGTGCTTGCACAGCGCGTCCATCAGCGCGGTCTTGCCCGATCCCACCGGCCCGCCGATGCCGACGCGCAAGGGACCGGACGAAGGGGGTCCGGACGGGGGCGGGCCTGAAGTCGATTGGTCAGTCATGTTCGGAACAACCTCGTGTACTGGGTTTCATGGGCCATGCAGCCAAGCTCGGCGACGAGCGCCGCCCCGCCCAGCGCCTCGAACGGATCGCCATCGGGCAGGGCAGCGGCCCATTCCACGGCGGCAAGGATCGGCGCGCGCAGATCGCGCAGGACGGTCTGCCCGTCGGTCTGCCCCAGCGGCACCAGCCGCTGCGCCGCCGAAACCAGGTTTGCCGCCGCGCCGTGCAGCCAGGCGGTGAGCGCAGGCGCCAGGCCTATGCCATGGCAGGCGAACAGCACCGCCGCGGCGACGGGATAGGCCAGGTCATCATCGTCCACGCCAGCGAGCAGCGCGGCGAAGCGCGGTTCCTCAGCCGTGGTCGCGGCGGCGATGCGGCGGAAGGCGGCGCCCTGCGCGGTGGCTTCCAGCCGGCGTTCGAACCCGGTCTGCGATGCGGCGGCGAGTTCGGCCACGTCCAGAAGCCGATCCCGATCCCCGCCGCGCGCGGCGCGCCAGGCGTGGACGAACAGCACCATGTCGTTGCGGATCGCGCCGTGCGCCAGCAGCGCGGCGATCCATTCGGCGGTGCTGGCGCGGCTGGTGACGTGGCCATGCTCCACCGCCCATTCCAGCCCGCTCGAATGCGCGAAGGCGCCGATCGGCCACGATGGCGACATCCAGCTCATCAGGTCATACAGCGCGGTGTCAGCCATGGGCGTGATCGTGGTGGTGGTGATCATGATCGTCGTGCGCGTGGTGGTGGTGCGCGTGCCCGCCCGGCGCGCCGTCATAGGCCCCGCCTTCGGGATCGAAGGCTTCGAGCAGGCGCTGGCAATGCCCGCCCAGCCCTTCGACCATTTGCGCGATCACGTGATCCTCGCGGATGCGCAGGCGGCCGCTTTCGCCGTCGAGCAGCAGTTGCGTGGGCAAGTGGCGATTGCCCAGGTGCCAGGCGATGCGCACCAGCGCGGCGGTGCTGGGCGCGGTGATCTCTACCAGCGCTTCGGGCAGCGCTTCGACGCGGACCAGCGCGCCATCCTCCAGCCGCAGCCCGTCGCCATCGCGCAGCCGCACGGGGCGCGGCATGTCGAGCAGGATCGAACGCCCCGCCTCGGTGGTGAAGACCATGCGGCGGCGCGTGCGCCGGTCATGATCGAGCCGCACGACATCGTCGGCCGCTTCAGCGGCACCGGGTTCGACGGCGTAGATCCTGCGCATTCTTCGAAAAACCCTTGTTCAATAAAGGAAATAGCGCTGCGCCAGCGGCAGTTCGGCCGCCGGCTCGCAGGTCAGCAGCTCGCCATCGGCGCGCACTTCGTAGGTTTCGGGATCGATGCTGATGTGCGGCAGCGCATCGTTGAGCTTCATCTGCGCCTTGCCGATGCCGCGCGTCCCCACCACCGGCAGCACGCGGCGCGACAGGCCCAGCCGCCCCGCGATGTCGCGGTCCACCGCCGCCTGGCTGACGAAGCTGACGCAACTGGCGGCCATGGCCTTGCCATACTGGCCGAACATCGGGCGGCTGTGCACCGGCTGCGGCGTGGGGATGGACGCGTTGGCATCGCCCATCATCGCCGAAACGATCATCCCGCCCTTGATGACCAGATCGGGCTTGGCCCCGAAGAACGCCGGCGACCACAGCACCAGATCGGCCAGCTTGCCCGCTTCGATCGAGCCGATCTCGGCCGACATGCCTTGCGCGATGGCAGGATTGATCGTGTACTTCGCCACATAGCGACGCACGCGCAGATTGTCGTTGCGGGCGCTGTCGCCCGGCAGCGTGCCGCGCTGCGCCTTCATCTTGTGCGCGGTCTGCCAGGTGCGGGTGACGACTTCGCCGACGCGGCCCATCGCCTGGCTGTCGGACGACAGGATCGAAAGCGCGCCCAGATCGTGGAGGATATCCTCCGCCGCGATGGTTTCCTTGCGGATGCGGCTTTCGGCAAAGGCCAGGTCTTCCGGGATCGAGGGATCGAGGTGATGGCACACCATCAGCATGTCCAAATGCTCGTCGATGGTGTTCACCGTGAACGGCATCGTCGGATTGGTGGACGAAGGGATCACGTTGGGAAAACCCGCCAGGATCAGGATGTCCGGCGCATGCCCGCCGCCCGCGCCCTCGGTGTGGAAGGCGTGGATGGTGCGTCCCTTGAAGGCGGCGATGGTGTCCTGCACGAAGCCGGATTCGTTCAGCGTATCGGTGTGGATCATCACCTGCACGTCCATCGCATCGGCCACCGAAAGGCAGCAGTCGATCGCGGCGGGCGTGGTGCCCCAGTCCTCGTGCAGCTTCAGCGCGGCGGCCCCCGCCTCGATCTGCTCTACCAGCGCGGCCGGCTGGCTGGCGTTGCCCTTGCCGGCGAAGGCCAGATTGATCGGCAGGCCTTCGGCCGCCATCAGCATGCGTTCGATGTGCCACGGCCCCGGCGTGCAGGTGGTGGCGTTGGTGCCCGTGGCCGGCCCGGTGCCGCCGCCGACGAACGTGGTGACGCCCGATGTCAGCGCTTCGTCCACCTGCTGCGGGCAGATATAGTGGATATGCGCGTCGATGCCGCCCGCGGTCAGGATCTTGCCCTCGCCCGCGATCACTTCGGTGCCGGGGCCGACCACGATCGTCACCCCCGGCTGGATATCGGGATTGCCCGCCTTGCCGATGGCGGCAATGCGGCCCGCCTTCAGCGCCACGTCGGCCTTGTAGATGCCGGTCCAGTCCACGATCACGGCATTGGTGATCACCGTATCGGCGGCGCCCGCCGCATTGGTGATCTGGCTCTGGCCCATGCCATCGCGGATGACCTTGCCGCCGCCGAACTTCACTTCCTCGCCCAGGATGGTGAAGTCGCGCTCGATCTCGATGATCAGGTTGGTGTCGGCCAGCCGCAGCCGATCGCCGGTGGTGGGACCGAACATGTCGGCATAGGCCGCGCGGGACATGCGATAGGGCATCAGTCCAGCCCTCCCATGACCTTGCCCTGGAAGCCGATCACCGCCCGCCCGCCGCGCACCGGCACAAGCTGAACCTCGCGCGTCTGGCCCGGTTCGAAGCGCACCGCGGTGCCCGCCGGAATATCCAGCCGCTGCCCGCGCGCCGCGTCGCGATCGAACACCAGCCCTTCGTTGGCTTCGGCGAAGTGATAGTGGCGGCCCACCTGCACCGGCCGATCGCCGCTGTTGGCGACTTTCAGCACCGTGACCGGCTGGCCTTCGTTGAGCACGTGATCGCCCGGTTCGGGCAGCAGTTCGCCTGGTATCATCTGGTCACCTGATCGGATCATGGACGGTCACCAGCTTGGTGCCATCGGGGAACGTGGCTTCGACCTGCACGTCGTGGATCATCTCGGCGATGCCGGGCATGACCTGATCGCGGGTCAGCACATGGGCGCCCGCCTCCATCAGGTCGGCCACGCTGCGCCCGTCGCGCGCGCCTTCCAGCACGAAGTCCGAAATCAGCGCGACGGCTTCGGGATAGTTGAGCTTCACGCCCCGTTCCAGCCGGCGGCGGGCGATCATCGCCGCCAGCGCCAGCAGCATCTTGTCCTTTTCACGCGGCGTCAATTGCACGTCAGCACCTCCACACCCTGGGCAGCGGCCGCCCCTCGCGCAGCACCGACAGCGCGAGCGCGACATCATGCCGCAGCACCTCTCCATCGGGCGCGATCAGGCGCACCGCAAGCAATCCGTTCCAGCAGCTTGCCGCGCCAAGCCCTTCGGCCTGTTCCAGCGCATCGCGCACCGGATCGCGCAGCGCCGCCGCCCCATCGGACGCATGGACGATCACCGCCATCGCGCGCGCGCCGCCGCCGATCGCGGCGCGGCGCATCAGCGCGGCGATATCGCCATCGAGCGCCAGCGCATCGGCATAGATCAGCCGGCCACCGCGCCAGATGCGCAAGGCATCGCGCAGCGCGCCCGAACGCACATGCTCGCCCATGGCGGTGCGCCCCAGCACGATCGATTCGACACCCAGGAACGTGACATCCTCGGCCAGCATGATCCGCGCTTCGCGGCGCAGGCGGCAGGCATCGAACAGGATCGTTTCCTGCGGCAGCCATTCGGCCCGCGCCCCGCGCTCCACCGAAAGCCGCGTCGAAATGGCGCAGCCCCTGGCCAGCGCGCGATAGACCTTTTCGGCCGCCTGGGTGGTGACCGTGGCCACGGTATCCTCCCCCCAGGCGATGCGCTGGTCCAGGCTGTCACCCTCGGCCACGCCGCCGGCGGTGTTGATAAGCACGGCGCAGGGCGCTTCGGCCGGCGATTCGGCGCGCGGCAGGCGCATGCGCAGGCAGCCCGACTGATAGGAACGATCGATCACGCTGCGCCCGCCGCGCAGGCGGAACGACAGGTCCAGCGCGCCCTGGCTGCGCAGGAATTGCGGCACCGCAGCAGGGCCGGCGACATCGGCCCCCGCCGCTTCGCCTACTGCCAGATCGAATCCCCGATGCACGCGCGCGTTTCTCCTGTGGGGCTGCACTATGCGCGCGTTCCCCGGTCGTTCAACGATTAAACGAGCCTCTACATGGGGCATTTGACGTATGGACTCAAAACCCCCGCCCGCCATGCCTTGGCGATGCGCAAAAGCCTACGTCAAACGCCCCATGGCCAGGATGTGCTGCACTGCACAACATCCGCATGCCGCCGGGGGGTTCGGTGGCCAAGGTTCATGCGGAGGTTACCATAATGCGCTTCACGAAAGCATCGCTCGCGGGGATAATGCTGGCTTCGGCGGCGGTCGGCTTCACGACCCAGGCCCATGCCGACGAGCTTCCCGTCAAGTTCAGCGGCGGCGTGACGTTCCTGACCGACTATCGCCTGCGCGGCGCATCGCTGAGCGACACCAAGCCGGTGATCCAGGGCGTTGTCGAGGCGACGATCCCGCTCAACGAAAGCATCAGCCTTTATGGCGGCATCTGGGGGTCGAGCCTCGACAAGGATGCCGGCGCCGGGGCGATGGAAACCGATCTCTATGCCGGCATCAAGGCCAAGGTCGGCACCGTCGATCTGAAGGCGCGCTACCTGCGGCTGGTGTTCCACGACGTCAAGGATCTCGATTTCGACCAGTTCGAAGTGGGCGCCAGCATGCCCGCCGGCCCGGTGACGGTGGGCGTGGGCGCGATCCACGATGAATACAACGGCGGCGGCCACAGCACCTATGGCTATGGCGTGGTCACCTATTCCATCCCCGATACCGGCATCGGCATGAAGGCGCTGGCCGGGTACGAGGACGGCAGCAACTGGAACAGCAAGGTGAACTGGTCGCTGGGCGCCAGCTACACCACCGGCCCGGTGACCTTCGCCGCCGAATACATCGACACCAACCGCTTCTCGCCGGCGTCAGACGGCGACAACCGTGCCGGTGGCACGGTCGTGTTCTCCGTCGGGGGACGCTTCTGACACTCCACCACCATCGATGCACAGGCGCCCTCGGGGCGCCCAGACACAAGCCGGCCAAGACACAAGCCGATAGATAAAGGGACCATCACCATGTCATTGATGAACAAGAGAGCATTCCTGGCCGCCGCGCTGGCCTGCACCGCGCGGATCAGCGCCTGTTCGAAGGGCGGCGAAGGCACGGCGGCGGGCGGCGAAGGCGACATCAAGGTCGGCATCCTGCATTCGCTTTCGGGCACGATGGCGATTTCCGAAGTCACCGTGAAGAATTCGACCCAGCTCGCCATCGACGAGATCAACGCCGCCGGCGGCGTGCTGGGCAAGAAGATCGCCCCGGTGATCGAGGACGGCGCGTCCGATCCCGCGATCTTCGCGCAAAAGGCATCGAAGCTGATCGAAAGCGACAAGGTGGCCACGGTGTTCGGCGGATGGACATCGTCCAGCCGCAAGGCGATGCTGCCGGTGTTCGAAAAGACCGGCAACCTGCTGTGGTATCCGGTGCAGTTCGAAGGCAACGAATGCTCGCCCAACATCATGTATTCGGGCGCGCAGCCCAACCAGCAGATCCTGCCCGCCTATGACTGGGGCAAGCAGCAGGGCTTCAAGAAGTTCTTCCTGGTCGGCTCGGACTATGTGTTCCCGCGCACCGCCAACCTGATCCTCAAGACGCACATCGCCAAGGACGGGCTGACGCTTTCGGGCGAGGAATACCAGCCGATGGGCGGCACCGAGTTCTCGGGCGTGATCGGCAAGATCAAGGCGGCCAAGCCCGACGTGATCTATTCCACGCTGAACGGCGATTCCAACGTCGCCTTCTTCAAGCAGATGGCGGCGGCCGGGCTGACCTCGAAGGTGCTGCCGGTCATGTCGTTCTCGATCGGCGAACAGGAAGCCATGTCGATGGGACCGACGCTGGTGCAGGACGGCTATGCCGGCTGGAACTATTTCCAGAGCCTCGACAATCCCGAGAACAAGAAGTTCATCGAAGCCTACAAGGCCAAGTTCGGGGCTGACGCGGTGATCACCGACCCGATGGTCCACGGCTATGTCGATGTCGACATCTGGAAGGCCGCGGTCGAAAAGGCGGGCAGCACCGATCCGGCCAAGGTCCGCGCCGCGGCGGTGACGCTCGACGCCATTCCCACCCCGCTGGGCGCGGTGAAGTTCATCGCCAACAACAGCCTGGTCCAGACCGGGTACATCGGCCAGTCGATGCCCGACGGCCAGTTCAAGATCATCTGGAACTCGCCGACCGCGATCGATCCCGATCCCTACGATCCGGTCACGTTCCCCGGCAAGACCTGCAAGATCTGATGGTGTGAGGCGGGCCAAGGTCCGGCCCGCCGCACCATCCCCCGAAGCGGTGGTGGACCCGCCTCCTGCCCCGGGAAGCCGCAAGGCTCCCTCGGGGCAGGAGATCGCCGCCCCAGCCCGATGAACCCTTGAAGGACGCACGATGGACACCGCCTTCCTGACCGGCCAGCTATTCAACGGCTTCAGCGTCGCCTCGCTCTATATCCTCGCGGCGCTGGGGCTGGCGCTCAGCTTCGGCCTGATGCGCGTGATCAACATGGCGCATGGCGAAATCCTGATGCTGGGCAGCTACATCGCCTATCTGACGATGCTCGTCGTGCCCGGCCCCGCCGGCATCCTCGTGGCGATGGTCATGGCCTTTCTCGGCGCCGGGCTGTTCGGCGCGGTGCTGGAAACCGGCCTTGTCAGCAAGCTGACCGCGCGCCCGCTCGACACATTGCTCGCCACCTGGGGCGTCAGCCTGATCATGCAGCAAGGCGCGCGCGACCTGTTCGGCGCGACCGGCGTTTCGGTGCAGGCCCCCGCCTGGCTCGATGGCGGCATCACGCTCGGCAGCCTGGACCTGCCGATGACGCGATTGTTCATCCTGCTGGTGGCCATTCTGGTGCTGCTGGGCATGGCGGCGATCCTGCGCTTCACACGGATCGGCCTTCTGGTTCGCGCGGTGAATCAGGACCGGCCGACGGCGGCGGCCATGGGCGTCAATGTGCGGCTCGTCGATTGCTTTGTGTTCTCGCTCGGTGCCGGTGTGGCCGGTCTAGGTGGCGTTGTGCTGGCGTTGCTGGGGCCGGTTACGCCCAATGTCGGGCAAAGCTACATCGTCACCGCGTTCCTTGTCGTCATCCTCGGCGGCCTCGGCAGCATCCTTGGCACCACTTATGCGGCGCTGATGATCGGGCTGTTCATGGCGCTGTCGCAGATCGTCGTCGACGTGAGCTTCGCCCAGGTGCTGACGCTCGTGTTCGTCATCATCTTCCTCCAGTTCCGGCCGCAAGGCGTGATCGCGGTGAAATCGCGCGCGCTGGACGGCGAATAGGAGCGGCCCGACATGACCCCTTCCCTTCCCCTGAAGCCCGTGTTCGGCGCTCTCGCCCTGATCCTGGCGCTGGCCGCGCCCTGGCTGCTTTCGGCCTACGACCTCAACTTGCTGGCCCGTTTCCTCGCGCTGGCGCTCACCGCCATGGGGCTGGTGCTCTTGTGGGGCGAAGGCGGCGTGCTGAGCCTTGGCCAGGGCGTGTTCTTCGGCCTTGGCGGCTATGCCATCGCCATGCACCTCAAGCTGGCCGACCTTGGCGCCACCGAACTGCCCGATTTCATGGTGTGGTCTGGCGTGACCGCGCTGCCGTGGTGGTGGGCCATATTCCGCAGCCCCGTGGTGGCGGTGCTCGCCATCCTGCTGGTCGCCCCCGCCATCGCCGCGCTTTTCGCCTGGCTGATCTTCCGGCGGCGCATCGGCGGGGTCTATTTCGCGCTGATCACGCAGGCCCTGGCGCTGGCCTTCGCCACGCTGCTGATCAGCCAGCAGGGCAAGACCGGCGGCTTCAACGGGCTGACCGACTATCGCACGCTGTTCGGCTTCAACCTCAACCTGCCGTCCACCTCGACCGGCCTCTATTTCATCACGCTGCTCTTGGTCGTGGCGGCCTTCTTCGGGCTGCGCTGGCTGCTGGCCAGCCGCTTCGGCAAGCTCTTGCGCGCCAGCCGCGACGGCGCCAACCGGCTGCGCTTCCTGGGCTATGATCCGGCGCCCTACAAGGTCATCGCGTTCACCGTCGCGGCCTTGCTGACAAGCATTTCTGGTGCCTTGTTCACGCTTCACGCCGGTGTGATCTCGCCCGCGCTGGTCGGCGTGGTGCCGTCGATCGAGATGGTGATCTGGGTGGCGATCGGCGGGCGCGACAGCGTGGCCGGGGCGCTGGCCGGGGCGCTGCTGGTGAACTTCGCGAAGGACAAGGTTTCCACCGCGCTGCCCGAACTGTGGCTCTATGCACTGGGCGGGCTGTTCATCATCGCCGTCACCGTGCTGCCCAAGGGGCTGGCCGGGCTGTTCGGGCCGGACCATCCGTTCCGCCCCAGCCGCGCCGGAGACATGTTCGCCCGCTGGCGCAAGGACAAGGCGGAACAGGCCGCCATGAAGCAGGCGAGCCCTGACAAGGAGGACGCGGCATGAGCGCGCCGATGCTGCAATTGCAGAACGTCGTCGTCGATTTCGACGGGTTCAAGGCAATCAACGACCTGTCGCTGACCATCGAAAGCGGCAGCATGACGGTGGTGATCGGCCCGAACGGGGCCGGCAAGTCCACGATGTGCGATGCGATCATCGGCCGCGTGCGCGCCACGTCGGGCAAGGTGCTGTTCCACGGCCGCGAAATCCAGGCCGAGGCGGAACACGCCATCGTCGGGCTGGGTATCTGCCGCAAGTTCCAGACGCCCGGCGTGCTGGTGGCGCTTTCGGTGATCGACAACCTGGTCATCGCCGCCACCAGGGATCGCCGCTGGTGGACCAAGTTCGGCCGCAAGGGCGAGGCAGAGGCCCGCGCCCGGGCCGAGGAGATCCTCGAAACGGTCGGCCTCGCGCCGCGCCGCGACGCGCTGGCCGGCAATCTCAGCCACGGCGAGAAACAGTGGCTGGAGATCGGCATGGTCGTCGCCACCGATGCCGAACTGCTGCTGCTGGACGAGCCGACCGCCGGCATGGGCGCGGCGGAAAGCACGCAGACGGCAGAGATCGTGAAAGCGCTGGTCGGCAAGCACGCGGTGCTGGTGATCGATCACGACATCGATTTCGTGGCGCAGCTTGGCGGGCATGTGGTGGTGCTGCACCAGGGCCAGTTGCTGCGCGAAGGCACGCTGGCCGACATCCGCGCCGACGAGGAAGTGGCCGCCATCTATCTCGGGAGGGCGAAATGACAGGACCGACCAGCAGGATCGAAATGCCGGGCCAGTTGCTGAACTTGCGCAGCGTCAGCGCCGCCTATGGCAAGGGGCAAGTGCTGTGGGACGTGGCGTTCGATCTCAACAAGGGCGATTCCGCCACGGTGCTGGGCCGCAACGGCGTGGGCAAGACCACGCTGATGAAGACGATCATGGGCCAGTTGCCCGTTTCGGGCGGGCACATCTACTGGCACGGCGATGAAGTGACCGCGATGAAGGCGCATCAGCGTTCGCGCGCCGGGATCGGCTTCGTGCCGCAGGGCCGCCACGTCTTCCCGCACCTGACCGTGCGCGAGAACCTGGAAGTCGGGCTTTCCGCCCTGTCGCGCCCCGGCTTTAGCGGGGCGAAGAAAGTGCCCGACATGGTGTTCGACCTGTTCCCCAAGCTGACCCAGATCGCCAACCGCAAGGCCGGCGTCCTTTCAGGGGGAGAGCAGCAGCAGCTCGCGATTGGCCGCGCCCTGGCCGGCCAGCCCGAGCTGCTGCTGCTTGACGAACCGACCGAGGGCATCCAGCCCAACATCGTCCAGCAGATCGAGGATGCGCTGCTGCGCGTGCGCACCGAACTGGGGGTGGCGATCCTGATCGTGGAACAGAATCTCGATTTCGCGTGGTCGTTCGCCGAACGCTTCTTCGTCATGCAGCGGGGGTGCATCGTCAAGGAAGGCCGAACCGCCAGCACCCCGCCCGACGCGGTGGCATCGCTGATCCACGTGTGAGGGAGCGCGTGCAACGCAAGCACCAACCCCGCTCAGGCAGAGCGGATGTGGGAACAAGGGGGATAAGGCGGGCTCTTTCCCACCCCCCGCCGCATAAAGATTGCGTAAAATCATTGGCACGCGGTGGCGGAGCGGCTTAGCTTTCGTGGATGGACCACCCGGTCGAAGCGCAGCACAGCCATCCCGAAAGCACAACCGCCCTCGCCATCGGCGCGATCGGGGTGGTGTTCGGCGATATCGGCACCTCCCCGCTCTATGCCCTGAAGGAAAGCTTCATCGGCCATCACCCGCTGGCGGTGGACCCGGCGCATATCTTCGGGGTGATGTCGCTGGTCTTCTGGACGATGATGCTGATCGTCACGATCAAGTACGTCTTCATCATCTTGCGCGCCGACAACAAGGGCGAAGGCGGCAGTCTGGCCCTCCTCGCACTGATCGGCAGCAAGCTGGGCGAAAGCCGGTGGAGCGGACCGATCGCGGTGCTGGGGGTGATCGCCACCGCGCTGTTCTATGGCGATGCGATCATCACCCCGGCGATTTCGGTGCTCTCCGCCGTGGAAGGGCTGACCGTGGTTCACGAAAGCCTGGCCGATTATGTGCTGCCGATCTCGATCGCGATCATCATCGGCCTGTTCATGATCCAGTCGCACGGCACGGCCCGCGTGGGCAAGCTGTTCGGCCCGGTCATGCTGGTCTACTTCGCGGTGCTGGCGGTGCTGGGCGTGATCGGCATCGCCAGCGCGCCCGAAGTGCTGTGGGCGCTCAGCCCCAGCTATGCGCTGAACTTCTTCCTGATCGATCCGGGCCTGGCCTTCCTCGCGCTTGGCTCGGTGGTGCTGGCGGTGACGGGGGCCGAGGCGCTCTATGCCGACATGGGCCATTTCGGGCGCAAGGCGATCATGGTCTCGTGGCTCTACATCGCGTTTCCCTGCCTGATGCTCAACTACCTGGGCCAGTCGGCGCTGCTGCTGCACGCGCCGGCCGCGGTGGAAAGCCCGTTCTTCCTGATGGCACCCGACTGGGCGCGCCTGCCGCTGGTGCTGCTGGCCACGATGGCCACGATCATCGCCAGCCAGGCGGTTATATCCGGCGCCTACTCGGTATCGCAGCAGGCGGTGCAACTGGGTTACCTGCCGCGCCTGCGCATCCTGCACACCAGCGCGCGCGCCGCCGGGCAGATCTATGTGCCGCTGATCAACTGGGGCCTGCTGGTGCTGGTGATCCTGCTGGTGCTGGGCTTCCGCAGTTCCAGCAACCTGGCCGCCGCCTATGGCATCGCGGTGACGGGCACGATGTTCATCACCGCCTGCATGCTGGGCGTACTGACGTTCGCGGTGTGGAAATGGCATCCGCTGGTCGCCGGGTTGCTGACCGGCACCTTCCTGGTGGTCGATGGCCTCTACTTCGCGTCCAACGTCACCAAGATCCCCGATGGCGGCTGGTTCCCGCTGCTGGTCGCCGCGATCGCCTTTATCCTGCTGACGACATGGGCCAAGGGCCGCCGCATCCTGCGCGAGCGCCTGGCCGAAGACGCCATGCCGATCGAACTGTTCATCACGTCCACCGGCAGCCGCGTGCGCCGCGTCCACGGCACGTCGGTGTTCCTGGCCGCGGATGCCGACAATATTCCGCCCGCGCTGCTCCACAACCTGAAGCACAACTTCATCCTGCACGACCGGGTGGTCATCCTGACCGTGCGGACCGAGCCGGTGCCCCACGTGCCGCCCAACGCGCGCCACGACGTGACCGAGCTTGGCCAGGGCTTCTTCCGCATCGTGCTGCGCTATGGCTTCATGGACGAAGCCGATATTCCCGCCGCGCTGCGCGCCACCGAAGCGGCGGGCGGCCCTTTCAAGCCATCGGAAACCAGCTATTTCCTGTCTCGCCAGACGCTGATCGCATCGCGCCGGCCGGGCATGGCGATCTGGCGCGAACGGCTGTTCGGCTGGATGATGCGCAACGCGGCCAGCGCCATGGAATTCTTCAAGCTGCCCACCAACCGCGTGATCGAAATGGGCAGCCAGCTCGAAATCTGACGAGTGCTGGCGGCCAGGACGAAGCTGGCGTAGCATCGCCTTTCCCATGTCAGAACCAGCCGCCCGCATCGATCGCGATTTCGCCCGCACCGTCGATTGGAACCTGCTCAAGATCTTCCTGGAGATCGTGCGCGCCGGGGGGATCGGCGCGGCGGCGCGCAATCTCAACCGCCAGCAACCCAGCGTCAGCGCCGCGCTCAAGCGACTGGAAGACCAGTTGGGCGCGCGGCTGTTCGAACGATCGACCAGCGGCATCCGCATCACGCCGGCGGGGCGCTCGCTCCAGGCCTTGTGCGAGGACATGTTCGAATCGGTGCGCATGGCGCAGCACCAGTTGGCGCAGGCGACCAAGCGCGTGTCGGGCGTGGTGCGCATCCAGCTCATTTCCTCGGTGATCTGCACCGAACTGGACGAGGCCATCGCGTCCTACCACCGCCGCCATCCGGCCATCGCCATGGAACTGCGCGTTTCGCCCTGGCGCGGCGTGCTCGAAGCGCTGGAACAGGGCGATGTCGAAGTGGGCATCGGCTATGAAGGCCATGTCAGCGTGGAACTGATCTACGAGCCGATGTTCGTGGAAACGCAGCAGCTTTACTGCTCGCACGCCCACCCGCTCTATGGCCGGCGGATCGAACGGATCGACGCGCTGCGGCGCGAGGGTTTCGTGCTGACCGGGGCCGACGAGCCGGACGGCGTCACGCGCCTGCGCAACCGCTATGGCCTGGGCGAGGAGCGCGCCGGCCAGGCGGAAGATGTGCACGAGGCGCTGCGGCTGATCTCGCTGGGCGTCGGCATCGGCTTCCTGCCGATCGGCGCGGCCGAAGCCGCGGTGCGCACCAGCCGGCTTTGGCCGCTGCTGCCGCCGGAACGGCTGCCCTCCTACGAGATTTTCCTGATCTCGCGCGCCGATCCTTCGCGCGATACCGCCACGCAACTGTTCCTGGATGAAATCCGCCGCCGCTTGCGCGCGCGCCGCTCATAATTTCAAACTATGAGCTTCATCGAAATTTAGCATCTAGCGTTATGAGCCAGCCAAATTAGCCTTTGTCGCACTGCAACATCGAAGGTGCGGAGCCGGACATGGCTGGGAATCGCGATGACTATCAGGGCCGGTGACTATCGGGGATTGTGGCAGCGCCTGCTGCTGTCGCGCCCCGGCCAGCCGGTCGAAACGCTGGTCCGCACCGAATGGCTGCAAGGGCCGGTGCTTTATGCCGACTTGCGCCAGCCGCCCGCGATCAGCGGCCGCGTGCAGGCCACTTGCCTCGCCGAAGTCCAGCCCGAAGAGGCGCGCATCCTCGCCTGTCAGGAAGGCTTCGCGGGCCGCTTCATCCTGAACGGCGACCTGGCCGAATGGCGGCGCGAGATCGATTTCCAGTCGCCCACCGCGCTGGGCGACAAGGGCCGGCTGGTGCCGGAGGACGGCCTGCTGATCGAATATGGCGTCGACGCCGAATATGTCGAATACTGGCAGGTGTGCGGCGACGACGAAGATGGCGCGAGCGCGGCGGCGGGCTTTGTTTCCGAAGCCGACGGACGCGAGGTGCGGCTGGTGCAGAGCGGCCCGCATTTCGCCTATGCGCGGGGGCGCGGCATCGCGCTGGCCGATGATCACGATCTTTCGGCGCTGCTGTGCGATACCGATGCCCGGCAGGCGCAGGCGCTGATCGATTGCGAGATTTCCTTCGGCACGGTCACGCCCGAAGGCTGGCGGATCGACCGTTCCACGCTGCCCTGGCGCGAAGGCGCGCTGCTGCTGGAGCCGGGCGCGCGGATCGAAGGGAGCCGGCTGACCGTGGCCGATGTCGATCCCCACGGCCTGCCCATGCCCCGCGAACTGCGGCTGATGGACCTGCACGGCACCTTTTCATTCGGCACAGAGACGCACACAAACGCCACACAGACGGTTACAGCCCCGGCTGAAAGCGGCCCATTCCGCACCATCCCGGTGATCGACATCGCCCCACTGGGCGGCGATGATCCGATCGCCGAAGCGGCGGTGGTGGAGCAGCTTCGCCGCGCCTGTTCGGACGTCGGATTCCTCCACATCACCGGCCATGGCATCGCCCCCGCCGTGATCGATCGCCTGCGCGGCGCGGCGCGGCGATTCTTCGACTTGCCGGTCGAGCGGAAGATGGCCAGCTACATCGGCCGGTCCGCCAACCATCGCGGCTATGTGCCCGAAGGCGAGGAAGTGTTCGCGGACACCGCGCCGGGATCGACCAAGGACCTCAAGGAGGCCTTCGACCTGGCGCTGGACCTGCCGGCCGAGCGCGTGCCCGCCGGCAACCCGATGCTGGGCCCGAACCAGTGGCCCGACCTGCCCGGCTTCCGCGAGGACGTGATGGGCTATTACGCCGCCGCGTTCGCCGTGGGCCGCCGCCTGCTGCGCGGGCTGTGCCTGGCGCTGGGCCAGCCGGGCGAGGCGCTGGACCATCTGGTGCTGGCCCCGCCCAGCCAGTTGCGCCTGATCCACTACCCCTTCCAGCCCGAAGCCGTGGACGTGGCGGGAATCGGCGCGCATACCGATTACGAATGCTTCACGCTGCTTCTCGCCACCGCGCCGGGCCTCGAAGTGATGAACCAGGCCGGCGAATGGGTCGATGCCCCGCCGGTGCCCGGCGGGCTGGTGGTGAACATCGGCGATCTGATGGAATTCTGGTCGGGCGGCCGCTTCGTGGCCACATCGCACCGGGTGCGCAAGGTGGCCGAGGAACGCTATTCGTTCCCGCTGTTCTTCGCGCTGGACTATGACGTGGAACTGGCCCCGATCGGCCGCGCCGCCGGCGACAGCCGCATCCGCACCGGAGAGCACCTGTGGATGAACACCATCCGCACCTTCCGCTATCTTCAGGCGCGCGCGCAGGCCGGGGAAATCGCGATCCCGCAGGGCGTTCCGCCCGCCGCCAGCTTCGGGCGCGACGCGCGCCACAGCAACGCCAACCCGGCCTGAACGGCTTTTCAGACATCGGTACGACGAAGGGGGACTGTTATGACGTTCGAATGGAAGAAAGCGGCCAATGCGATCGGGCTGGCCAGCCTGCTGCTGCTGTCCGCGTGCAGCGGCGCGAAGAAGGAGGACGGCGCCGCCACCGCCGCCACCGAGGCGCCCAAGACCGAATTCAACATCGGCTGGTCGATCTATGCCGGCTGGATGCCCTGGGCCTATGCCGACAAGAGCGGCATTCTGAAGAAGTGGGGCGACAAGTACGGGATCAAGATCAACCTGATCCAGGTGAACGACTATGTGGAATCGCTGAACCAGTACACCGCCGGCAAGCTTGACGGCGTGGGGTCCACCAACATGGACGCGCTGACCATCCCCGCCGCCGGCGGCAAGGATACCACCGCGCTGATCATGGGCGATTATTCGAACGGCAATGACGGCATCGTCCTGAAGGGCGGCACCACGGTCGCCGCGATGAAGGGCCGCACGGTCAACCTCGTCGAACTGTCGGTCTCGCACTACCTGCTGGCGCGCGCGCTGGAGGAAAACGGCCTGAAGCTGTCCGACGTGAAGACGGTGAACACGTCCGATGCCGATATCGTCAGCGCCTTCACATCGCCCGAAGTGACGGCGGTGGCCGCCTGGAACCCGCAACTGGCCGAAATCAAGAAGGCCGCCGGGGCGACCGAGGTGTTCGACAGTTCGAAGATCCCGAACGAGATCCAGGACCTGATGACCGTTTCCACCGCGACGCTGAAGGCCAACCCGAACCTGGGCAAGGCGCTGGTCGGCGCGTGGTACGAAGTGATGGGCATCATGGCCAAGGGCGATGCGCAGTCGAAGGCGGCGATCGCGGAAATGGCCAAGCTTTCGGGCACCACCACCGAAAACTACGAGGCCCAGCTCAAGACCACCTATCTGTACTACAAGCCGGCCGACGCCGTGGCCTACAACATGAGCGCCGAGATCATCAAGCACGAGGACGCGGTGCGCCAGTTCAGCTTCGCGAAGGGCCTGTTCGGTCCCAACGCCCGCTCGGTCGATGCCATCGGCATCGAATTCCCGAACGGCAAGGTGCTGGGCGACAAGGCCAATATCCGCCTGCGCTTCGATCCCTCGTTCATGCAGATGGCGGCCGACGGCAAGCTCTGACGCATTCGCGACACCGCGCTTGCGCGCGAAAGGCCTCGGCGAAAGCCGGGGCCTTTTTCGCAGGGCCGGCGAGCCGCCGTTCGGGCGGGGCAGGCCGCGCGGCTCTTGCCATCCGCGCCCCCTCCCCCTAGCGGCACGGCAATTCCCCCGAATATCGGAGTCGAACGATGGTCCCCCGCTACGCCCGCCCCGCCATGACCGCGATCTGGGAGCCGGAAGCCCGCTTCCGCATCTGGTTCGAGATCGAGGCGCACGCGACCGAGAAGATGGGCGAACTGGGCGTCGTGCCCAAAAGCGCGGGCAAGGCGCTGTGGGACTGGTGGGCGACCAACCCCACGATCGACGTGGCCGCCATCGATGCGATCGAAGCCGTCACCAAGCATGATGTCATCGCCTTCCTCACCTGGGTGGCGGAACAGGTCGATGCCGCCGGCTTCACCGGCGAGGCGCGCTTCATGCACCAGGGCATGACCAGTTCCGACGTGCTCGACACGACGCTGGCGGTGCAACTGGCGCGGGCGACGGACCTGCTGATCGCGGATGTCGACGCGCTGCTCGCCGCGATCAAGCGCCGCGCGCTGGAACACAAGCACACCCCCACCATCGGCCGCAGCCACGGCATCCATGCCGAGCCGACGACCTTCGGCCTCAAGCTGGCGCAGGCCTATGCCGAGTTCGACCGCTGCCGCGCCCGCCTTGTCGCCGCGCGCGCCGAAATCGCCACGTGCGCCATTTCCGGCGCGGTCGGCACGTTCGCCAACATCGATCCGGCGGTTGAGGAATACGTCGCCGAAAAGCTGGGGCTGACGGTGGAACCGATCTCCACCCAGGTCATCCCGCGCGACCGGCACGCCATGTACTTTTCGACGCTGGCCGTCGTCGCCAGTTCGATCGAGCGGCTGGCGGTGGAAGTGCGCCATCTCCAGCGCACCGAAGTGCTGGAAGCGGAGGAATATTTCTCGCCCGGCCAGAAGGGCAGTTCGGCCATGCCGCACAAGCGCAACCCGGTGCTGACCGAGAACCTTACCGGGCTTGCCCGCATGGTCCGCTCCGCCGCGATTCCGGCGCTGGAGAACGTGGCGCTGTGGCACGAACGCGATATTTCGCATTCCTCGGTCGAACGGTTCATCGGTCCCGACGCCACGATCACGCTGGACTTCGCGCTGGCGCGCCTGACCAGCGTGGTCGACAAGCTGCTGATCTATCCCGAACGGATGCAGAAGAACCTCGATCGCATGGGCGGCCTCGTCCATTCGCAGCGCGTGCTGCTGGCGCTGACCCAGGCCGGCATCAGCCGCGAGGATTCCTATCGCCTGGTGCAGCGCAACGCGATGAAGGTGTGGGAATCGGACGGCGCGCTCTCGCTGCTCGAACTGCTCCAGAACGATCCCGAAGTGACCGCGCATATCGCGCCCGAAACGCTCGCCGCCAGCTTCGGCCTCGATTACCACTTCGGCCAGGTGGACCGCCTGTTCGCCCGCGTCTTCGGGGAATAGGCCCGCGCGCCTGCAAGCGGCGGGCGGCGGCAACGTCGCCCGCCCTTCCCTTCCCCGCCAATCCCGCCTAGCATTGCCTTTCGGGCCTGCAGGGGATCGAGGAGGCAGACCATGCAAATCATTCGCACCCTGATCTGGGTGACGATCACGGCCATTCTTGTCGGGTTCATCGCCATGAACTGGGAAAGCGCGCCGGTGAACATCTGGCCGCTTGAAGAAGGCTATCTCTATTTCCGCTGGCCGGTCGGGGTGATCGCGCTGGTGTTCTTCGCGCTGGGGCTGCTGCCGATGTGGCTGCTGCACCGCGCCGGCCGCTGGCGCTGGGAACGCCGCATCCATTCGCTGGAAAACAGCGTGCGCGCCGCCGCCAATGTTCAGGCCCCGCCCCTGGCCACGTCCACCCAGCTTGAAGCCGAAGCCCAGGAAAAGCCTGCCGACTGATGTATCGCAATCCCATCTTCCTCGCACTCGACCTGCCCCGCATCGATGCGGCCGAAGCGCTGGCGCGCAAGGTTTCCGCGCATGTCGGCGGGCTCAAGCTCGGTCTCGAATTCTTCTGCGCGCACGGCCACCACGGCGTGCACGAAATCGCCAAGCTGGGCCTGCCGATCTTCCTGGACCTCAAGCTGCACGATATTCCCAACACCGTGGCGGCGGCGATGCAGGCGATCCACGTGCTCGAACCGGCGATCGTCACCGTGCACGCCGCCGGCGGGCGCGCGATGATGGAAGATGCCAAGGCGGCGGCGGGCGAACATTGCAAGGTGGTGGCGATCACCGTGCTGACCAGCCTTGACGCAGCCGACCTGGCGCGCACCGGCATTGCCGGCAGCCCGCCCGACCAGGCGCTGCGCCTGGCCGACCTGGCGCATTCCGCCGGGCTGGATGGCATCGTCTGCTCGGGACACGAAGTCGCGGCGGTCCACAATCAATGGAAGGACGGCTTCTTCGTGGTTCCCGGCCTGCGCCCGGCGCAAGCCGGAGCGACCGACCAGAAGCGCACCGTCACCCCGCGCGAGGCGCGCGATGCCGGCGCCAGCGTGCTGGTGATCGGCCGCCCGATCAGCCGCGCCGAAGATCCGGTGGCGGCGGTGAGAGCGATCGAGGCGACGCTCTGACCCGGACGCGAGGTGCATTTTCATTCACCTCAACAGCCTGAAACATGAACAGTTGCCCCATGATTAAGTTCAGGCTGGCGCAACCTTGGCAACGCCAATGCGTTGGGCGACGACACGAAGGAGTTTGTCGATGAAGCGTTTTGCCTCTGCCGCCGCCCTGTCCCTTGCCACCGCGCTGACGCTTGGTGGCGCGCTGGCCTCTCCCGCACTGGCCCAGCAGGCCAGCCCGGTTCCGGTGATGGAAGCGGGCCACAGCCTGCTGACCGTTTCGGCCGAGGGCCGTTCCACCCGCATGCCCGATCTGGCCGTGTTCAGCGCCGGCGTGACCACGCAGGGCAAGTCCGCCGCCGAAGCGCTGGCCGAAAATTCGCGCGCGATGACGCAAGTCGTCGCCTCGCTGAAGCGGGCGGGCATCGCCGATCGCGATATCCAGACCAGCAACCTCAGCATCAACCCGATCTATTCGAACCCCGAACGCGATGCGCAACTGGCCGCGCAAAGCGCCGGCCGCGCCTATGTGCCGCTGCCGCCCGAACAGCAGATCGCGAAGATCATCGGCTATTCGGTCAGCAACAACGTCTCCGTGCGCCAGCGCAAGATCGGCGAATACGGCAAGGTGATCGACACGCTGGTCACGGCCGGGGCCAACCAGGTCAACGGCCCCACGTTCCAGCTCGACGATTCGGACGCCGCGCTTGACGAAGCACGGACCGACGCGGTGAAGATCGCCCGCCGCCGTGCCACGCTCTATGCCGGGGCGGCCGGGCTGAAAGTGGTGCGCATCCTCTCGATCAGCGAAAACGGCGGCTATTACGGCCCGCCGCAGGTCGCCTTCGTCAAGATGCAGCGCGCCGATTCCGCCGCCGCCGCACCGCCCGTGGCCGCCGGCGAACTGCAGATGACCGCCAACGTCACGGTGCTGTTCGAACTCGCCCCCTGATCGACATGACTTGACGGGGCATGGCGGCGCGCTAACCCCGCCGCCATGCCCACGCCCGCCATCAAGATCTGCGGCCTTACCGATGCCGGCGCCGTCGAGGCCGCGATTCGCGGTCGCGCCGATTACGCCGGCTTCGTGTTCTATCCGCCCAGCCCGCGCCACCTCTCGCTGACCGCGGCCGCCGCGCTGTCGGGCGTGGCCGAGGCGCGGATCGCCCGTGTCGGCCTGTTCGTCGATGCCGGCGATCAGGCCTTGGGCGATGCCGTTGTCGCCGCGCGGCTCGACGTGTTGCAGCTTCACGGCCAGGAAACGCCCGAACGCGCGGCGCAGCTCAAGGCGCGCTTCGGCCTGCCGGTGTGGAAAGCGCTGTCGGTCGCCTCGGGCGCGGACGTGGCGCGCGCCGCCGCCTATGCCGGCGCGGCGGACCTCATCCTGTTCGATGCCAAGACGCCCAAGGGCACGCTGCCCGGCGGCATGGGCCTCAGCTTCGACTGGAGCCTTGTCGCGCACTGGCGCGGGCCGATGGCCTGGGGCCTCGCCGGCGGCCTCACCCCCGCCAATGTCGCCCAGGCCGCGCGCCTGACCGGGGCGCCGCTGGTCGATACCTCATCCGGCGTGGACAGCGCGCCGGGCGTGAAGGACACCGGCCTGATCGCGGATTTCTGCCGGGCCGTGCGTTCGGTCGAATAGCGGTTGTACCGGGCGCGAAAAAAGGGCGGCCCGTTGCCGGACCGCCCTTCCTTTTGACAATGACCTTGCGATCAGAAGCGCATGCCAAGGCCCGCGACAACGGCATCGGGATCGGTCCCGCCGTGATCGAAGAAGTAGTGGCGATATTCGACCTTGCCGTAGAACTTCTGGCCGAAGTTGTGCTGATAGCCGGCACCCAGGTGCAGCGAATCGTCGCAGAAGCTGCAAGCCTTGGTGGTGTAGCCGCCGGCAGCATAGAGCTTGCCCGCGTCACCCAGCTTGACGCCCGCACGGCCGGTGAAACCGAAAGATACGCGCGTGTTCGATTCGAGCACCTTGTCGCCCGAAACCTCGACGCCCGCGAACGCGCTGGTGCCGAGATCGAAGTCGTAACCGGCGGCGATGCCGGCGATCGCTTCGCTGTCACCCTTGTCCCAGATGACGCCACCGCGAGCTTCGACGCGGGCCTCGTTGGCGAGGGCGGGCGAAGCCACGGCGAGCGACGCCAGCAGCGGGAAAAGAACTTTACGCATAACTAACTCCTTGAATATTCAGCCCCGTGTCAGGGGTGAGGCGCTAGCTAGGGATCGTCGGCTTGCGCGTAAATGAACCATCTATTCAGAAATGACACATGGGCGCATCACTGTTGCGTAAATGCAACATTTTGTAACGGCAGCCAGATCTTTCCTTGCGTGCACGCGCGCCTGCCCGATAGGCCATGTGGCTGGACTTCCGGCGGCGTCTCTGCCAACGCGCAAGCGTCATGAACGCCCCAACCGCACCCGCAAACAGCCTGCGCAACCAGCCCGACGATCGCGGCCATTTCGGCCAGTTCGGCGGTCGCTATGTCGCCGAAACGCTGATGCCGCTGATCCTTGACCTTGAACGCGAATATATCGCCGCCAAGGCCGATCCCGCTTTCCGTGCAGAGTTCGACGATCTGCTCGAACATTTCGTCGGCCGGCCCAGCCCGCTCTATTACGCGGAACGGCTGACCGCGCACTTCCGCGCGGCGGCGCCGGCCGGAAAAGGCCCGAAGATCTATCTCAAGCGCGAGGAACTGAATCACACCGGCGCGCACAAGATCAACAACTGCATCGGGCAGATCCTGCTCGCCCGCCGCATGGGCAAGACGCGGATCATCGCGGAAACCGGCGCCGGCCAGCACGGCGTCGCCACCGCCACGGTCGCGGCGCGCTTCGGCCTGCCCTGCGTGATCTTCATGGGCGCCAAGGACGTCGAGCGGCAGCGGCCCAACGTGTTCCGCATGAAGCTGCTGGGCGCCGAGGTCCATCCGGTGACGAGCGGCGCGGAAACGCTGAAGGACGCGATGAACGAGGCGCTGCGCGACTGGGTCGCCAATGTGCACGACACGTTCTACATCATCGGCACCGCCGCCGGCCCGCACCCCTACCCGGAACTGGTGCGCGATTTCCAGTCGGTCATCGGGATCGAGGCGCGCGCGCAGATCCTCAAGGCCGAGGGCCGCCTGCCCGACCTGCTGCTGGCGGCGGTGGGCGGCGGATCGAACGCCATCGGCCTGTTCCACCCGTTCCTCGATGATCCCGACGTGGCGATGGTCGGCGTCGAGGCGGCGGGCCACGGCATCGAAAGCGGCCAGCACGCAGCCAGCCTGACGGGCGGCGCACCGGGTATCCTCCACGGCAACAAGACCTACCTGTTGC
>JADLHU010000139.1 GCA_020848655.1 Novosphingobium sp.
CAAGAGCGATGCGCCCCTGCTGGCGCGCGCCGACGCCGCGGTAGACAGTGCGCGGGCGGCTGCGCCGGGGATGACCCCCTATTTCATGGCCATGCCGGGTTCCATCCTCACCAGTCGGAGCCACTATGCCGTCTTCATGCGCGGCGAGACGCCGCTGACGTCACGGCTCGTCACGCCGGTGCTGGTCGATGCCAGGACCGGCGTTAGTTCGGCACGGATCGAGCTTCCAGGCTATGTGAAGATGATGCTTCTGGCCGAACCTCTCCATTTTGGCGACTATGGAGGGCAGCCTCTCAAACTGCTTTGGGCGTTGCTCGATATTCTGACGATAGGAGTCCTGATCACGGGCATTTACCTGTGGTGGATCAAACGTAAGCCAAGGAGACATTTACCGCGAAGCCGACATAGCGGGGAGGATTAAGCGCGATGATAAAAGGTTATGGCCCTGCCTTTGCGCTGTGGATCATATCCGTTGGCGGCATATCGCTTGCACTTGCTGCTGATGGGGGCGCAGACTGGATCAGTTGGCTGGGCCTGGGAAGTATTCCTGTTGCGCTAATAGCAGTGCTGCAAAGATCAGCGGCAAGGCACTACCTCTGTCAACGGCGTAACAAATCTGCAAGTTTTCAGGACCACCAAGAATAGCGCGGTTCGATAGCCACGTCGTGAATGGCCTATTTTGCCGAAACGCGTCGCTTGACGATGATAGCACGAACGGCAGATCTGTCCCGCTTTCAGAGGATCAGCATATTCGATAGCCATCCGCGAACTTTGATACGTATCGAAGCCAAAAACCTCATGACGCACCGGGAGAAAAGTAATCACCGGGTAATCACGATACAGGATTTTAATATACTGAAAAAATGAGATAATTATGTCAGATGTGCGGAAGCAGGCCCTATCTCCGCCGGTACCGGAAGTACCAGACCTCGTGCCCTTGCGCGCGGGCCTTGGCTTCATAGCGAGTTTCGGGCCAGCCGCCGGGGCGGTTCTGGAAATCGGTGGGCTTCTCGCACAGCCATTCGAACTGGGCGGTGTGGCGGCGCATCACCATCAGCGCGTGGCGCAGGTAGATCGGGTGATCGGTGCCGAAGCGCAGTTCGCCGCCGGGGCGCAGCTTGGCGGCGAACAGGTTCACCGGGCCGTCGTTCATCATCCGCCGCTTGGCGTGGCGCGCCTTGGGCCAGGGATCGGGGTGCAACAGGTAGATGAACGACAGCGCGCCATCGGGAATGCGCGCCAGCACGTCCAGCGCATCGCCGTGGTGGATGCGCACGTTGCCCAGCGGCGCGCCATGGCCGCCGTCGCCATCGACATGGGCCAGCGCCTGCGCCACGCCGTTGAGGAACGGCTCGGCGCCGATGAAGCCATGGTCGGGCAGCAGGTCGGCGCGCGCGGCCATATGCTCGCCGCCGCCGAAGCCGATCTCGAAATGCAGTGGGCACTCGCGGCCGAACAGCCCTTGCGCGGTCACCTCGCCTTCGGCCGGCACCGCGATGCGCGGCAGCAGATCGTCGACCAGCGATTGCTGGAGCTTGCGCAGGGGCTTGCCCTTGGCGCGGCCATAAAGGCGGTTGATCGTGGTCGGATCGCCGGGCTTGTGGGCAGTCATGGCGCGCCCGGTGGCGGAAAAGCGGGCGGGGGTCAATGCGGAGCGGAGCGATGGGCAGGGCGGGGCGACGGGCGGGGGCGATGCGCGAAGCCCGAAACGAAAACGGCCCGCAGCGTAAAGCCACGGGCCGACAATCGTTCAGGCGGCGGGGTAATTCAGGCGGCTTCGGCGCGCTCGTCGGGATCGCGCAGCACATAGCCGCGGCCCCATACGGTTTCGATGTAATTGGCGCCGCCGCAGGCGTGGGCCAGTTTCTTGCGCAGCTTGCAGATGAACACGTCGATGATCTTCAATTCGGGTTCGTCCATGCCGCCGTACAGGTGGTTGAGGAACATTTCCTTGGTCAGCGTCGTGCCCTTGCGCAGCGAGAGCAGTTCCAGCATCGCGTATTCCTTGCCGGTCAGGTGCACGCGCGCGCTGTCGACCTCGACGGTCTTGGCATCGAGGTTGACCGTCAGCTTGCCGGTGCGGATGACCGACTGCGAATGCCCCTTGGAGCGGCGCACGACCGCGTGGATGCGCGCGACCAGTTCCTCGCGGTGGAACGGCTTGGTCACGTAATCGTCGGCGCCGAAGCCGAAGCTGCGCACCTTCGAATCCATTTCCGAAATGCCCGACAGGATCAGCACCGGGGTCTGAACCTTGGCGACCCGCAGCTTCTTCAGCACGTCATAGCCGTGCATGTCGGGCAGGTTGAGGTCGAGCAGGATGATGTCGTAATCGTACAGCTTGCCCAGATCGAGGCCTTCCTCGCCCAGATCGGTCGAGTAGACATTGAATCCTTCGGCGGAGAGCATAAGTTCGATGGCCCTTGCCGTTGTGGGCTCATCCTCGATCAGCAGCACTCGCATCGGTTTCCCCTTTTTGCCCCTGAATTCGATCCTAAACCCTATCGAAAGGGATATTTCCGTCCATTAACCATAGCACCTTTGAACAATAAAGGTTAATTTAGCGTAAACGAAGGGTAATTGCATTTGCGCCGATCGGGCGCATTCCTCAGCCGGCCGCCGGCGTGCGCAGCGGGTTGAGCGCGGCCGGGCGGCCCTTGCGCGACACGGGCTGGGGCGCGTCGATCCGCCTGAGATACGTCCACAGCCCGCATTGCAGGCCGATCAGCATCAGCACGAATGGCTGGAAGGCGATGCCGACGAACAGCGATCCGGCCAGGTAGATGATCTGCGCGTGCTGCAGCGCGCTGGCCAGCGGGGCCTGCCAGCGCTCGGTCTCGCCGGTGCGTTTCAGCCAGCGGCGGCGGATGCGCTCCATCTGCCACACGCCCAGCGCCTGGATCCAGATCCACAGGCCGAAGCCGGGAAAGCCCTGTTCGCCCAGCATCTCGAAATAGCTGGAATGAAAGGCGCGGCCTTTTTCCTCCACGGTGCTCGTCTCGATCACGGTGGCGCCGCCCGATGTGTCGGCGGCCTTGGTCTGGTAGCGCACCGAATTGCTGAGATAGGCATAGAAGCCGCCGCCCGCCGGGTGATCGCGCACATAGTCCCACGTCCATTTCCACACCGCGATGCGGGTGGAGGCGGACTGGTCGCCCTGGTGGTTCTCGATCGTGCTCATGCGCTGGGTGAAGCTTTGCGGCAGGAACGGCACGGCGACGAGGCCGAGCGCGCCGATCATGCCCATGTACAGGAAGCGCCGCTTCACCGTGCGCAGCGACAGCAGCACCAGCACGCCGATGCAGATCAGCCCGGTGCGCGCCTGGGTGCCCACGGGGATCAGCAGGCAGGCAAAGACCAGCGCGGCGGCGAAGGCCTTGACCCGCCAGTCGGACGGAAACACCGTGCCGTGCTTCACCAGCCACAGGATCACCGGAATGATCGCAACCGCGACGCACGAGATGATCGAGCCTTCGTAGAGGCCGGTGTTGTCGTTGACGAAGAACTTCAGCGCGCCATAGCCGCCGCCGCTCGCCGCCGTCTTGATGCCGCCGGTGATGATGATCGAAGCGGCCGAAAGCACCATGAACAGGGCCACCGCCTCGATCCGCAGGCGGGTGCGCAGCGTCAGCGGCAGGAACGCGGCAAAGACCAGCGCCTTCCACACCCATGCCCACTTGGCCAGCGCCTCGACCGGGAAGTCGGCCGTCAAGGTGGTATAGCCGCACCACGCCAGCAAGAGCACGATCAGCCCCTGCCGGAACGAGACGCGCGTATCCTGCTTGTCATCGGCCAGGAGCCAGCCGCCGAACGCGGCCACGAAGACCAGCAGCGAGATCGGCAGCGAGGCGAGCAGGAAGTAGGAAATTTTCTGCGGCGAGACGATGTCGATATAAAGGTAGGCCAGCACCCAGATGAACGGCCGGCGCAGCCCCAGCGCCAGCAGGATGCCGACGAAACCGGCCAGTGCAAGATCAAGCACGGCGCGAGCCGGCCCTGGTCGCCCTGGCGGCGCCCGCATCCGGCGCGTCGTCGCCGGCTTGCGGCCCGGCGGGCGGATCGCGATCGAGGTCGGTGCGCTGCATCAGCCGCCAGGCGGCCAGCGCCAGCAGTCCGTGCGTCAGGGCAAGGGCGAAATAGTCGACCATGGCCATCGCCTAGCAGCGTCCGGTTGACGGCGCGTTAAGCCTTGCTGGGCTAGGTGTGCTGCCCATGACCCGGGTTCTGCACGTCCTAGACCATTCTCTGCCCCTGCACAGTGGCTATACCTTTCGCACGCGCGCGATCCTGAAGGCGCAGCAGGCGCTGGGCCTGGAGGTGCGCGGCATCACCGGGCAACGCCAGCTTGCCGACAGTCCGGCCGGCGCCGAAAGCGTGGTTTGCGAGGAAGTGGACGGCCTTGTTTTCCATCGCACTCCCGGCGTGGCAAGCGGGCCGGCGGGCCTGCGCGAATGGCGCGAGATCGGCCGCTTCGCCGCCGCCATCGATGCCCTGTGCGAGGACTGGCGGCCCGATGTGCTCCACGCCCATTCGCCGGCCCTGTGCGGGCAGGCGGCGCTGCGCGTCGCCGCGCGGCGCGGCATCCCGCTGGTCTATGAAATCCGCGCATTCTGGGAGGATGCGGCAGTGGGCAACGGTATTACGCGTGAAGGTTCGCTGCGCTATCGCTTTACCCGCCGGCTGGAAAACAATGTCGTCGCCCGCGCCGATGCGGTGGTGACGATCTGCGACGGGCTGCGGCAGGATCTGATCGCGCGCGGCCACGATGCGGACCGCATCTCGATCATGCCCAACGGCGTCGATCTGGACCTGTTCGGCACGCCCGCCCCGCGCGAGCCGGCGCTGGCCGCCGAACTGGGGCTGGCGGATGGCCCGGTGATCGGCTTCATCGGCAGCTTCTATGACTATGAAGGCATCGATGATCTGATCGCGGCAATGCCGGCGCTGATCGCGCGGCGCGCCGATGCGCGGTTGCTGCTGGTGGGCGGCGGCCCGCGCCAGGCGGCGCTGAAGGCACAGGCCGAGGCTTCGCCCGTGGCTGCGGCGATTCGCTTCGTCGGCCGCGTGCCGCACGATCAGGTCGAACGCTATTATGCGCTCGCCGATGTCATGGCCTATCCGCGCAAGAAAAGCCGGCTGACCGATCTGGTCACGCCGCTCAAGCCGCTGGAAGCCATGGCGCAGGGCAAGCTCGTCGCCGCGTCCGATGTCGGTGGCCATCGCGAACTGATCGAGGACGGCAAGACCGGGGTGCTGTTCGCGCCGGACGATCCGGCCGCCTGCGCCGATGCGCTGGCTCGCCTGCTGGGCGCGCCCGAGCAGTGGGAGGCCTATCGCGCCGCCGGCCGCCGCCATGTCGAAACCCGGCATAGCTGGCTGCGCAACGCACAGCGTTATCAGGACGTTTACCATCGGCTGCTAGAGCCGGCATTTCGACACAAGCAAGAGGCCGCCTGAACGCGCGGCGCTGGCGTGGGCAAGCAACGGGGTACGACGGTGGCGAGGCACGACGAGGGCAAAGCTGCGGGGCAGGGGCGGCCGATCACGCGCCATCCGCTGTTTCCGGCCGTTGCCGCTTTGTGGGGCGCGGCGCTGTTGCTGGTCGTGGGGCTGGTCAGCGGACCTGGCCCGATCGCCGGAATCCTCTCCGCCCTGCATATCGATCGCCTGCTGCCACAGGCCGCGCCGCCCTTCGGCCAGACCGCGCGGGGCGTGTTCGCCCTCGCGCTGGCATTGGCGGGCGGGGCCATCGCCTTGTTTCTCGCGCACCGCTTGGGCCGCGACGATGCGGCTCGCGCCGCGCGGCGCGAAGCGTCGGCCGCGCGGGCGCAGGATCGCCGCGCCTTGCGCGAGGAAGCCGATCCACACGACGATCTTGCCGCGTTCACGCCGGTCATGGCACCGCCCGCAGGGCCGCCCCCCGTGCTCGACGTGGCGGGCTTCGCCGCCGCGCATGCCGCCCTGCCGCCACTTGCCGATGAGCTCGATTGCGATCAGCCGGTGTCCGGGCCGGTGTCCGTGCCGGTGGTGGGAGGAACCGCGGCGCGGCGCATCGTTTCGGCCGATCTTGCCACGCTGTCCGAACTGGAACTGATGGAGCGCCTGGCGCTCGCGCTGGAGCGCTGGCGCGCCATGGGGGGCGCCAGCCCGGCGGTACCTCCACCTGCCGCCCTTATCCATGTGGCCGAGCGCGGGCCTGAACCGGCGCGTGAGCCGGAGATGGTTTTCCCCGCGCTGGCCCCGCGTCATCCCGTGGCGGCTGCGCAAGCCGCCCGCGTGCCCGCGGATCCGGCCCCCGAGACCGCGCTGGACCCCCAGGCGACCGAGGCCGCGTTGCGCAGCGCGCTGGCTTCGCTGCGCCGGATGAGCGGCGCGGCCTGAGCCGCTTGCCCCTGTTTCGGCGGTTTGGGGCGCCGATCAACCCCCGTTCGCGAAATGCAACGCCCCCGGCCAATTATGCTTTGCGCGAGTTGTTCGCGGTTGCAAAAATTTCTTCCTGTCGTCATGGGAAAGGTTCGCGTTCGCTTTGCCACTGGTCAGGCTTGGCGAGTCGTGGCAACGGGCGCTGCCGCTGGAAACAGGCGGCTGTATTGCGACAGGATGGGTGTATCGATGGGATTTCCTCAGCCCCAGGGGCTTTATGACTCACGTAACGAGCATGACGCATGCGGTGTGGGCTTCGTCGCCCATATCAAGGGCGCTAAAAGCCACGCGATAGTCACCCAGGCGCTGGAAATTCTCAAGAACCTCGATCACCGGGGCGCGGTGGGCGCCGATCCGCTGCTGGGCGATGGCGCCGGCATCCTGATCCAGATGCCCGATGCGTTGTTCCGGGGCTGGGCCGCCGAAACGGGCGTCAATCTGCCGCCCGAAGGCGATTATGCGGTGGCGATGTGCTTCCTCCCGCAGGACGAGGCCAGCCGCAATTTCGCCATTGCCCATTTCGAGGAATTCATCGCCAAGGAAGGGCAGATTCTGCTGGGCTGGCGCGATGTGCCGACCACGCTGGATGGCCTGGGCAAGGCCGTGATCGAACAGATGCCGGTCGTCCGCCAGTGCTTCGTCGGCCGGGGCGAAAGCACCGCCGACCAGAACGCGTTCGAGCGCAAGCTGCTGGCGATCCGCAAGCAGGCGCAGAACCCGCTGTCGGCGCTGGCCGAAAAGCACGGCTTGCCGGGCCTGAACGAACTGTACATGCCCAGCTTCTCCAGCCGCACCATCGTCTACAAGGGGCTGCTGCTGGCAACGCAGGTCGGCAGCTTCTATGACGATCTGCGCAACCCGCTGTGCGTATCGGCGCTGGGCCTTGTCCACCAGCGTTTCTCGACCAACACCTTCCCGAGCTGGAAGCTGGCGCACCCGTATCGCTTCATCGCCCACAACGGCGAAATCAACACCGTGCGCGGCAACGTCAACTGGATGAACGCGCGCCGCCGCACCATGCAGTCGGACCTGCTCGGCCCCGATCTGGACAAGATGTGGCCGCTGATCCCGCATGGCCAGTCGGACACCGCCAGCCTCGACAATGCGGTCGAACTGCTGGTCGCGGGCGGCTACAGCCTGGTCCATGCGATGATGATGCTGATCCCGGAAGCCTGGGCCGGCAACCCGCTGATGGACCCCAAGCGCCGCGCTTTCTACGAATACCATGCCGCGCTGATGGAACCGTGGGACGGCCCCGCCGCCGTGGCCTTCACCGATGGCCGCCAGATCGGCGCGACGCTGGATCGCAACGGGTTGCGCCCGGCGCGCTTCCTGGTGACCGATGACGATCTAGTCGTCATGGCCTCCGAATCGGGCGTGCTGCCGATCAAGGAAGACAACATCGTCCGC
>JADLHU010000140.1 GCA_020848655.1 Novosphingobium sp.
CAACAAGGGCCTGATCCCCGGCGTCACCAAGTCGAGCTGGTAAGGGTTTAAGAACATGGCATTGACCGATCCCCTGGGTGATATGCTCACCCGCATCCGCAACGGCCAGCGCGCGAAGAAGGACTCCGTCCTCTCGCCGGCCTCGAAGCTGCGCGCAAGCGTGCTCGAAGTGCTGCAGCGCGAAGGCTATATCCGTGGCTTCAGCGAAGACGCCAGCGGCATTCATCCGCAACTGCGCATCGAACTGAAGTACTTTGAAGGCGAGCCCGCGATCAAGCACGTGGCCCGCGTTTCCAAGCCCGGCCGCCGCGTCTATTCCGGCAGCAAGGAACTGCCGGTGATCCGCAACGGCCTGGGCATCACCATCGTCTCGACGCCGCGCGGCGTGCGTTCGGATGCCGAAGCGCGCGCCAGCAACGTCGGCGGCGAAGTGCTCGCGGAGGTGTTCTGATGAGCCGCATCGGCAAACGACCGGTAGCCGTCCCGAGCGGCGTCACCGCCGAGATCGCCAATGGCATCCTGAGCGTGAAGGGCCCCAAGGGCACCCTGACGCTGACGATGCGCGATGAAATCAGCTATGTGGTGGAAGACGGCAGCATTTCGGTGCAGCCGGCCAACGCCACCAAGCAGGCGCGAGCCTTCTGGGGCATGCAGCGCACGCTGGTGGAAAACCTCGTGACCGGCGTGACGCAGGGCTACACCAAGGTCCTCGAGATCACCGGTGTCGGCTATCGCGCCAACGCGCAGGGCAAGAACCTGAAGCTGCAGCTTGGCTACAGCCATGACGTCGATTTCGCGGTGCCGGAAGGCATCGAGATCAAGACCCCGGATAACACCACGGTCGAGATCAGCGGCATCGACAAGCAGAAGGTCGGCCAGGTGGCCGCCGAGATCCGCCGCTGGCGCAAGCCGGAGCCCTATAAGGGCAAGGGCATCAAGTATCGCGGCGAGTACATCTTCCGTAAGGAAGGGAAGAAGAAGTAATGGCCAAGCTCTCTCTTTTCGCACGCCGCCGTCGGCGCGTCCGCACTGCGCTGAAGGCTCGCGCCGGTGGCCGTCCGCGGCTGTCCGTGCATCGCTCGGGCCGTCACATCTACGCCCAGATCATCGACGACGCAGCCGGCCGCACGGTCGCTTCGGCTTCGACGCTGACCAAGGGTGCCAAGAGCATCGGCGCCAACGTCGATGCCGCGGCCCAGGTCGGCAAGGAGATCGCCGAAGCCGCCAAGCAGGCTGGCGTGACTTCCGTCGTGTTCGATCGCGGCGGCTTCCTCTTCCATGGCCGCGTCAAGGCGCTGGCTGACGCCGCGCGTGAAGGCGGGCTGGAGTTCTGACGATGGCTGACGAAACCAACACCGAAACCGAAATCGTCGCCACCGGCGTCGAAGCCTCCGCCGCTCCCGAAGCGGCCCCCACCGAACGCGATGGCGGCCGTGGCCGTGGTCGCGGACGTGGCGGCAACGATCGTGGCGGCAACAACGACCGTGGCGGTCGTGGCGGCGGCCGTGGTCGTGACGATCGTCGCGGCCGTGGCGGCAACGACGACGACGGCGGCGAAGAGCTGATCGAGAAGCTCGTCCACATCAACCGCGTTTCCAAGACCGTGAAGGGCGGCAAGCGCTTCGGCTTTGCGGCGCTGGTCGTGGTGGGCGATGGCAAGGGCCGTGTCGGCTTCGGCCATGGCAAGGCCCGCGAAGTGCCCGAGGCGATCACCAAGGCCACAGCTTCCGCCAAGAAGAAGATGGTCCGCGTTCCGCTGAAGGAAGGCCGCACCCTGCACCATGACGGCAAGGGCCGTTTCGGCGCCGGCAAGGTCAACGTCCGTTCGGCGCCGCAGGGCACCGGCATCATCGCGGGCGGCCCGATGCGCGCCGTCTTCGAAAGCCTGGGCGTGGCCGATGTGGTGACCAAGTCGGTCGGCACGTCGAACCCCTACAACATGATCCGCGCCACCTTCGACGCGCTGGTCAACCAGACTTCGCCGAAGTCGGTGGCCCAGCGTCGCGGCAAGAAGGTCGCCGACCTGCTCGGTCGCGGCGGTGCGACCACGGTGGAGGCTGAAGCCGCCGCCGACGCGATCACGGAGTAAGCGACATGGCTACCATCAAGATCAAGCAGATCGGTTCGCCGATCCGCCGCCCGGAAAAGCAGGAAAAGATCCTGATCGGTCTTGGCCTCGGCAAGCTGCACAAGGTTGTCGAACGCCAGGATACCCCGGAAGTGCGCGGCGCGATCGCCAAGCTGCCGCATCTGGTACAGATCGTCGACTAAGCGTTTTCGCGCTTTGCGATGAATGGAAAGCCCTGGCGAAAGCCGGGGCTTTTCTGTTTGACGGGGTGGGGGCATCCGGGGCGCGGACTCGCCCCCGGTGAGACGACAAGGCGATGTCGCCCAAGGCCCGCGCAGAGCAGCGCAGGGTTGGCGCGTGCCGTGTTTGTGTGCGGTTGTGATGCCGTTCGGTGCTGTTCTGGCCTGGCCCGGCCCGGAACTGCGCGTTACGCGCTTCTGCCGGTCAGGCGGCCGCGGTGTCCGTCACCCAGTCCTTGCGCAGGCGCGGGCCGGCCAGCGCCATGAGCAGCGCTGCCACCAGATAGAGGCCAAGCGCGTAAAGCATCGAATAGCGCAGCGCCTCGGTGCCATAGGCGGGCTTCAGCGCATCGGAAAGCGCGCCCAGCGCGAAGATGCCGCCGCCCAGCCCGATCAGGTTGTTGATCAGCAGGAACAGCGCCGATGCGGTCGAACGCGCGGCCGGCGCCACAAGATGCTGCACGGCCGACAAGACCGGTCCCAGCCAGACATAGGCCATGGCCTGCGGCACGAGGAACAGCACGAAAGCCACCCTTGCGCTGGAACTGTGGATGCCCGCCGCGAACAGCGGCACGCAGATCACGAAGGCCAGCGCCGGCACATAAGCGAAATAGGCGCGATCGCGCGTGCCCAGCCGGTCGCCCAGCCAGCCGCCGAGCAACATCCCCGCCACGCCGCCCAGCAGCAGCACCGCGCCGATGAAATGCGAGGTCTGCACCAGATCGAGGCCGAAGCTGCGCTGGAGCAGGCTGGGCAGCCAGAAGGCCAGGCCATAGCCCATCATCGAACACGTCGCCGCGCCGAAGGCCAGCAGCCAGAACGAAGGCTTGGCGGCCAGCTCTTTCGCAATCGCGCCGAAGCGCGGAGCCTCGGGGGCGGCGCTGGCTGCGGCGGGCGCCGGCTTGTCGCGCACCAGCAGCCGGAACAGCGGCGCGATCACGATGCCGGCCAGCCCGACCGCCAGGAACGCGGCGCGCCAGTCGACCGTGGCGGCGATGTAGCCGCCAGCCAGCACGCCCGCCGCCGAGCCAAGCGGGATGCCCAGCGAATAGATCGACAGCGCGAAGGCGCGACGGTGGCTGGGGAAATAGTCGGCGATCAGCGCATAAGACGGGGCGACGCCGCCGGCCTCGCCAATGCCGACGCCCAGCCGCGCCAGGAAGATATGCCAGAACCCGCCGGCCAGCCCGCACAAGGCGGTAAAGCCGCTCCACAGCGTCAGCGATACGGTGATCACCCAACTGCGACTGGTGCGGTCGGCCAGCCAGGCCAGCGGCACGGCGAGCGTGGAATAGAGCAGCGCGAAGGCCAGCCCGCCCAGCAGGCCGAGCTGGCTGTCGCTCAGCCCGAGATCGCGCTGGATCGGCCCGGCCAGTATCGAAAGGATCTGGCGGTCGACGAAATTGAAGATGTACACGACCAGCAGCATCGCCAGAACCACGTTCGGGCGGGCGGGAGCCTGGGGCGATGCGGTTGCCGGTGCGTCCATCTATCCGATATGGTCTTTCAGGAAGTTGGTGATGGCCGCAAGCGCTATCGGTTCGTCCAGCAGCGGCGCATGGCCGCGTTCGGGCACGTCGAGCGCGGCGAATGGGCCGGCGTGGCGCGCGGCCATCTCGGTCACGGTGGCGGCGGCGAACAGATCGGACAGCGCGCCGCGCAGCACCAGCACCGGCAGCGCCGAAATGCTGTCCCACAGCGGCCACAGGTCTGGCGGAACGGTGGCGGGCTGATCGCCGCTGATGCTTTCGGCGATGGCCGGGTCATAGGCGAAGCGGACACGGCCCTGCTCGTCCTCGCGGCAGGTGCGCCGGGCAAAGGCCAGCCAGTCTTCCGGGCCGAAGCCGGGAAAGGCCTCTGCGTTGATCGCCGCGCAGATCGCGGCGGCGCCCTGCCATCCTTCGGGCGCTCCGGTGGGACCGACATAGCCCTGGATGCGGGCGAGGCCGGCCTCCTCCAGCTTCGGGCCGATGTCGTTGAGCACGATCCCCGCGACGCGGGCCGGCTGCAGCGCGCCCATGATCATCGCCATCAGCCCGCCCATCGACGTGCCGATCAGGCCGGCGCGCGCCACGCCCAGCCCGTCGAGCAGCGCGAACATGTCGGCCGAATAGATGTCGGGCCGGTAGTTGGCCGGCGCCGGATCGTGGTCTGAAAGCCCGCGTCCGCGCTGGTCGGGCACGATCAGGCGGTATTTGGGATCAAGGCGGGCGACCAATGGTTCGAAATCGGCGCTGTTGCGCGTCAGCCCGTGCATCAGCAGCAGGGTCGGGCCGTCACCCGGATAGATCCGGGCAAAAAGGTCCAGCGTGCCGCAGGAACTGCGATAGCGGTGCGGTTCGAAAAGGGTCGGATTTCGCATCGCCTGCGCTCCTAAAGTGATTTCGCGCCGGAGGGAACGGTCGGGCGATTCGGGAAAATCGTGGCACGCGAAGGAAAGACCGGACCTGCTGCCACCCCGCGAAGGGGGAAGCAGGTCCGGCAGGCGGGGGGTCAGAAGTTCAGCGTCGCCGAAACGAAGACCTGGCGGGGATTGCCGTAGAATGCGGTCAGCGTGCCTTCCTTGCCCAGCGTCGGCGTCAGCGTGCCGGCGGGGCTGGTCACGAGCGCGCCGGTTTCCGCATTGGCGGCCACGAACGTATAGCCCGATGTCTTGTAGTGTTTGTTGGTGAGGTTCTTGCCGTGAACACCGATGCTCCAGCGATCGTCCGGGGCGGAATAGACCAGGCTCGCATCCCACAATGCGAAGCTCTTCTGGTCGATATAGGGGTTGGGAACCTCGAACTGATAGGTCTTGCTGCGCCACGATGCCGTGGTGCTGAAGTTCAGGTCGCCGTCGCCCACCGGGGTGGAGTAGCTCAGCGTGCCGCTCGCGGTCCACTTGGGCGTGTTCTGCACCTTGCGGTACTGCGCCACGTCGACCGGACCGGTGACGGGCGGCGTGCCCTTGGTGATCTGGCTGATGTACGTCTTGTACTTCGCGTCGATATAGCCGAGCGAGCCGGAGAGGCCGAGGCGATCGCCGGGGGTGATGAAATCGCGCGCCAGGCGGGCGTTGGTCTCGAACTCCAGCCCCTGGAGCCTCGCCTTGCCGGCATTGGTGATGATGCCGCAGAACGTGGGCGTGCCATTGACGACGCAGCCCGCCGAACCCGGGATCTGCACGTCGCTGTAATCCATGCGGAAGCCGGCGATGGCGACATAGAGCGCGCCGTCCATCAGGTTGCCCTTGTAGCCCACTTCGTAGCTGTCGACGCTTTCGGGGCGGAAGCTGAGGTAGCTGGCGATCTCGCTGTCCTCGCGAATGCCGTTCTTGTTGATGTCGGGCGCGTTCACGCCAACCCCGCGCGGATCGAAGCCGCCGCCTTTGAACCCTTGCGAGAAGCTGGCGTAGATATTGTGATCGCGGTTCGGCTTGAAGCTGAGCGAGACGCGCGGCGTGAACTTCTTGAACTCGCGCGATCCGCTGAAGTTCGTGCTGGGCGTGCCGAACGGCGTGCCCAACCCGCCAAACACCGGCGAACCACCGCCCGTGTAGTTCTGGCGCAGGATCTGCGCCTCGCGCTTGTCCCAGGTGTAGCGGCCGCCCAGCGACAGGCTGAACTGCTCGGTGAGGTCATAGGAGAAATCGCCGAAGATGGCGTACGTCTCGGTGTCGACATCGGCCTGGGTGAAGGCGGTGAGGCCTGCCACGGTGGTGAACAGCCGCACGTCGAACTGGGTGTCGGCCTTGGCGGTCAGGTAGTAGGCGCCGATCAGTCCGGTCAGCGGGCCGCCGTCATCATAGAGGAACTGCAGTTCGGAACTGATCTGCTCGTTGCGGTAGTACGCGGGCACGTCCACATCGACCGCCGGCAGCGCATCGAAATCGATGGGCGAGGCGCTGCTGTCCTTGCGCCAGGCATTGATCGCGCGCAGCGTCACGCCGCCGCCCAGATCGGCCGTGGCGTTCATCGCCAGGCCATAGGCTTCGACGAACTGCTTGGGATCTTTCAGCCCGCCCTGGGTGTCGAACACGTCCTTCAGCATCGGCGTGCCCGAAAACTGCGACGGAATCAGGCGATGGCCGCCGCGCGGGTTGCTGTTGTCCTTGGTATAGTCGCCCGAAATGCGGATCAGCACCGGCTCGCCATGGCCGCCCAGTTCGAACGTGCCGCGCGCCGCCCAGACGTCCTTGTTGTAGTTCTCCTGCCCCGTGGTCAGGTTCTTGCCGAAACCACCGCGCGAAAGCCGGGCAACCGAGGCGCCGACGCGCATCAAGGAACTGATCGGCGTGGAGACGGTCAGCACCCCATCGGCCTGGTTGTAGCTGCCGTAAGTGCCCTTGACCTTGAGCGCGAATTCCTGGGGCAACTGGCGTGTGACATATTTCACCGCGCCGCCGATGGTGTTGCGGCCATACAACGTCCCCTGCGGGCCGCGCAGCACTTCGATCCGCTCGACATCGTAGATATCGAGAACCGCGCCCTGGGGACGGTTGAGGTAAACGTCGTCGAGATAGATGCCGACGCCTTGCTCGAAGCCCGAGACCGGATCCTGCTGGCCGATGCCGCGAATGAACGCGGACAGCGTGGAGTTGGTGCCGCGCGAGGTTTCCAGCGTGACGTTGGGCGTGGTCGAGGCGATGTCGGTAATGTCGAGCGCGCCGCGCTTGTCGAGTTCCGCGCCGCTGAACGAGGTGACCGCGATCGGTACGTCTACCAGTCGCTCCTCGCGGCGGCGCGCGGTGACGATGATCGCGTCGGATTCGTCCGCCATCGCGGCCGAAGGCGGCGTTTCGGCCGATGGCGGTGTCATGGCCGACTGGGCCTGCGCGGGGGCGACGCACGCCAACCCCGTCGCCATCAGGCTGATCGCCAGAACGCCGTGCGCACTTCCGCTAAAATGGAACTTGGCCATACGCATCTCTCTCCATGGATTCGTTTCTTGCGACCGGTGTATTGAGAGTTGAACCAGCTTTCAATATCGAACGTTTGCCATGGTCACGCGAACGGGTTAACTGTTACATTATGATCACACCTGATGGCCCCTGCAGTGCGTCCGCCGGCAAGGAGCCGCGCACCGAGCGTGGCCGCAAGACGCTGCGCAAGCTGCTCGATGCCGCAGCGATCGAGTTTGGCGAGAAGGGCTTCCACGAAGCCTCGATCACGGGGATCACCGCGCGCGCGGGAACGGCGCTGGGCACGTTCTATACGTACTTCGATTCGAAGGACGAGATCTTCCGTGAGCTGGTCCAGGACCTGAGCCGCCGCGTGAAGGTCAACGTCGCGCATGCGCTGGGCGAGCAGGCTGGCGCGCTCGAGATGGAGCGCGAGGCGCTGGCCGCGTTCCTCGCCTTCGCGCGCGAACACAAGGAAATCTACCGGATCATCGACGAGGCGGAATTCGTCGATCCCGAAAGCTACCGGCGCCATTACGAATCGACCGGCGCGCGCATTCTTGAACGGCTTGTAGCCGGCGCCAAGGCGGGAGAACTGCGCGATGATCTGAACGAGGCCCATGCCTGGGCGATCATGGGCATGAACGTGTTTCTGGGAATGCGTTACACGCTGTGGTCGGATGACATGTCGATCGAAGAGGTCGCGGGCGCGGCCTATTCCATCCTGCGCGATGGCATCGTGAAGTAGGGCGAGGACATAGACCCAGTTTTGCGACGGGAGAATCGCGGGGAGGGGGAATCACCGCGCGCGAATCTGCGCGAATCCCTGAAAACGCCTGAGAATCTCGGCTGGAAGCCACGCAAATACGGTGTGATGGCTGGGCTCGCGCGGCCGATTCCACCCTTGCGCCCGATGCTAAAAATGTACCGAGGCACAGATGTGGGGCTGGTCGTGCGGCCAAAACCCCGGAAAATCGGGCGATCCGAAAAGATCTCGCAAGCTGCGAAAAAGAGCGGGATTTTGCGCTTGACCGAATCTGGGTGTCTCCATATATGCGGCTTCACCGGACGGGGACGCTGCTTCTGAGGGAGCGGGGTTTTGGTTTGGTCGCCACGATAGACGGACGACGGGTTCCCCGGTGAAGGCTGGGGAA
>JADLHU010000141.1 GCA_020848655.1 Novosphingobium sp.
ATGGACTGGAACAGTTCGGGCTGGCTCTTGGACAGGTCATTCACTTCCGAGGGATCAGCCAGCAGGTCATACAGCCGCCACGCGCCATCGCCCACTGGCGGCATGTTGCGTACGATCTTGTAGCGGTCGCGGAACAGCGCCGCATTGCCCGAGACCTCGATGCCGAACGTGTCGGCCTCGCCATAGACACGCTCCGCCGCGCCCGACAGCGACGGCACAAGGCTGCGCCCTGTCATTGGTAACGCGCCCGGCGGATCGGCCTGCGCAGCGCCGGCAAGCTCCAGCAGCGTCGGCGTCACATCGGTCACGAACGCCAGCGCCTGGCGTTTCGCGCCGGCGGAAATCCCCGGGCCCGACAGGATCATCGGCACCCGCAGCCCGCCATCGGATGCATAGAACTTGTAGAGCGATCCCGGCGCGGAGATCGACGCCGCCCATTCCGGTCCGATGAAGGCGAGGCTGCCGGGCTCGCCCATCGTGTCGAGATTCCAGTTGTAGCCGTTGAACCCCATCCAGATATCCATCCACGGCGCATGCACCGGATCGCTCGGCTCCGGCCCGTTGTCGGACGTGATGACGAAGATGGTGTTGTCCAGTTCGCCGCGCTGCTCCACATGCGCGATCAGGCGGCCGATGTGATGATCCATCGCCTCGATCATGCCGGAATAGACTTCCATCGCGCGCGCGTACTTCTGGCGATCCTCGTCCTTCAGCGACGCCCAGGGGCGCAGCGTGCCGGGCATCTCCGCATAGGGCGCATCCGCCGGCACGACGCCATTGGCCTTGGCGCGCTCCCACCGCGCGCGGCGCACGGCTTCCCAGCCCTGATCGAACTGGCCTTTGTAGTGGTCGGAAAATTCCTTCGGCGCCTGCACCGGAATGTGCACGGCCTGAAAGGCGAGATAGCCGAAATACGGCGCCTGCCCACCGCCCGCATCGATATAGCTGATCATCCGGTCGACCAGCAGTTCGGACGAGTAATAGCTCTCCGGCATCTGCGCTGGCTTGCCATCCTCGAACCATGGCGCTTCCCGGTAGTATGGCATGTAGGGCTTGGCTGCCCAGTTGTCGGCGCCGGATGCATCCAGCGCCAGCGACCGGTCAAAGCCGTGTTCGTTCGGCAGGTCGCCCGGCCCATGCCCCAGATGCCATTTGCCTGCCATCAGCGTGCGATAGCCGCTGGCTTTCAGCCGGTCCGCAATCGTGACGACGCCCGGCTCCAGCCGCAAGGTATAGCCCGGCTTTCCCTTCAGCTCTGGCGGCAGCACTTCCTCAATGGTCGAGACACCCGTGCGATGGCTGTCCATCCCCGTCAGCAGCATCGCGCGCGAGGGCGAGCACAGGGGCGAGGTGTGATAGTTGGTCATCATCGCGCCGGCCGCCGCCAGCCGGTCGATATTCGGCGTGCGCGCTTCCCCGCCGAACGCGCCAAAATCCATGAACGCGGCGTCGTCCACCAGAATCACGATGATGTTGGGCTTGCGCGGCGCTGCCTGTGCTGGCGGCGCCGGCTGGGCCAACGCAGGGGCCGCCAGCAAGGCCAGCGCAATCGCTCCCAGACGCCGTGTCCACCCCATCAAACACTCCGTTCGCGCAACACCATGGACGCGATGCCAAGGAGACATTATGACATGGCTTGTGTCAATTTAGGGGGCTGACTTGACCTGGATGCCAATTGCCGCCGCCGTGGTGCTGGCGCTTGTCGTGATCTGGCTCGGCTTGCCGGCCCTGCTGCGCGCGCTCGGCCTGCATCGTGAAAAGCGTCTGCCGAAGCGCAATCTCGCGGGCCGCCGCGCGCTGATCATCACAACCAGCTGCGACAAACTTGGCGACACGGGCCGCAAGACCGGTGTCTTCGCCTCCGAGATGACCGCGCCCTACTATACGTTTCTGGATGCCGGCATGGCCGTCGACGTCGCCAGCATCAGGGGAGGCGACATCCCGATCGAGGCGGTGTCGCTGAAATGGCCGCTGCGCTCCTCGCACGATACGCGTTTCCTGCGCGACGCTGCCTTTCGCGGCAAAGTGAAATCCAGCGCCGCTGTGCCGTCTGTCGATGGGGGCGCCTATGACGCGGTGTTTCTCGCCGGCGGCTGGGGCGCTGCCTATGATTTCGAACAATCGCCCGAACTGGGCCGCCTGCTGCTGCAAGCGGACAAGCGCGGCGCCGTCATCGGCGGCGTCTGCCATGGTCCGCTCGGCCTGCTCGCCGCGCGCGCGGGCAATGACCTGCCGCTGGTGAACGGCCGCAAGCTGACCGCCGTCACCGACAAGCAGGTCCGCGAACTCGGCATCACGCTTACCCCGCGCCATCCCGAACGCGACCTGCGCGCGGCCGGCGCGGTCTTCGAAGGCAGCACCGGCTTTCGTGATATCTTCGCCAGCCGCGTTGTAGCCGACGGCCGCCTCGTGACCGGCCAGAACCAGAATGACGGCGCCGAAACAGCCGACCGCATGATTCAGGTTATCCTCGAAACATCGAACGGAGCGAAAAGCTGATGCAGATGGTCTCGCGACTGCTTGTCGGCATTGCCGGATTGCTCGGCGTGCTCGTTGCCCTTCGCCTCTGGATGGCGCCGGAGGATGTGGCCCTCCAGCTCGGCGTGCAGCCAAGTGGTCCGTTCGGGCGTGCCACCATCCGGGCCGATGTCGCCGGCTTCTTTGGCGGCGCAGGCGCATTGTCGATTTTCGCTGCCATCAGGAACCGCGCCGTCCTGCTGACGCCGCCGCTCATTCTTGTTGGCATCGCACTCACGGGCCGTATCATTACGGCGGCCTCCAGCAGCATCACCAACGAGATGATCCCGCCCATGGCGATCGAGGCGGGCTTGCTTGCCGTTCTCGCATTGGGCCGTCTGCAACTGGCCCGCTAGCGCGGGATCGTTTTTGCGTTGAAGCGTCGCAACGTGTTCCGCTCGTCCCGACGAACGTCGCGACCCAGGAACCGTCGCGCCACGTGCGCAGGCTTTAAGCACCAAGGCGGAACAAGCTTCGCCGCCAGCCCTGGGTCCCGGCGTTCGCCGGGACGAGCGGGGGATATGTCTGCGCTTCCGCTCAAACTTATCCCGCTCCAGCGCCTACTTCACATCCATGAACGCAGCGATCCGTTGAACCAGCTCGTCCGCCACGTCTTCCTGGATGAAGTGGTGCGCGTTTGGGATGATCTGGTGATCCTGCCCCTTGGCGCCGGGGATGAATTTCTGTGCGCGCGTTTCCCAGCCGCGCCCAACAGGATCGAGTTCACCGAACAGCGTCAGGAACGGCTTCTCGAACTTCTGCAGCCGCTCCCACGCGGCGACGTTTAACGGCAGGCCCGGATTGTCGGGCTGCACGGTGATCAGGCTGGGCCAGGTGATCAGGCAGTATTCATAGTCGCTGGTGGGGTAGGGCGCGCGATAGGCGGCAATCTCCGCCTCGCTCAGCTTGGTCACCATGCCGCTCTCCAGCATCGGCCACGGAAACTGGGTCGCCACGGCCATCATGCCGACCCACATCTTCATGAAGTCGCTTTCGCCTTCGCCAGTCGGCATGCCGGTGTTGGAGGCGACCACGCGCGCGAAGCGCTCAGGAAATTTCGAGACGAGATAGAGCCCGATCGTACCGCCCCAGTCCTGGCAGAACAGGGTGACGTTCGAGAGGTTCAGCGCCGTGAACCATTTCGAGGCCCAGTCATAATGGCGGGCCAGCGTGTAGTCGCTGCGCTCCGCCGGCTTGTCCGAGCGTCCCGTACCCGGAAGGTCGATGGCAATGACGCGGCGGCCCGTTGCAAGCAGGCCGGGGATCATCTTGCGATAGAGATACGACCACGTCGGATTGCCGTGCATCAGCAGGATGGGCTCTGCATCGCGCGGGCCTTCGTCGATGTAGGCGACGCGCAGCGCGGTCCCGTCCTCATCGTGAATGGTCAGGTAGTGCGGCGCGTACGGAAAATCCGGCAGGTTGCCGAAGCGATCGTCGGGCGTGCGCAGCACCTTCATCGTCAGTCTCCGCTCTCCGCGCCGGGCACGCGCCCGCGCTGCAGGTTTCGCTCCGACTAACTATTGGCA
>JADLHU010000142.1 GCA_020848655.1 Novosphingobium sp.
GGGGGCCATCGCCTCGATCGCGGCGCGCGTCGATTTCGGCGATGACCAGCTCGCGGGCGTGGCAAGGTCTTCGCGCGCCGGCACGAAGCGCAGCGTGAAGGCAGGGCCGGCGACGCGCCGCTGGCCCGGGCGCAACGGCCTGGTGCCGCGCATCCAGACGTTGCGAAGGCCCTCCTTCAGCAGCACAGTGGTGATGGTCGCGGTCGAGACCTTTTCCAGCGTCGCAAGGGCTGCGGCATCGAGCGGCATGTGGTACTCCCGTTGAAGTGGCGCCGGCGTCAGGCGGCCACGGCGCTCCGCCCGGGGATGGCGCCGCCACGCAGCGCGCCTGGCGCGGTCGCTCCCCACTGCACGGCACAGGTTTGCGGCAGCGCGCGGCTTTGCGGCACGGCAAGCCAGATGCGCAAAAGGTTGCGCCGGGCGCCGGAAGCGGCGTCGTCGGCATAGGCGGTGCGCCCATGGTAGGTCACGTGCTGGTTCATCAGCTGGATCTGCCCGGGCTCGAACGGTGCTTCGAAGCACAGCCGCCCGGCCAGTTCAGCGAGCTTGTCCATCGCCGCGACCTGCCGCGCCGACAGCACCGGCACGCCCGGTTCGGCGTGCGCCATCTCGACATAGGTGCGCGAATACTGGCTGGTGAAATCGCCATCCGGGCCGCGCGCGAAGACCGGCATGCGAAACAGGCGCGATGCCAGCTCGCCTTCCTCGTCGGCAGGGCGCATGCGCCAGAAATCCTGATAGAGCGTCGCCAGCAGGTCCGGTGCCTCGGAAGCCATCGCATCGTGGATCGCAACCGACGAGACGATCCGCGACACGCCGCCGGCAATGCCGTTGGCAGCACAGGCCAGGGCAAGCACGTCGCACTTGTCGGTATGGAAGCGCAAAGCTCCGGTGGAGCGCGAACGCGCGCGGGCGGACGGCACGGGGCCGGCCCCGCCGCCGGTCGCGGCGGCGCCGCTGCCCGTCTCGTCCTTCACCTCGGCCAGGCACTCGCCGGTGGTGTTCTGCCACAAGGGCGTGCCCAGGTGCAGACAGATCCCCCAGAAGGCGCGGCGCAGCACCGGCAGCGTCCAACGCGCGACCGGCAGGCCACCAATCCGCACCAGGCCGTGCCCCGTTTCCAGCTGTCCGCCGACGCGGCGCAGCAGAGGCCCGAGCGTCGGCAACGCAAAGTCGGCGGCGGCGAAGGCCGGGGGATCGCGATCACCAAGCCGGCCGAGCGCCGCATCGAGTTCGGCGATCGCGGCCGCGTCCAGCCGGTACTGCCAGGAAGGATCGGCTGCGAGCTCGGCGCCGGTCCAGGCGGCCGGCCCGCCGATCGGGCGAAGGTTCGGGTCCATGCCGGCAGCATCGCGCGCCGGTCGCCGCGGCTCAAGCCGCGCTCAGTGCACCGGCACCAGCCCCGGCGTCAGCAGCAGCGCGGTCCGGCTCTTGGCGTCCTGCGGCTCGGCCTCGGCATAGATGTTCAACGCTCGCTGGGCGGAAAGCGGCAGCATCGGGTACAGGTAGGATTACAGGGCTAGTGGAACTCGGGGTATCTATGCGCTATAATTCCGAAGACAGGATGGGGATATGTTCCACACTTACATCACCAATAGCGTCGGTCAGCAGATTCCTATTAACAGATGCCTATGCGCGATGGCCTACAGCATCATCTGATGCCTTGATGATACTCTAACGCCGCAAGAATGGTGGCGTGAATACTGTCGCCGCCATGAACTCGTGTTCGGCCAGAAGTTCCCGCCAGACGTGCGCAAGGAGCCGTTCTAGTCCCGCACCGCCGCTTTCGGGTCCAGCACCTGCACCGTTCGGCCATGGTCGATCGCGGTAATGCCGGCCTCGATGTCCGCATCGCCAAGCCGCTTGCTCGGTCGAGGTGAAGAACACCTGCCACGCGCCCTCGACCGAACCATCTGCGGGACGCACCAGCCGCGCCTTGGTCGGCGGGTCGAAACTGCGTGAGACGACGGGCATCCGTTCACCAAATCCGCGTGGCCAGCGCGCCGAAGGCGAAGGATCGGATGCGGTCAGTCATGGAATGTACTATTTTCCCCGGATCATGGAAGCACTGCGCAACCCGTCCGAACCGGAGGTAGCTGAGATGCTGCGATCCGGCAGTCTCCGCGTCGCCCGCGATCACGCCAACGGCGATATCTATGTCTGGCAGGGCGCCGTCGCCACGCATCGGCAGATGATCGAACGCCTGCAGCTGCCGATGGCTGACGGTGCTGGTTGGATACATGAAATCTCCGATTACCGCGCCATCGCGGCAAGAGCGCGTTGAAAGTCGACGCGGTAGAGCGTGCTGCCGGAGATGTCGCCTGCGATCGCGCCGCCGGCGAAGGCGGCGCCTCTGCTACGCAGCCAGCGCCTTCATCTGCTGATAGAGGTCGCTCTTGGCCTCGAAGCCGATGCCCGGCAGTTCCGGCATCGTCACGTATCCGTTCTCCACCCGCACGCCGTCGGGGAAGCCGCCATAGGGCTGGAACAGGTCGGGGTAGCTCTCGTTGCCGCCCAGGCCGAGACCGGCCGCGATCATCAGGCTCATCTGATGCCCGCCATGCGGCACCACCCGCCGCCAGCTCCAGCCGGCCGTGTCCAGCACCTCCAGCGTGCGGCGGAATTCGACTAGCCCGTAGCTCAGCGCGCAGTCGAACTGGAGGAAGTCGCGGTCGGGGCGCATGCCGCCATAGCGGATCAGGTTGCGGGCGTCCTGGTGGCTGAAAAGATTCTCGCCGGTTGCCATCGGTGCCGGATAGA
>JADLHU010000143.1 GCA_020848655.1 Novosphingobium sp.
GCATCCAGCAGCGCGCGGGTGACGCGCGCCGCGGCGGCAGCGGCTGCCGGCAGGCGGTCTTCCAGCCCTTCGGGCAGCAGGTCGTGGTCGTTTTGCTCCATGATGGTGCGCGCTTTAGGGCCGCTTGCCCGCAAGGTGAAGCACTTTGCGCATGGGCAGTGCCCGGCGCCCGCTGTCAGAGCCCGCGCGCCCGGCGAACCGCGCCCTCAAGCTCGAGCAACCGGTCGACGTTGGCCGACCACGAGGCGGGGACGCAGCCGCAGGATGTGGAAGGCGAGCCGGTAGCGATCGAGCGCCATCCCGGCGATCAGGATCGGTCCGGAACCGGCTGCGGTGGCGGAAGCGGTGCTGGGCAAAGTGGGCGGTCCAACGTGATGGCGGGCGGGTGCGGCAAGCTGGGGAACACCCTCGTAACCCACTGCCAGATCAACGGCAACCGCAGGGCGCCGCAGCGCCCGCCCGGCGATGATGCCGGGGCAATGCGCGCGCGATACCGGACCGCGCGCGCATCACGTCATCAGAACGAGAGGACCATCACCCGCTTGACGCCCGGCAGCGAACGGGCCTTCTCGACCACCTCGGCGGGCACCGCGCTGTCGACCGAGAGCAGCAGCACCGCTTCCCCGCCCGCCTCGCGGCGCCCCAGGTTGAAGGTGCCGATGTTGATCTGCGCCTCGCCCAGCAGGGTGCCGACGCGGCCGATGAAGCCGGGGACGTCGTCGTTGACGATGTACATCATGTGGCCGGCGAGCTCCGCCTCAACCTTGATGCCGAACAGTTCAACGAGGCGCGGTTCGCTGTTGGAGAACAGCGTGCCGGCAACCGAACGCTCGCCCGCGTCGGTCTTGACCGAGACGCGGATCAGGGTGTGATAATCGCCAGCCTTCTCGGTCTTGACCTCACGCACCTCGATCCCGCGCTCCTTGGCGAGGAACGGGGCGTTGACCATGGTCACCGTGGCCGACTGCACGCGCAGGAAGCCGCACAGGACCGCCGCAACGATCGGCTTGATGTTGAGTTCCGCCGCAGCGCCCTCGGCGTGGATCGACACGCGCGGGATCGAGCCGGTGGTCAGCTGCCCGACCATCGAGCCAAGCTGTTCCGCCAGCGCCATGTAGGGACGCAGCTTCGGCGCTTCCTCGGCCGACAGCGAGGGCACGTTGAGCGCGTTGGTGACGCCGCCGCTTACCAGATAGTCGGCCATCTGCTCGGCCCCCTGCAGCGCGACGTTGACCTGCGCTTCGGTGGTGCTCGCCCCAAGGTGCGGGGTGCAGATGAAGTTGGGCGTGCCGAACAGCGGCGATTCCTTGGCCGGTTCGGTCTGGAACACGTCGAGCGCGGCGCCAGCGACCTGGCCCGAATCCAGCGCGTCCTTCAGCGCCGCCTCGTCGATCAGCCCGCCGCGCGCGCAGTTGACGATCCGCACGCCCTTCTTGGTCTTGGCGAGGTTTTCGCGGCTGAGGATGTTGCGGGTCTGGTCGGTCAGCGGGGTGTGCAGCGTGATGAAGTCCGCGCGCGCCAGCAGCGCGTCGAGATCGACCTTCTCCACGCCCATTTCCACCGCGCGTTCAGGGGTCAGGAACGGATCGAAGGCCACGACCTTCATCTTGAGGCCCAGCGCGCGGGCGGCGACGATCGAGCCGATGTTGCCCGCGCCGATCAGGCCCAGCGTCTTGCCGGTGACTTCCACGCCCATGAAGCCGTTCTTCGGCCACAGGCCCGCCTGGGTCTGGGCATTGGCTTCGGGGATCTGGCGGGCCAGCGCGAAGATCATGGCGATGGCGTGTTCGGCGGTGGTGATCGAATTGCCGAACGGGGTGTTCATCACCACCACGCCCTGGGCCGAGGCGGTGGGAATATCGACGTTGTCGACGCCGATCCCGGCGCGGCCGATGACCTTGAGGTTCTTCGCGGCGGCGAGGATTTCCTTGGTCACCTTGGTCGAGCTGCGGATGGCAAGGCCGTCATAGTCGCCAATGCGGGCGATCAGCTGTTCCGGGGTTTCGCCGGTGATGACGTCCACGTCGCAGCCGCGATCGCGGAAGATCGCTTCGGCATTGGGATCCATCTTGTCGGAAATGAGAACGCGGGGCTTGGTCATGGTTCAATCCAATCCAAAAACGTCATGCTGAACTTGCTTCAGCATCCATCGCGCCTCCGGAAACGGCGGTGCGAGTGGAGAAATGGACCCTGAAACAAGTTCAGGGTGACGGAATTTCCGAGTAGTGCGATTAGCCGGCCCTGGTCTGGGCGTAGGCCCAGTCGAGCCAGGGGCCGAGCGCCTCGATATCGGCGGTTTCGACCGTGGCGCCGCACCACACGCGCAGGCCCGGAGGAGCATCGCGGTAGCCGGCGATGTCATAGGCCGCGTCCTGCTTTTCCAGCGCGCCGGTCATCGCCTTGATGAAATCGGCGTCCGCACCCTCGACCGAGAGGCAGACCGAAGTCTTCGAGCGGATGCCCTTGTCCTCGGCGAGGTGGCTGAGCCAGTCGCGGCTCGCAACGATCTTGTCGAGCGCCTCGGCATTGGCGGTGCAGCGTGCCTTCAGGCCTTCCAGCCCGCCGACCGACTTCGCCCATTCCAGCGCGAAGATCGCGTCCTCGACCGCCAGCATCGAGGGGGTGTTGATCGTCTCGCCCTTGAACACGCCCTCAGCGAGCTTGCCCTTGGATACGAGGCGGAACACCTTGGGCAGCGGCCAGGCCGGGGTGTAGTTTTCGAGC
>JADLHU010000144.1 GCA_020848655.1 Novosphingobium sp.
ACGAATTCTGGCTGGAAGAGGCGATTGCCATCGGCCGCATTCGCGCGCCGGGGTTTTTCGCCGATCCCGCCTACCGCCGCGCCTGGAGCGCCGCCGTCTGGACCGGCGACGGCCCGGGCAGCATCGACCCGAACAAGGAAATCGGCGCAGCCATCGAGCGCATCAATGCCGGCGTGTCCACGCTCGCGGCCGAATCGCTGCTGCATGACGGCGGCGATTGGGAGACCAAGCACCGCCAACGCGTGCGTGAGATCGAAGCGCGCCGCGCGGCCGGGCTCGAATCCGACGCCAAAGTCGTCTCAAACGCCCCTGAAATGAGACAGCCGGGACGGCAAGAATCGCAACCATGAACCAGCCCCTGCGGATCACCATCGACCAGCCGAACGCCGTGACCATGGCCACGCCCGGCGCCGCGCCGGAAGCGGGGCTGCGCCGCGTCAGCGCTTTCGACCTGGTCGCCGCCACGCCCTGGGCCATCGAGCCCGGCATGCTGGAGACGATACGCGCCATCGCCGAGCGCGAAGGCGAAGGCGTTGAAGCCGTCGAGGCGCGAATCGGGCGCCCGCTGCAGAACACTCGGCGCGTGACGATGCAAGGCTCGACCGCCGTGGTGCCGATCACCGGCCCGATTTTCCGCTATGCGAATTTGATGACGGAGATTTCCGGGGCGACCAGCATCGAGATGCTGGCCAAGGATTTCAACGCCGCGCTGGATGACCCGAATGTCGCGGCGATCGTGCTCGACATCAATTCGCCCGGCGGCCAGGTGACCGGCATCGCCGAGTTTGCCGCCATGGTGCGGGGCGCGCACAAGCCGGTGGTGGCCTACATCGACGGCACGGCGGCCAGCGCGGGTTACTGGATTGCCGCCGCCGCGCCGGAAGTCGTCGTCAGCAAGAACGGCATGGCCGGCAACGTCGGCGCGGTGCTGACCATCGACAAGCGCAAGGACCAGACCAAGGCCGAAATCGTCAGCAGCCAGTCGCCGAACAAGCGGCCTGACCTCGACACGGATGCCGGCCTCGCGCAGATGCAGTCGATGGTCGATGCGCATGCGCAAGTGTTCATCGAAGATGTCGCCATGTTTCGCGGCAAGACGCCGGAAGGCGTGATCGCCGACTGGAACGGCGGCGCCGTGTTTCTCGGCGCTGAAGCCGTCGCGCGCGGCATGGCCGACCGCGTCGGCACCCTCGAAGAAGTTCTCGCTGGGCTGGCGGTCAAGCAGTCCGGTCAAGCAGCCTACCAACCGAAAGGAGTATCCGCAATGAATCTGGAAGAACTGCGCGCAGCGCATCCGGACTTGTGCGCCGCTCTGGTGGAGGAGGGCCGCACCGTCGGCGCCACCGCCGAGCGTCAGCGCATTCTGGCCATTGAAGCCAACACCCTGCCCGGCCATGAAGCGCTGATCGCGCAATTCAAGGCCGACGGCGCGACCACGCCGGAAATGGCGGCCATTGCCGTGCTCCAGGCCGAGCGCGAAATCTGCGCCGGACGCGCCGACAAGCTCGTCGCCGATGCGCCGAAGCCTGTCGCCCATGCCGCCGCGCCGGTTGAAGGCGCTGCCGCTGCTGCGGTCGACGCCAGCCTGCCGATCGATGAGCGCGCCAAGGCCGCCTGGGAGAAGGACGCCGCCCTGCGCGCCGAGTTCGGCCAATTCGAAACCTACCTGGCCTTTGCCAAGGCGAACGATGCCGGCACGGTCAAGTTGCTGACCACCGCGAAATAAGGAGACAGGACTATGACGACTCTTGCAGCCAACAAGCCGCGCGCCTACGAACTGGGCGAGCGCAACCATCTGCCGGTCATCGCATCGGACATCATCTATGAAGGCGCCGCCGTCGGCGTCGTCGATGCCAGCGGCCACGCCCGCCCGCTCAATGCGGCGGATCGATTCGCCGGCTTCGCTGTCGCAAAGGCTGACAACTCTGCCGGCGCCGCCGCCGCGCTGAATGTCGAGGTGGTCAAGGCCGGCGAGATCGAAATCGCCGTCACTGGCGCAGTGATCACGGATGCCGGCCAGCCGGTGTATGCCAGCGACGACGACACTTTCACTTTCAACCCGGCGGATGGCGCTTTCATCGGCTTCGTCAAGCGCTTCGTGTCGAGTGGCGTGGCGGTCGTTGAATTCAACGCCGGCGTGATCAAGGATCCGTGGGCGCACAAGACGGTTCGCGAGACGCTGACCGGTGTGAAGACTTTTGATGCTCAAGATACCGGCAAGCTGTTTTGCGTGACCGACGCGGGCGACGCCGATGCGCTGACCCTGCCGGCGATTGCTGACGGCCTCGGCGGCATCACCATCCTGGCCGTTGGCGCCTTTGGAACTACGGCGGTGACCGTCAGCCCCGCAGCCGCCGATATGGTCCTCGGCCCGGACATCACCGGAGCCGACAACAAGGATCTGATCTGCACCAAAGCCACGCAGCGGCGCGGCGACTTTGTCACGCTGGATCTGGGCGACGCAGACGGCTATGTCGTCACGGAAATGCGCGGCGTCTGGGCGCGCGAAGCCTAATCCCGGCAACCACGAAAGGAAACCATCACCATGGATCAAAGCATTCTCTCCTCGCGTGCCGTTGTCGGCATGTATTACGAGCAACTGGCCGCCGCCAACGGCATCGGCTGGATCGACGGCGTGTCGAACTACTTCGGCAGCGATCAGGCTTCCGAAACCTACCCGTGGCTGGGCATGCCGCCCGCCCTGCGTGAGTGGATTGGCGGGCGCCAGGCCAAGGGCTTTTCGCAAAACAGCATCGAGATTAAAAACAAGCATTTTGAGGCGACGCTGGAAATCGCGCTCACGGATCTGCGCCGCGACAAGACTGGCCAGCTCCGCGCCCGTCTGGCCGAGTTCGCACAGCGCGGCCAGTCGCACTTTGCGAGCCTGCTGTCGACGCTGATCGTCAATGGTCCGTCGACTGTCTGCTACGACGGTCAGTATTTCTTCGACACCGACCACAGCGAAGGTTCCAGCGGCACGCTGGACAACGACATTCAGACCGACATCTCGGGTTTGCCGGTGCAGACGCATGGCGTGGTGACGGCGCCTTCGAAGGAAGAAATGCTGCAGGCGATCATCGCTTCGATTTCGCAGTTCTTCACCTTCAAGGACGACCGTGGCGAGCCGATCAACGAAGACGCGAGCAGCTTCCTGGTGATGGTTCCGGTCGGCCTCGCGCCGGCGGCGCGCTCGGCGCTGTCTTCGACCAACGATATGGGCCCGGGCATGTTCAGCATCGATGGCTATTCGGTGAGTCTGGTGGTGAATCCGCGTTTGACCGCCGCAAGCTGGACGGACGAATTCGTCACCTTCCGCACCGACGGCAGCATCAAGTCGCTGATCCGCCAGGAGGAGACCGCGCCGGTCATCAAGGTCAAGGACGAAAACAGCGAGTACGCCTTCGACAACGATGCCATTCAGATCGGCATCGATACCTGGCGCAACGTCGGTTACGGCCGCTGGCAAGGCGCCGTGCTCAACACGCTGATTTAACCCGGCGGCTTGAGCAATGCGCCCGGCCCATGTTTAGACGGGCCTGGCGCATGACTGAATCCGCGAATGGAAAAAGGAATCCCATGAAAAAGTACACGCTGACCCGCTCGGTCTTTGTCGATGCCGGGACCGTGCTCGCACTCACCGAAGCGCAGGTGCGCGCGCGCAAGTTGTCGCTCGAAGCCGTCGGCGAAGGCGTCTATAAGACGACCGCGATCGTCAATTTCAAGGCCGGCGAAATGATTGGCATGGAAGTGCTGCCGAAGTCGCTGGAAAGCGCTGTGGCGGCGGTCGATGAAAAGCCCGCCCGCCCTGCGGCGCGAGCCGCGAAGGACTGACGAATGGCGCTTGAC
>JADLHU010000145.1 GCA_020848655.1 Novosphingobium sp.
GTGCCGACGAAGACCGCGAGATAGGCGACCCAGACGATCGTCAGCCACAAGTCGACGTACCATTCCGGCTCGGCGTATTCCTTGCCCTGGGTGATGCCCAGCAGATAGCCCGTCGCGGCCAGCACGATGAACAACTGATAGCCCCAGAACACGAACCGGGCGACGCCGGGAAAGGCCAGCCGCGCGCGGCAGGTGCGCTGCACCACGTAAAAGCTCGTCGCGATCAGCGCGTTGCCGCCGAAAGCGAAGATCACCGCCGATGTGTGCAGCGGCCGCAGCCGCCCGAACGTAGTCCATTCCAGACCCAGGTTCAGCACCGGGAAGGCCAGTTGCAGCGCGATGAACAGCCCCGCAAGGAAACCCGCCATGCCCCAGAAAACGGTTGCGATCATGCCCCAGCGGATCGGATCGTCATCGTACTGGCCCTGATCGGCCGGGGCGCGGATGATGCCCCGGGCGATGGCGCCGTAATCGGCGCCGCTGATCGTAACGCACAGCCCGATAAAGGCCGCGATGGCGATGATCGCCATATGCACGGCAAAACCGCTGTCGGCGGCGGCCGCCACGGCGATGGTCGCAATGAATAACGCTGCCAGCCACCAGCCGGCGCGCGCAAGAACCGTTACCATGAGCTTCCCCTGTAAACGGTGGTGAAAAGAAGGCCTCGTCTCTGGGACGGGGTGCTGGGGGCAGCATTGATGGGAATCAATTCTGGCGCGTATTCGTAGTTTCCCTAGGTTCCGCCGAATTGCGCAGGATCAATGCTTTGCCGCGACGCAGCGACGACAGCGGCCGGGACGTCGCAACAACCCTTGTCCGCATGGGGCGGACGCTGCGGCGAAAGATGAGGGACCATGCGTAAACTGACGCTCCTGGCCGCGATGACGGCCGCCACCATGCTTTCCAGCCCCGCGCTTGCCGGCAACCCGGAAGGGCGCCTTCAGGTCAAGGTTCTGGCGACAGGCGTGCTTCCCGACGGCAAGATCGACAAGGTCAAGACCGACCTGATCGGCCTTCCCGCCGGCAGCCAGACCAAGGCCAACAACAATGTCGTGCCGACGCTGGCGGTCGAATACTTCGCCACGCCCAATATCTCGGTGGAAACGATCTGCTGCTTTACGCAGCATCACGTCACCGGCACGGGCGCATTGGCGGGCGCGAACATCGTCAACCACGTGCTGATCCTGCCGGCAACGGTCACGCTGAAGTATCACCTCGATGCCGGCCCGATCAAACCCTACATCGGCGCAGGCCCCAGCCTGTTCGTAATCTTTGGCGAAAAGCCCGGCTCCGACGCCCGCGCGCTCGGCGCGACGCGCACGAAGATGAGCAACGAAGTGGGCTTCGCACTGCAGGGCGGCGTCGATATCCCGGTCAACGACACGGGCCTCGGCATCAGCCTGGATGCCAAGAAGTACTTCATGAACACCACCGCGCATTTCTACACCGCGACGGGTGTCGAGGCGCTGACGACCAAGCACAGCCTCGATCCGTGGGTGATCAGCGGCGGTGTCACCTACCGCTTCTGACCGGTCGCGGCCAGTTCGGCAAAGCACAAGAAGGGGCTGGCGGTGCGGACCGCCAGCCCCTTTGCTTTGGGCGATCGCATCGCCGGCCGACGCCAAAAAAAAGAGCGGCCGGTCCCTGGGGATCAGCCGCTCGAGGCGGGGAGAACTGAGTCCGTCAGGTCATCCGGGATGGGCCGAAGCCCTTCAGGCGGAGCGAACCTGATAGCCGTTCTCTGCCCGCGATTTCGGCCATCGGCATTGATCCTTATCAAGATTTTCGGATGCCCGCAGGTTTTTTGTCCGGCGCGCCGTTCCAGGCCACGGGAAGGCGGTGCGTAAACCTTCCGGTAAGCGGCAGGATTTATGAGCGACAGGCCGGTTCGGACCAGACCTATCTTGCCCGGGCGCAGCGCATCCGATTCTTGCGGAAACGAGGACCATGCTGAAGAAGATCAGTGTTGCCGATGTCGAACTGGGGATGTTCATCCACAAGCTCGAAGGCAACTGGTTCAAGCATCCATTCTGGAAATCGCGTTTCCTGCTGGAAGATCCGCAGACGCTGTCCAGCCTGCAGATGAGCGATGTTCCCGCCGTCGTGATCGATACCACGCGCGGTTATGATGTCCGCCCGCTGCCACATCGCGCAAAGTCCGCTGCCCCTCCCCCTGCCGGGCCAGCCTTGCGCGCGCGCATCGCGCGGGACTCGCGCCCGGCGCCGGGCCTGGCCGCGTCGGGCGCATCGCCCACCGGCCTGCGCTCCACCGCACCGCTCGGCATGGCGCGCGAATTCGGCAATGCCCGCCAGGTAGAGCGCAATTCGCGCAAGATGATCTCCCGGGTGTTCCTGGAGGCGCGACTTGGCAAGACGTTCGATTCCAGCCAGGTCGAACCGGTGGTGGAAGACATCTTCGCCTCGATCCAGCGCAACCCCCACGCCTTCAATGGCCTGATGCGCTGTCGCAACGAGAACGAATATACCTTTCGCCACGCGCTGGCGGTCAGCGCGCTGATGGTTTCGCTGGGCCGCCAGATGAAACTTGGGCCACAGCAAATTCGCGAAGCCGGGCTGGTCGGACTGCTGATGGATGTCGGCGCCGGCCTGCTGCCGGTGGACCTGTCGCAGATGGGCGGCGATTTCCGGCGGGTCGACCCCGCGATCCTGCGCCAGCACGTGCAACTGGGGCACGATTTCCTCGAAGCGGCCGGCGACATTCCCGACGAAGTGCTGCGCGCCTGCCGAGAACATCACGAACGGATCGACGGCGCCGGCTATCCCGCCGGCCTGTGTGGCGAAGAGATCAGCCTGCTGGCCCGCATGGCCGCGATCTGCGACGCCTATGACGAACTCGTGGCCGATGGCATCGACCAGCGCGGCAGCGATCCGGCCTGGGCGCTGCGCCACATGGGCGAGGACGCCGGCCGCTTCGATCAGGAGATTCTCCAGCGCTTCATCGATGCGATGGGCGTCTATCCGATCGGCTCTTTCGTGCGGCTGCGGTCCGAACGGCTGGCGATGGTGATCGACGAGGACGCGGCGGACTATTCGCGCCCGAAAGTGCGCACGTTCTATTCGCTGCGGCTCGACAAGCGGATCAAGTCCGAAACCATCGCGCTCGCCCGGTGCTATGGCGAGGACGAGATCGTCGGCCTGGCCGATCTTGCTGGCATCGAACTGGCCGAATTGCGCAAGCTGCGCGAATCGCTGTTCCAGGCCGCCTGCAAGAGCGACACCTGACACGGGCGACCGCCCCCAACCCGGCTTTCACTCGCGGCTGGCGATGCGGCGGCAAGGCGCGCTGGGGGTGATCAGTTCCGCCAGCGTTCGGGGATGGCGGTGCGCTTGAGCAGTTCCGACGCCACCAGATAAAGCGCCACCAGCGCCGCGATCGCCGCCATGACGCGCCAGCCCGGCGCGGCAAAGCCCAGCAGATGGGCAAGCGGCAGGAACGGCAGCATCAGCGCCACGGCAAGGCCGATCAGCGTGGTGGCGACCAGCACCGGATGCGGCCGATCGCCCCACAGCCGCCCGGCGGTGCGGATCACGAAGACGACCAGGATCTGCGTGGCCATCGATTCGATGAACCAGGCGGCGCGGAATGTTTCCACATCGACGTGGAACACCTGGATCAGCATCGCGATCGTGGCGATATCGAACACCGACGACAGCGGCCCCATGATCAGCGTGAAGCGCACCAGCCCCGACATGTCCCAGCCGCGCGGCGCGGCCAGATCGCGCGCGTCGGCGCGGTCGAACGGGATGCCCATCTGCGCCAGGTCGTAAAGCATGTTGTTCAGCAGCACCTGCACCGCCGTCAGCGGCAGGAACGGCAGCACCAGCGACGCGAGCGCCATCGTCAGCATGTTGCCGAAGTTGGAACTGGTGCCCATGCGGATATATTTCATGATGTTGGCATAAGTCCGCCGCCCTTCGCCCACGCCATCGGCCAGCACGTTGAGATCGGACGCCAGCAGGATCATGTCCGCCGCCTCCCGCGCGACATCGGTGGCGGTATCGACCGACAGCCCGACATCGGCGGCACGGATCGCGGGCGCATCGTTGATGCCATCGCCCATGAAACCCACGGTGTGCCCGCGCGCCTGCAACGCGCGCACGATGCGCAGCTTCTGGTCGGGCGTGACGCGGGCGAACAGGTCCACGTCCTCCACGCGCGCGGCCAGCGTCAGATCATCGAGCTGCGCGATCTCGTCGCCGGTCAGCACGCCCGCGACGGCAAGGCCAAGCTGGGTGACGAGGTGCTGCACGACGACCGCCGCATCGCCCGAGATCACCTTGATCCGAACGCCCTGCCCCGCCAGCCGCGCCGCCGCACCGGCCGCGCTCTGCTTGGGCGGATCGACGAACACGCACAGCCCCGCGAACACCAATCCGGCATCGTCATCCGTCTCTATCCGCGCGCGGCCCGCCGCATCCTTCCAGGCCACGCCCAGCATGCGCAGCCCTTCTTCGGCGCGCGCGGTATGCAGCGCCATGACCTGCGCACGCAGCGCATCGTCGAGCGGCACCAGCGTGCCGTCGCGCTGCTCGGCGCGGTCGCACAAGGCCAGGATCGTCTCGGGCGCGCCTTTCACGATCTCGATCCGCGTGCCGCCCCGTTCGGCCAGCACCGAAACGCGCCGACGCTCGAAATCGAAGGGCCGTTCGTCCAGCTTGGTCCAGCCGTCCAGCACCGGGCCGGCGGCATGGCTCAACAGCGCTTCGTCGAGCGGGCTTTTCAGGCCGGTTTCGAAGCGCGCGTTGATCGCGGCAAGATCGGCCACGCGGTCCCAATCGTCGCCATCGATGCCGGGATGCCCGGTCATCGCGATGCGCGCTTCGGTCAGCGTGCCGGTCTTGTCGGTGCACAGCACGTCCATCTGGCCCAGATCGTGGATCGCGGAAAGCCGCTTCACCACCACTTGCCCTTGCGCCATGCGCTGCGCGCCGCGCGCCAGCGCCACGGTGACGATCATCGGCAGCAGTTCCGGCGTCAGCCCCACCGCCAGCGCCATCGCGAACAGGAACGATTCGAGCGGCGGCCGCCCCAGCGCGAGGTGCGCCAGCAGCACGAACAGCACCAGGAACACCGTCAGCCGCACGATCAGGATGCCCAGCTTGTGCAGCCCGCGCTCGAACGCGGTGGGCGGCTGCTCGTCCGCCAGTGCGCTGGCGATGCGGCCGAAGCGCGTGCGCGCGCCGGTTTCCACCACCAGCATGGTGGCGGTGCCGCCAACCATCGAACTGCCGTGAAGCAGCAGGTTGTCCGCCTCCCCTTCGCCTTCGCCTTCGCCTTCGCCGTCGCTGGCCCCCTCGCCGGCCGAGATGGCGGTTTCGCCCTGCGGACGCTTTTCGACCGGATATGGCTCGCCCGTCAGCACCGCCTGGTTCACTTGCGCGGCGTTGGCCGCCAGCACCAGCCCGTCCGCCGGCACCAGATCGCCAGCGGAAAGGCGAACGACATCGCCGGGCACCAGTTCGCGCACAGGCACGCTGGCCACCTTGCCGTCGCGCAGCACGTCGGCGCTGAGCGCGATCGATCGCTTGAGCGCTTCGGCAGTGGCTTCGGCGCGGCGTTCCTGCACCATGTCGAGCAGGGTGGAGAGCAGCACGATCGCCACGATGATGACGAAGCTGACAATATCCCCCGTCGCCCCGGCGATGGCCGAGGCGACCAGCAGGATCGCCACCAGCGGATTGGCCAGGCGGCGCAGCAGGTCGGCCACCAGATGCCGCTTGCCAGCCCCGGCGATCTCGTTCGCGCCCTTGGCCGCCAGCCGCCGCGCGGCCTCTGCGCCCGAAAGCCCTTCGGCCGTCGCGGCCAGCGCCGCCAGCACATCGGCCTGCGGTTGCCGCCAGAATTGATCGGTGGGAGGCGGAACGGTCTGCATTGGCGGACCTGACGGTTTGCTTGCGTGGGCGGAACAGCTAACACGTCCGTGCGAAAGCGGGAACATGCAGGCGCGGCATTTCCCTGCGCCGAACGAACCGCTATGATCGCGCCGCACGCATGACACGTCCGCACGACATCCGCCCTTGAGCGCGCCGCCGCCAACCCTGCCCAGGACGCCAGCCTGGCAGCGCCCGGCGCTGGCGCGCTATGGCACGGCGCTGTTCGCGGTCGCGTTCATCGGCGTGCTGCGCCTGCTGCTGGAACGCTGGCTCCAGGGCCACGCGCCGTTCCTGCCGTTCATCCTGGCCATCCTGGTCAGCGCGCTGTGGTGCGGACTGGGCGCGGCGACGCTGGCCACGGCGCTGTCGCTGGCGCTGGGTCTGTGGTTTTCGGGCATGGACGGGTTCGGCGCGGCGGACGGCGTGGAAGGGGTGATCTTCGTGTTGACCGCGCTGGGCACGATCACGCTGGCCGGCGCGCTGACCCGGCTGCACCGCCAGGCCACCGAAAGCGACCTGCTGGCCGAACAGCGCGGGCGCGAGGCGATGGTCGCCGCCGAGGAGCTTAACCTGCTGATCGACGGCGCCGAAGGCCATGCGATCTACCTGATCGATGCCACCGGCCACGTCACCATCTGGAACGCCGGGGCCGAACGCCTGAAGGGCTGGACCGAGGCCGAGGCCATCGGCCGGCACGTCTCGCTGTTCTATCCGGCCGATGCGGTGGCGCTGGGCAAGCCCGAAGCCGATCTTGCCCGCGCCGCGCGCGAGGGGCGGTTCGAAGAAGAAGACTGGCGGCTGCGCAAGGACGGCACCGAATTCCTCGCGGCGATCTCGATCACCGCGCTGCACGACGACCAGGGCCGGCTGCGCGGCTTCGCCAAGGTGGTGTCCGACATTACCGAGCGCCGCGCCGCCGAAGATGCGCTGCGCATGCGCGAAAGCCACCTCAGCTCGATCCTTTCGACCATCCCGGATGCCATGGTGGTGATCGACGAGGCCGGCGTGATCCTGTCGTTCAGCGCGGCGGCCGAAACGCTGTTCGGCTATCGCGAGGCGGACGTCAGCGGGCGCAACGTCAATATCCTGATGCCCTCGCCCGACAGCGAGCGGCACGACGGCTATATCCTGCGCTATCTCCAGACCGGCGAAAAGCGCATCATCGGCACGGGCCGCGTCGTGTTCGGCCAGCGCAAGGATGGCACCACCTTTCCGATGGAACTGGCGGTGGGCGAAACCAGCGGCGGCACGCAGCGCCTGTTCACCGGCTTCGTGCGCGACCTGACCGAACGCCGCAAGACCGAGGAACGGCTCGAAACGCTGCAGTCCGAACTGATCCACGTCTCGCGCGTCAGCGCCATGGGCACGATGGCCTCCACGCTTGCGCACGAACTGAACCAGCCGATCACCGCCATCGCCAACTATGCCGAGGCGATCCGCGACCTTCTGGCCCAGCCCGTGCCCGATGACCTGCCGATGATCCGCGAGGCGCTGGACGATACCGCCCGCGAAGCCTTGCGCGCCGGGCACATCGTGCGCCGGCTGCGCGATTTCGTGGCGCGCGGCGAAGTGGAAAAGACGATCGAGAAACTGCCCACGCTGATCAACGAGGCAGCCGTGCTGGGCCTTCTGGGTGCGCGCGAAAAGGGCGTGGAGGCGGTGTTCGACCTTGATCCCTATGCCTCGCCGGTGCTGGTCGATAAAGTGCAGATCCAGCAAGTGCTGATCAACCTGATCCGCAACGCGGTGGAAGCGATGAGCCACGCCGACGAACGCCGGCTGACCATCACCAGCCGGCTCGACAACCCCGGCTTCGTGCGTGTTATCGTGGCGGATAGCGGGCCGGGCGTGGCGCCGGACATGGCGGACCAGTTGTTCACCGCCTTCGTCAGCACCAAGGCGGACGGCATGGGGCTGGGGCTGTCGATCTGCCGCACGATCGTGGAAGCAAACGGAGGGAAGATCTGGATGGAACCGCGGGCAGGAGGCGGAACGGAATTCCACTTCACCCTGGTGCGCACGCAGGCGGAGGAACCGGCATGACCGAACGCAAGCTGATCCACATCATCGACGACGAGGACGCGATCCGCCGTTCGGCCGGCTTCATGCTCAAGACATCTGGCTATGCGGTGGAAACCTGGGCTTCGGGCGCCGATTTCCTGAAGGACGCGCGCAACGCCGAACACGGCTGCATCCTGCTCGACATCCGCATGCCCGAGATCGACGGGCTGGAAGTGCAGCGCCAACTGGCCGAACGCGGCATCGCCATGCCGATCGTGATCATGACCGGGCACGGCGACGTATCGATCGCGGTGCGCGCGATGAAGGCCGGCGCGGTCGATTTCCTGGAAAAGCCGTTCGAAAAGGCGGCGCTGATCGGCGCGATCGAGGAAGCCTTCAGCCGCATCGCCGCCGCCGGCGACGCATCGGCGCGCGCGGCGGAAGCCGAAGTGATCCTGGCCGCGCTGACCCCGCGCGAACGCGACGTGCTGCGCGGGCTGGCGCAGGGCCTGCCGAACAAGACCATCGCCTATGACCTTGGCATCTCGCCGCGCACGGTGGAAGTGCACCGCGCCAACCTGATGACCAAGCTGGGCGTGCGCAGCCTGTCCGACGCGCTGCGCATCGCCTTCGCCGCCGGGCTGGGCGACGACGCGGCGGGCGACGGATAAGGACCATTACGTAGCGACCGATCCGCTTTCGGCTGGCACGAATTGCCGGCTGAAAAGGATCAAGGAATGGATGCTGACGCGGCTCTCGAGCGTGACAGGCGCCCGAGGCTTCTCATCGTCGAGGATAACCCCGGCGTGCGCCGGTCGATGCAACTGCTTTTCCACGGGCAGGGCTTCGATGTGCGCGCCTATGGTTCCGGCGAGGCGCTGCTGGCCGATGCCCGCGCCGAAGACCCGGCCTGCGTGGTGGCCGACTATCGCATGCAGGGGCTGGACGGGATCGCGCTGCTCGATGCGTTGCGCGCGCGCGGCTGGAACGGCCCGGCCGTGCTCGTCTCGGGCTTCCGCTCGCCCGACATCGTGGCGCGCGCCACCGCCGCCGGCTATGGCGCGGTGTTCGAAAAGCCGCTGCGCGAACGATCGCTCGTCGAAGCCGTGCTGAGGATGGTATCCGCCCGCTCGCAGGCCTGATCGGCCCTGAAACGCGTTCAGGGTGACGGGACATTTTGAACCGGGCGTCGGTTACGCCATACTCGACCGCGCATATCGAGGGATTTCACCCCGGTCCGTTCGGGTCGCTTTGGCTGGATAACAACACGCAATGACCATCGCCGCCGCCCTTACGCCGTTTGTCGGGCTGTTCGCCGCGCTGGCGGCGGGGCTGCTGGTCGGGCTGGAGCGCGGCTGGAACCAGCGCATGCTGCCCGAAGGCCATCGCGTGGCGGGCTTTCGCACGTTCGGGCTGATCGGGCTGAGCGGCGGCATCGCCGGGCTGATGCCCGACTGGGTCGCCGCCGCGCTGGCGCTGGGCATCGCCGGAACACTGGTTGCAGGCTACCTGCGTTCGGCCAGCTCCACCGCGCTGTCTTCCACCACCACCGTGGCCGCGATCCTGACCTTCGGCATCGGCTTCATTGCAGAGCGTGTCGATCCGGTGCGCGGGTTGGCGGCGGCGGCCACGGTCTATGCGCTGCTCAGCGCGCGCCAGACGATGCACGCGCTGCTGAAAGGGCTGGAACAGCGGGAAATCGACGCGGTGGCCCGCTTCGCGCTGATCGCGCTGGTGGTGCTGCCCCTGCTGCCCGACCAGGGGCTTGGCCCGTTCGATGCCTGGAACCCGCGCCGCATCTGGATGGTCGTCGTGCTCGTTACCGGGCTGTCGCTGGCCGGCTATGTCGCGGCGCGCAAGTTCGGTGCCAATCGCGGCACCATGGTGGTGGCGCTGACCGGAGCGCTGGTGTCCTCCACCGCCGTCACCGCCGATTTCGCCCGGCGCATGCGCGTGGAACCCGAAGCCATGCGCCCGCTGACGGCGGGCATCGCGCTGGCTTCCATCGTCATGTTCGTGCGCGTGCAGGTGCTGACGGCGGTGCTGGTTCCCGCCGCGCTGCCGATGCTGGCGCTGGCCATGGCGCCGGCCACCGTGGTCGCCGCGGTCTGGGCCGGGCTGGCCTGGCGGCGCGGCGAGGACACATCCGAAACCCCGGCGGTGCGCATCGGCAATCCGTTCGATTTCGCGCCGGCCCTGCTGCTGGCCGGCGTGGTCGCGGTGCTGTCGGTGGCGGCACGGTGGGCGCTGGCCGAATTCGGCGACCGGGGCATGGCCGTGGTGCTGGGGCTGACCGGGCTGATGGATGTCGATGCGGCAGTGCTCACGCTGGCGGGATTGCCGCCGGGCACCATCGCCGCCGGCACGGCGGGGGTGACGCTGGCGATCCCGGTGATCGCCAACACGCTGATCAAGGGCGGGATCACGATCGGCATCGCCGGCTGGCGGCGTGGCTTTGCCGCATCGCTGCCGCTGTTCGCCGCATCGGCGGCATCGATCCTGTTCCTGGCACTGTACCGCGTGTAGCGCGCGCTCAGAACCCGCGCGCGACCGCCAGCGAGATCGCGCGCGGGCGCTGCGGGGTGAACTGGCGCATCGTGGGGAAGCGCAGGATATTGCCGAAAGCGAAGCTGTCGCCATGGCTGTCGAACAGATTGTCGATGGCCAGCGTCAGCGTGAAGCGGCCCAGATCGGCGTGGCCTTCCAGCCGCGTTTCCAGCAGCTTGCCCATTGGCCGGTCGAGCACCGGATCGAAGCTGAGCCGCGCCGGCCCCAGATAGCGCGCCTGCAACCGCAGCGCGGCATCGATCCGGCCAATACTGAAATCGCGCTGCACCGCGCCGCGCACGCTATAATCTGGAACCACCGGCAGGCGCCGATCGTGCAGTTCATGGCCCAGCGCGCTGCGCACCAGCCGCGCCTGCATCCAGGCCGCGCCGGCCTGAACCCGCCAGCCCCCGGCCAGCGGCTTGTCCAGCGATGCTTCAAGCCCGAGGATGCGGGCATCACCGGCGTTCTCTGTCTCGATCAGGCTGTCGGACGAAAGCACATCGGATTGCAGGTTCTTCCAGCGCGAAAAAAACACCCCCAGATCGGCCTGCCCGCCGCCCGAAAGCTGTTCGCGCCAGCCGCCCTCCACCGTTTCCAGTTCATCGCTGCGCAGCGCTTCGAGCGCGCCGTTGGCGGTGATGTCCACCCCGCCCAGCCGAAAGGCGGAGCCATAGCGCAGATCGACCATGCGGCCCGCGCGCGGCGTCCACGATAGCGCCGCGCCCGGCGTCAGCCCGCTGCGCCGCCGTTCGCGCGCCACCGGCCCGGTCGCAAGCAGCCGGCGTTCTTCCACGTTGCTGCGGAACAATCGCCCCCCCAGGCTCAGACGCAAGCGATCCGCCAGCGGCACGGTGACATCGCCAAAGGCCGCATTGTCGATCGTGTCGCGGCGATCGTCGTCGATCACCAGCCGCGCCGCCGCGCTATCGCCCGAAAGCGTGCGCTTGCCGTGCTGGCGCGCTTCGACGTGCGAAAGGCCAAACAGCCAGTCGATCCTCCCGATCGCGCCGCTCAGCCGCGCTTCGCTGTCCCACACGCGATAGGTGCGCGCATCGTCCAACTGGCGGGGATCGGCCAGCCCGAACTGGTCCGCGCCCAGGCTGGCGTCCAGCCGGTCGCTTACTTCGTGCCAGGTCATGGCGCTGCTCAGCACGATGTCGATCCCGCCGCGCTCGCGCCCCAGCCGCGCCGAGACATGGCGCAGGTCGTTGTCATGCGGTTCCGCCAGTTGCGCCGGGCGGGCGCGCGCATCGGGCGCATAGACATATTGGCTGTCGCGCGAATTCAGCGCCTGCGCCATGCCGGTCAGGTCCAGCCGCCAGCCAGCGCCGGCATCCAGCCCCAACCCGACGCGGCCGCCCAGCACGCGGCCGGCATTGGTGTTGGCGCGGGTGCCGGTATCCACCCAGCCCGCTTCGTGCGCGCTGTATCCCACCAGCCGCAGCCCCACGCGCCCGGCCACCACCGGCAGGTTGGCGATGGCCGACGCGGTGTGGCCGGCGCCGCCATGCATGACCGCTTCCGCCCCCAGCGATGCGGCCAGCGTGGTTTCATCCAGCACGGCGCGATGCGTGACGATATGATAGATGCCGCCCAGCGCGCCGCTGCCGTAAAGCGTGCCCTGCGGCCCCTTGAGCACTTCCACCCGCTCCACATCGACCAGCCGCAAGTCGGGATCGGGAGCGGAATAGGTCAACCGCGCGTCATCGAGCATGACCGCAACGGTGGACTGCGCCTCGCCGTTCAGCGGGCTGTCGGAAATGCCGCGCAGGAACATGCGGTTGCGGCCGGGGCCAAAGCCGGTCAGCGCCAGCCCTTCTATGTCGCCGGCCAGCCGCGTGGTGCCGGCCACGGGCGCGAGCGGGCGGGCGCGGTTGCCAAAGCGGACCACCGCAACCGCCATCGCCAGCGCGGCCAGGTCCGCCTCGCGCTTGCTGGCGGTGACGATGATCGGCACCGGATCGAACACCGTGGGCGGCGGCTGGTCCGCGATGGCGGGCGGCTCCATGCCGACTGGCGGGCGCACCGGCGCGCGTTCTATCCGCCAGGCATTGGCGCCGACCTGCCGCGCGCGATAGCCCGAATCGGCCAGCAGCCGCGCCAATGCCTGGGCAACCGACATCCGGCCTTGCACATGCGGCGTGCGCAGCGCGGGCAAGGCGCCTTCCGCCCCGATCGAAACGCCCGCTTCGCGTGACAGTTCGGCAATGGCCGTGGGCAGCGATGACGCCGCGATATCGATGGACCGGACGGGGGCGTCCCCGGCCCTAGCGCTGCCTGAGGCGATAACCGCCAGAATCGCGATCGAGCGCCAGGCCCAGGACCTGGGAAAGATCACGCAACGCCGCTTCACCATCGCCGATGACCAGAGTTCCCGAGAACTGCCGGCCGCGCAGTTCGTCCGCCATTGTGACCTTGACCCCCGCATAGCGGGACAGATCAGCCGCGACCAGCGCCAATGGCATCGACACGTAACTCAGCCGGCCGCTGCGCCATTCGCCGATGCTGTCGGCGGTCACGCTGGTGACCAGCGCGGTGCCATCGGCGCCATCGAACAGCAGGCTGCGCCCGCGCGACAGGCGGATCGGCCCGGCCAGCGCATCGGCGCTGACCTTCACTTCGCCATCGGCCACCTTCACGCGCACGCCCGCATCGCCGGTCTGCACGTCGAACTTGGTGCCGATGTCGCTGATCTCCACCCCGCCGGCGGTGATCGCCAGCGGGCGGGCGGGATCGTGGCGGATATCGAACCACGCGCCGCCGGCCAGCGCCATGCGATCCTGGGCGCGGCCTGCCACGGTCAGCCGGCTGTGCGGCGCCAGCATCACGGTGGAACCGTCGGTCAGGGCGACGGCCTGCGCCGTGTCGTGCGTTTCATAGACCACCGGCGCCGGCTGGAACAGTTGCGGCACGGCCAGCACGGCCACCAGCGACGCGGCGATGGCGCCGCCAGCCCAGCGCTTCCAGCCGGAAAAGACGGTGGCTGGCGCCGCTTCGCCATCGTTGGCGGCTTCGATCGGGCGCAGGGGCGCGGGTTCATCGCGCGGCGCGGGCGCGTCGGCCGCTTCGGCGGCAAGGCGCAGCGGTTCGCGATGCTCTTCCAGCACGGCGTCGGTCAGCGCCACTTCGTCATAGGCGGTGCGATGGCGCGGGTTCGCTTCAAGCCAGGCGGTGAAGCCGTCCCAGTCCATATCGTCACGGCCACTGGCGGCATGCCAGGCTGCCGCTTCGACCAGGATTGCGTTTTCGTCCCCGTTCATGATCGTTCATCCCGTCGCGGCCCATCGCCGCGAGCGCCCGCCCCGTCCTCAGACGCCGCTGCTGCGAACCATCCGCAGTCGGCCAGCGAATTTCGCAAATGCCGCATCGCCACGGCGATATGCTTTTCCACGCCGCTGCGGCTGATCCCCATGATCTGCGCGACTTCGGCCTGGCCATAGCCTTCCAGCCGGTGCAGCCGCAACGCGCGCTGCGCGCCCGGCGGCAGTGCGGCGATCGCCTGTTCAAGCAGGCGGGCTTCCTGCCGGCGAGCGATCTCTTCGTCCGCGCGCGGCGCCGGATCGGGCCGGTCTTCCACCGCCGCGCCTTCGCCTTCGGTGCCGTGGCCTTCGGTTTCCAGCCAGGCCCGATCGCGCTGCATCGCGCGCTGGCGCGCCCGCGCCTGATCCAGCACCAGGTTGTTCGCCATGCGGAACAGATAGGCGCGGCCATTGGCGATCGGGCCACCGGGCTGCCCCGACGCCTTGATCCACAGTTCCTGCAAGAGATCCTCCGCTTCCGCCGGATTGCCGCAGCGCGCCCCCAGAAAGCGCAGCAGTTCGGCCCGGTGAAGTTCGAACCGGCCTGCCAGCCCCCCGGCCGCAGGCCCCGCCTGTGGTGCGTCCATCAAGATACCCCGGTGGCGCGATCCCGGCTGGGGCGTGCCGGCGGCCTGCCGCCTAACGACGGGCAAGCGCCAGCAGGCCTTTCACCGACCGCGTAACCGGTGCCGCATGCACCGAAATTCCGTCCGGCGCAAACCCTCCCGCCGCAATCGCATCGACCAGCCCGGCCTCATCATAAGCGACGGTAATGCCGACCAAGGGATCGATGGCCAGCCTGTCAGGATCGGCCTGGGCGTGGCGCACCAGCGCATCGAACAGCGCGATCACGCCGGCGCAGCCCCAGGGATCGTGCCGGTAATAGCTGCCCCAGTCGGCCGCGCAAAATTTTCCGCGATTTATACCGGCCGATCAGCCGCGCACCACGCAGCGAAAGCCCACGTGGCAGGTCGTCGTGTCGATCGGCTGGGCATAGCGCGCCGCCGGGCGATAGCGCTGGCAATAGCTGGCCGCGCACAAGTGCGATCCGCCTTTCAGCACCTTGCGCGGGATGCGGCTGGCATCCTTGCGCACGATGCTGCCGCCGCGCGATCCGCCGCGCGGATTGGCCGGGATGCAGCACGATCCGCCCCGCTTTCGCTCCACCCTGGGCTGGGAAAACCAGTCATCGGTCCATTCCCAGACATTGGCGATCATATCGAACAGGCCATAGCCATTGGCCGGATAGCTGCGCACCGGCGAGGTCCGCAGCCAGCCATCCTCCAGCGTGTTGCCGTGGGGGAACGGCCCTTGCCAGTAATTGGCCAGCATGCGGCCTTCGGGCGCCAGTTCATCGCCCCAGGCATAGTCCGCCCCGTCCAGCCCGCCGCGCGCGGCGAATTCCCATTCGGCCTCGCTGGGCAGCGCCTTGCCGGCCCAGCGCGCATACGCCTCGGCATCGGCATGGGCGATGTGGACCACGGGGTGATCCTCCATCCCCGCGATCGTGCTGGCCGGGCCAAGCGGCTGGCGCCAGTTCGCGCCCAGGCGGAAATCCCACCAGCTCAGGCCTGACAGGTCCACCGGCCCCGCCGAAGGCTCGAACACCAGCGATCCCGGGGCGATCAGTTCGGGGCGGATGCCGGGATAGTCCTTCGGATCGGGCGCGATCTCGGCCAGCGTGACGTGCCCGGTTTCGGCCACGAAGCGCGCGAAGTGCTGATTGGTCACCGGCACGGCATCGATCCAGAACGGATCGACGCGCACCTGGCGCACCGGCGCTTCTTCGGGATAGAACGTCTCGCACCCCATCAGGAATGCGCCGCCCGGCACGCGGACCATGTCTTCGGTTACGGCAGCGGACATCACGGATCGGCACCCATCGGAAGAACGGCGAACAGGGCGGGGAAAGCCGGCATGCGGGCGCGCCTGCCCAGCGAGAGCGCTGATTTTCTAGGCCGGATCGGCCGCCATTGTCGATAGCGTGACATAGTCGATCTTGCCCGTACCCAGCACGGGCAGCGCGGCCAGCGGGCGGATATCGCGCGGGATCATCAGTTCGGTCACGCCGTGTCCGCGCGCCCATTCCTGCAAGGCCCGGGCGCTGGCATCGGGCGCGGTGGTGAACAGTACCAGTTGTTCGCCCTTCTTCGCATCGGGCCGGGTAACGACGGCGTGTTCCGCCGCCGGCCACAGCGCGGCGGCATAGCCTTCCACCGCCGGCAGCGACACCATCTCGCCGCCGATCTTGGCAAAGCGCTTGGCCCGGCCGCGAATGGTGACGAAGCCCGCGTCGTCGATGGTCACGATGTCGCCGGTATCGTGCCAGCCGTCCTCGGGCGGGTGCAGCACGCCGGGATCGCTGGCCAGGAAGTATCCGGCCATGACGTTCGGCCCGCGAATGTAAAGCCGGCCGCCTTCCGCGATGCCGGGCACCGCTTCCAGCCGCGCTTCGATCGCGGGAAGCAGGCGGCCCACGGTGCCCGCCTGGTAATGCATCGGCGTGTTCACCGCGATCACCGGCGCGGCCTCGGTCGCGCCATAGCCTTCCAGGATGCGCAGGCCGAACTTTTCGGCAAAGGTCCGCCGCGTTTCATCGCGCACGCGCTCCGCCCCCGCGAAGATATAGCGCAGCGAATAGAAGTCATAGCTGTGCGCCATGCGGGCATAGCCCGAAAGGAACGTGTCGGTGCCGAACAGGATCGTGGCGTTGGCGTCATAGGCCAGCGCGGGCACGATGCGGTAATGCAGCGGGCTGGGATAGAACACCGTGCGGATGCCGTTCAGCAGCGGCAGCAGCGTGCCCCCCGTCAGCCCGAACGAATGGAACACCGGCAGCGCGTTCAGCACCACGTCGGACGAATTGAAATCGATCCGCGCCGCAAGCTGCGCGCAGTTAGACAAAAGGTTGCGGTGCGTCAGCACCACGCCCTTGGGCACGCCTTCCGATCCGCTGGTGAACAGGATCACCGCCGGCGCATCGGGCGAAATCCGCAAGGCGCGGTGGCGCGCGGCGATGCGCGGCCGGGTCAGCGCGGCCCACAGCTTTGCGCCCGCGCCGATCGTCGCGGCGATGTCTTCCAGGTAAAGCACGCGCCGCCCGTCGGCTTCCAGCGCCGCGATGGTTTCGCCCAGCTTCGCCTGGTCGACGAAGGCGCGCGCGGTCACGATCGTGGCGATCTGCGCGGTCGCGCAGGCGGAGCGCAAGTTGGCCAGCCCCACCGTGAAGTTCAGCATCGCCGGCACGCGCCCGCGCGATTGCAGCGCGAAGAACGCCACCACCACGCCGGTCACGTTGGGCAGCAGCAGCCCCACCGCCTCGCCCGGCCGGGTGCCCGCCGCCAGCCGCGCGCCCAGAAGGTCCGCGCCGATCAGCAGCCGGTCATAGCCCAGCGGCTCGCGCCGGACATCCTCGACCAGCGGGGCCTTGCCGCCGTGCAACGCCCGCGCATCGCACAGCGCCGAAAACAGCGTGCTGTCGGTGCGCGAGGTATCGAAGATCATCGCGCTCATCTCGTCGTACAAGCGCCGCCCGGCGATGGCGCGGCGCGCCCGCGCGCTCATCTCGCCCTCGATCGCGAAGCGGCGCGGCGGCAGCACGGTCAGCGTGACCTTGGGGAACCAGCGCTGGCGCACCTTGCCCTTCATGCGCGACATCGGCGTATACTGCGGACCATCAAGCCGCACAGGCACGATCGGCGCATCGGCCTTGTCCGCCACCATGCCCGGCCCGTCGAACACCTTCATCAGCGCCCCCGTCACCGTGATGCGGCCTTCGGGAAAGATCACCAGCGTGCGCCCCTCGCGCACCGCGCGCACCATCGCCTTGGCCGCCATCGGGTTGGTGGGATCGACGGGGAAGGCATCGAACAGCTTGAGGAACGGCTTCACCCACCACGCCTTCGCGACGTGGGTGTTGATCGCGAACGTCGGCTTGCCCGGCAGGAACGCGCCCAGCAGCAGACCATCGAGGAATGAAACGTGGTTGACCACCACTACAGCGCCCTCTCCGGCCCTAGGCATGTTCTGTGTGCCGTTCAGTTCCACTCTGTACAGCAGCCGCAACACGAAGCGGATCGTCGATTTGAACAGCGTTTCGGGCAGCAGCCACACGCTGACCAGCGCCACCACCAGCGTCGCGAAGCCCAGCGCGCCGATCGCGCCGGGCACATCGCCGCCCGCCCCCAGCAGCGCGCTGACCACCAGCACCACCAGCACCGTGACCCCGGCGTTGACGATATTGTTGGCCGCGATGATGCGCGATCGTTCCTCGGGCGGGCTGGCAATCTGGAGGATCGCATACAGCGGCACGATGAACATGCCGCCGGAAAAGGCGATCACCACCAGGTCCGCCAGGATGCGGATCGCACCCGGCGTTGCCAGGAACTGCTCCACCGATGCCCCGGCGCTGCGCACCGAAAAACCGCGCGTAGACAGCCCCAAATCGATCATGCCCAGCGCCAGTCCCAGCGCCGATGCGGGCACGTATTTCGCCGAAACCGTGCCGCCCAGCAGCTTGTTCACCGCCAGCGAGCCGATGGCGATGGTGACCGAGAAAGTCACCAGGAACAGCGTCACCACTTCCTGCCGGGCCGAAAGCGTGCCCGAAACCAGCGGTGCGAATTCGGACACCAGCACCGCGCCCGCCGCGAAGAACCAGCTTATCCCCAGGATCGAAAGCCACACGCCGCGCCCATGGCGCGCGGTGCGCAGGATCTCTGCGGTGCCGCGCAGCACGTTCCAATCGACATGGTGATGATCGCGGATCGGCGGGGCGGCGGGCACGGCCAGGCTGGCCGCGAAACCCAGCGCCGCCAGCGCCAGCGCCGCCACGCCCGCTTCCCAGGCCGGGATGACGCCGGCCAGCAACTGCCCGCCCAGGATCGCCAGGAACGTGCCGCCCTCGATCAGGCCGGTGCCGCCCATGATCTCGTGTTCGCGCAAGTGCTGCGGCAGGATCGAATATTTCACCGGGCCGAACAGCGTGGAATGCAGGCCCATCAGGAACAGGCAGGTCAGCAGCACGGGCAGCGATTGCGCCCAGAAACCGGCCAGCGCCAGCGCCATGATGCCGATTTCGGCCGCTTTCACCCACCGCACCAGCCGTGCCTTGTCGATCGCATCGGCCAGTTGCCCGGCCAGCGCGGAGAACAGGAAATAGGGCAGGATGAACAGCCCGGTCGATATCGCCGCCAGCAGTTCCGCCTTGTCGGGCTGGCCGGCGAAAATGCCGAAGTTGGCCAGGAACAGCAGCGCGAACTTCAAGAGGTTGTCATTGAACGCGCCCAGGAACTGCACGGCGAACATCGGGCCGAAGCGGCGCTTGGCAAGCAGCGAAATATCAGGTGCGGACACGTTTAGACCCCCCGGTTTGCGCCCTGCGGACTACCAGCAAAAGCGCGCGATACGGTTAAGCACATTGTCAGGCTGCGAAGAAATAGTTGGTGAGGTGGAAGAACACCGGCGCGGCGAAGCACACCGAATCCATGCGATCGAGCGCGCCGCCATGGCCTTCGATCATCGCGCCCCAGTCCTTCGCACCGAGCGAACGCTTGACGGCCGACAGCACCAGCCCGCCGCAAAAGCCCGACACCACGATCGCCAGCGCCATCGCCGCGGCCTGAAGCGGCGAAAACGGCGTGATCCACCACAGCCCCGCACCCACCGCCGTCGCGCCCAGACCGCCGCCGACCAGCCCTTCCCAGGTCTTCGCCGGGCTGACGCGCGGCGCCACCGGGCGGCGGCCGAAGAGCTTGCCGAACACATATTGCAGCACGTCCGAAAGCTGGACCACGGTGACGAGGAAGAACAGCAGCAGGAAGTTCTTCCCCGCAAAGCCCGGACCGGTCAGGAACAGCAGCGCCGGGGCGTGGCTGATGCAATAGACGGTCAGCATCAGCGCCCACTGGATGCGCGCGGTGCGCGGCAGGAAGTCCTCCGTCTCGCCCTTCAGCACCGCCAGCACCGGCAGCAGCAGGAAGGCCCAGACCGGGATCAGGATGGCGAACAGCGTCTGCCAGCCATCGGCGACCAGCCAGTACTGAAGCGGGATGAACACGTAGAAGGAAACCGCGATGGCGCGATGATCCTCTGGCCGGGTCGGGGTAAGCGACAGGAATTCGCGCAGGCACCAGAACGATGTCAGCGCGAACAGCACGATCGTCAGCCCCTTGCCGACAAGGAACGCCACGCCGAACACCGCCACCATCGCCCACCACGCCCGGATGCGCGCGTTGAGATTGGCAACGGTGGCGCGACCCGCCTCGCCCGTCACCCGGCGCGACAGCACCATGCCGGTCAGCGAAGCCACCAGCAGCAGCGCCGCGACGCCGCCCAGCAGCACGATCATCGGTTCGTTCATCGCCCTTCTCCCGCCGCCAGCGCGCAGACCGCGCCGCGTGCCCGTTCCAGGAAATCGGCGCGCGCTTCACCGGCCTGCGGGGCAAGCGGAGCGCCGAAGCTGACCACGCAGTGCAGCGGCGCGGGCAGGATCGCGCCGCGCGGATAGGCGCGGGCGAGGTTGGCAAGATAGGCGGGCACCAGTTCGGCATCCGGGCAGGCGCGCGCCAGATGATGCAGGCCGGCGCGGAAAGGCCCGGGCAGCGCATCGCTGCCGCGCGTCCCTTCGGGAAAGAGGATCAGCGAATGACCGCGCGCCAGCGCCTGGCACATTGGGGCAAGCGCGCCGCGCCCGCCCTGCCGGTCGACCAGCACCGCCCCCAGAACGCGCACCGCGATGAAGCGGCGGATCGGCCCGGCGCCCCAGTAGTCACGCGCGGCGACAGGGTGCGTCGTGCGGCGCAAGTCCGCCGGCAGCGCCGCCCACAGGATCAGCGTATCGAGATGGCTGGCGTGGTTGGCAAAGTAGATGCGCTGGCGCGGCGCGGGCGCGCAGCCCTGCCAGCGCGCGTGGCCGCCGACAAGAAACCGCGTGAGCGCGATCAGCAGGCGGGCGATCATCGGCCCTGCTCCCGCAGCGCATTCGCCTGTCGCTGCAGCCGGCGCATCGCGGTCAGCGCCGCGCCAGCCGCGATCAGCGCCAGCGTGGCGGGGATGACCGGCAGCGCGGGCAGCACGGGGGCAGCGATTGCGCCACCGGTGAGCAGCGCCATGCGCTGCGGCTTGGCCAGCGGCCCAGAAAAGTCCTGCCCCAGCCCCAGCCCGCCGCCCAGCGCGCGGACATAAGCGGTGGCCATGGCCATCAGCGCCGCCATCCAGCCCAGTGCCGGCTGACCGGCGGCATATCCGGCGGCCACAAGCAGCAGGCTGTCCTCGATCCGGTCGGGAAATTCGTTCCACAGCGCGCCGGTGGGCGAATGCCGCCCGCCTTCCACCGCGACCAGCCCATCGAGCAGGTTGGCAAGCAGGCGCAACTGCACCGCCGCCGCGCCGGCCAGCCACCACCAGCGACTGCCCGCCCCGGCCAGCAGGAAGGCCCCTGCCCCGGCGGCGGCAAAGCCGATCCCCAGCATCGATACCGCGTTCGGCGTCAGCGGCGTGCGCAGCACCTGCCGCGTGATCCACGCGGCCCAGGGCGTGGCACGGGATTTGAGCGGACGTCGGTTGGCAACGCTTTCCATGGCGGACCCCCATGCACACCGGGCGAATCGCCGGCGAGGCTTGTGATCCCACACAATTGAACGTCGTTCAATATATTATTTTACACCGTTCAATTAATGCCGGCGCGTGCCCGATTTCCTATTGGCGCGAAGCGCGGTAAAAGCGGCGCAGGGATATTCGGGGGAACTTGGAAATGAAGGGGAACTTCCTGCAACGGCTGGCGCGCGACCTGGAAGCGCCGATCGAGGCGCGCGGGTTCGGCACGGGCTGGTTTTCAGGCTTCTTCGCGCTGATCCTGGCGGTGGCGGGGCTGTGCTTCGTGGCGGCGCTGCGCTGGCCGGCCTGGGCGGCGATGCCCGAACTCGGCCCGGTGCGCGCATCGGCAGAATTCCGGCTGGCGGTGCATGGCGTGCTGATCGCCGCTTATGCGCTGGCGCTGCTCAGCCTGCTGCTGCGCCCGCGCAAGGCATTGGGGGCAACCGCGCTGGCCATCGCGCTGGCGGCGACGATCCTGGGCGGATCGGCGGTGCAGCGCGATGAAACGCGCAATTGGGGGATCTTCTTCGGCATTGATTTCTTCGCGGTGAACATGGTTGCCACGGGCCTGATGTTCGCCCCGCTCGAACGGGTGTTCCCGCGCCATTCCAGCCAGCGCCTGTTCCGGCAGGAATGGCGCGAGGACTTGTTCTACTATCTCGTCAGTTCGATGATGGTGCAGCTCATCACCTTCCTGACGCTGGCGCCATCGGGCTATATCAACGCCAATGCCGGTGCCGGCTGGCTGGCCAGCACGCGCGCGGCGATTTCCGGGTTGCCCTGGCTGGTGCAGTTCGTGCTGGCGATGGCGCTGACCGACCTGGCGCAATACTGGTTCCACCGCCTGTTCCACCGCGTGCCGTTCCTGTGGGGCTTCCACGCCGTCCACCACAGCGCCCGATCTATGGACTGGCTGGCCGGCGCCCGGATGCACTTCGTGGAAATCGTCCTGCTGCGCGGGGTCACGTCGCTGCCGCTGCTGACGCTGGGCTTCCTGCCTTCGGTGATGCAGGCTTATGTCGGGCTGGTCTATGTCTGGTCGTCGCTGCTTCATGCCAACTTGTGCGGCGATTTCGACCGGCTGGGCGCCTGGCTGGCGCTGCCGCGCTTCCACCACTGGCACCATGCCATCGACGCCGAAGGGGTGGACAAGAACTTCGCCATCCATTTCCCGATCTATGACCGCATCTTCGGCACCTATTACCTGCCCGAAGGCGCCTGGCCGAGCGGCTATGGCGTGCCGGAAGAGGTGCCGAACGGCTATCTGGCGCAGTTGCGCTACCCCTTCGTGCGGAAAGGCTGACGGTTGGCGCGCAGATCGGATCACAGCCGGGCCGAGCTGCGCGAAATGATCGTGGCCGAAGGGCACCGCCAGATCGGCGAAGTGGGCTTTGCCCGCTTTTCCGCGCGCGAGGTAGCCAAGCGCGTCGGCTATTCGATCGGCACGATCTACAACGTCTTCGGGTCATACGACCAGTTGATCCTCGCCATCAACGGCCGCACGCTGGACTTGTGGCTGGCGGCGCTGGAACGCCGGCTCGACGGCGCCAGCGAAAACAGGCTGGCCGCCGCGATCGACGCCTATTTCTCTTTCGCCATCGGCCATCGCCACGCCTGGGCGGCGCTATACGATTTCCGCCTTCCCGAAGGCGAGCCGATACCCGAATACTACCAGGCCAAAGTCACCGCGATCACCGAAGTGGTGGTGCGCGAAATCGCCGCCGCCATACCGCCCGCGCACCGGACCAAGGCCCCCGCGCTGGCGCGTTCGCTGCTGGCCACGGTGCACGGCCATTGCTTCTTCACGCTGAACGGCACGTTCCGCCTGCTGGGCGAGGCCGATCCGCTCGCCGCCGCGCTCGACCGCGTGAACGACGCGCTGGCGCGCTATCGATAGCAGCGCCTGGGAAGTGGTTACGACGGATCGTGGGCCAGGCGTTCGGGCGTGGTCAGAATGCGATCGCGCGCGGCGCGGATGTCGCCTGTTTCAATCTGCTTGCGGAAGCGTTCCTTGTCGCGCGCACGGTACATGTCTTCGGCGCGGTCGATCTCCTCGGCGCCGACTTCCAGTTCCTCCAGCGCCAGCCGCGCCAGCCGCACCGCCGATTCCAGCACTTCGCGCACGACATAGCGCACCGGCGTGCCTTCCAGCCGCAGCACCGCGCGCCGGTCATAGCCGCGCACGAAGATCGCGGCATCGGGGAAGGCATCGTGTACCGCTTCCACCATCTCGGCGGTAAGCTGGTCGCCATCCATGCAGAACAGGATCAGTTCGGCCTCCGCCGCCCCCGCCTGGCGCAGAAGATCGACGCGGGTGCCATCGCCGAAATAGACCTTGGCGCCGAACGAGCTGGCAACGTCGATCATCTCTATATCGGTATCGATCAGCGTCACCGGAATGTCGCTGGCGATCAGGATCTGCGCCACGGTCTGCCCGAAGCGGCCATACCCCACGACCAGCGCATTGGCGCCATCGGCGCGCGGCCCTTCGCGATCGTCATCCCGATCCACGGGCGCTTCGCGCAGGCGCCGCGTCGCCGCCATCAGGAACGGCGTCGTCGCCATCGACAGCGTAACGATCGCGCCGAACAGGCTCGCCGCTTCGGGTTCGATCAGATAGGCATCGGTCGCCTGCGCGAACAGCACGAAGCCGAATTCGCCGCCCTGGCTAAGCAGCACACCCAGCCCCAGCGCGCTGCGCCAGTTCATTCGAAAGGCCATGCCGATGGCAAAGATCACACCCGCCTTCACCGCGATCAACGCCAGCGCCATGCCGGCCACGAACAGCGGCCGCTCGGCAATGGCGTGCAGGTTCAACATCATGCCCACGGTCAGGAAGAACAGGCCAAGCAGGATCGAGCGGAACGGCTCCACATCGGCTTCCAGTTCGTGCCGATAGGGCGAATCGGCCAGCATCACACCGGCCACGAACGCGCCCAGCGCGGTGGACAGCCCCAGCATCTCCATCAGCGCGGCCGATGCGATGACCGTGAACAACGCGGCGAAGACGAACATCTCGCGCTCGCCCATGTTGCCGATCAGGCGAAAGAAGGGCCGAATCAGGAAGCGCCCGGCCGCGATCAGCCCGGCCACCGCGGCCAGCGTCCACAGCGTCAGCATCCAGCCGGGCGGGCCGCCGGCATCTTCGGGATTGCGGCTCATCGCGGCGATGATGGTGATGAGCGGAATGATCGAGAGATCCTGGAACAACAGGATCGCAAAGGCGCGTTCGCCAAACGGCGTGCGCAATCGCCCGGACGAACGCAGCAGCGGCAGCACCTGCGCGGTGGACGAAAGCGCCAGCGGCAGGCCCAGCGCCAGCGCCGCTTCGGGCGAAAAGCCGATCGCCGCGATGATGCCCGCCACCGCCAGCCCGCAGGCGACCACCTGCAACAGCCCCAGCCCCAGGATATCGCGCTTCATCCGCCACAGGCGCGACGGATTAAGCTCCAGCCCGACGACGAAGAGCAGCAGCGTGATGCCCAGTTCGGCAATGCCGAGCTTGGCCTCCGCGCCGCCGACCAGCCCCAGCACTTGCGGCCCGACCACCGCGCCCGCGACCAGATAGCCCAACGTCGCGCCCAGCCCGAGCCGCCGGAACAGCAGCACGAAAGCCAGGCCGAAGCCCAGCAGCAGGAAGCCGTCGCGCAGAAGCGAGGTGGTTTCGGCGGGATCGTGCATCAGGGATGGCCCGGTGCGCGGGGAAGGGAACGGACGGCAGGGATCGGCATCGCCCCACCCTAGCGCAAGGCACGGCGCATTGCGCGCCAAAATCCGGCTCGTCCGCGCGGACCGGTCAATGCGTTGCGAACGTCGCCTGGCGCTATGCCATCAAGCGATAGCCCACGCCCGGTTCGTTGCGAATGACAGACGGGCTGGCAGGGTCGTCTTCCAGCTTGCGGCGGATGCCGCGCGCGGCGACGCGCAAGTATTCCACATCGTGTTCGTGCCCCGGCCCCCAGACCTGGCGCAGCATCCGGCTGTGAGTGACGACTTTGCCGGGGCTTTTGGCCAGTTCGGCGAGGAACGCATATTCCTTGGGCGTCAGGTGCACTTCCGCGCCATGCTTGCGCACCAGCCGGGCGCCCAGGTCGATCTCGACGTCGCCAAAGCGCACCACCGGCGCTTCCGCCTCGCCCGCCAGCCGGTGGCGAAGCGCGGTGCGGATGCGGGCCAGCACTTCCTCGGTATCGAAGGGCTTGGTCACATAGTCGTCCGCCCCCAAATCGAGCGCGGCGACTTTCTGCCCGGTTTCATCGCGCGCGGAAATGACCAGCACCGCCACGCCCGCACCGCGAATCAGCGGGACCAGTTCCAGCCCGTCACGATCAGGCAGGCCAAGATCGAGCAGCGCCACGTCGGGCTTGTCGATATGCAGCGCGGCCAGCGCCTCGCGCGCCGACGCGGCCTCCACCACGCGGTGCCCGGCGCGCGTCATCGCCACGTGCAGCAGGCGGCGGATGGCGGGTTCGTCATCGACGATCAGCACGGTAACGTCGCGGCTCATCCCTCTCCTGCGCTTTCCTTCACATGGCCTGCATCGAAGCGGATGGCGAAGCATGCACCCTGCCGGTCCGCGCGATTGCCGGCCGTCACCGCCAGCCCCATCGCCTGCGCGAAGCCCTGCACGATAGCAAGCCCCAGCCCGGTGCCGCCCTTGCGATCGGACCCTTCGATGCGCGCGAAAGTATCGAACACACGCGCCGCTTCGCCCGGCGGCAGGCCTGGTCCCTCGTCGATCACCTCGAGCACCAGCCCCGCCGCGCCCTCGCGCCGGGCCACGATGTCGACGGGCGATCCCGGAGGGCCATATTTCGCCGCGTTGTCGATCAAGTTGATCAGGCAGTGGTGGAACAGTTGCGGATCGACCAGCACGAAAGGCAGATCGGGCGCGATGGCGATGCGCAGCGGATGGTCGTCCAGCACACCGCGCAAGTCGTGCGCGGCGCTGGCCACGGCCTCGCCCAGATCCACCGGTTCGATGGTCTGGTGCAGCGCGCCGGCCTCTATCCGCACCATGTCCAGCAAGTTGCCGACGAAGCGCGCCAGCCGCTCCGCCTCCACGCGCGCCGTGGCGAGGTGGGCCTCGTCCTCGGGCGTTGCCGCGCGCAGCGCCGCCAGCGCGCCCAGCACGGCGGTGAGCGGGGTGCGCAGATCGTGGCTTACCGAAGACAGCAGCGCAGCGCGCAGCCGGTCCCGCTCGGTGATGTGGGCGATCGCGGCCATCTCTTGCTCCAGCGCGATCCGTTCGAACGCCAGCCCGGCCTGATCGAGCAGGCTTTGCAGCAGCGGCGCGCGATCCGAGTCCAGCGGTGCGCGCGCATCGGCGCGGGCCATGCCGAACACGCCATGCAGCCGCGCCCCGGCGGACACCGGATGGAACAGCCACTCGCTGGCGCTCAGGGTATCAGTGTCACGCCCTGCCGGCCGGTTGTGATCGCCAGCCCAGCGCGCGGCGGTGAGATCGAGCATTTCCAGATGCGGCGCGCGTGGCGCGGCGGCCGCGATCTCCAGCCCGCCGGCCGCCGGCACCAGCAGCACCGTCTGCACATCGAGCAGGCGGCCTGTTTCGGCGCAAAGCGTGCGCGCCACCGCCTCGCGCGTGCTCAGGCCGGTCAACCCCTGGGCGAAGGCGGCCAGCGCGCTGTTGTGCGCAGCGCTGCGGCCGGCCAGCAGCGCCTGCGCGCGCACGCGCGCCGCCAGTTGGCTGGCCACCACCGCCACGCCCAGCAGCACCAGCACCGAGATGATGTTCTGCGGGTCCTGGATGGTAAACGTGTGCGTGGGCGGGATGAAAAAGAAATTGTACGCCAGCGAAGACGCCAGCCCGGTCACCACGCCCGTGCGCAAGCCATAGCGCGTCGCCGCGACCATAACCGGGATCAGATAGAGCAGGCCGACGTTGGTGATCCCGCCAGGCGCCGGCACCAGCAACCCGGCCAGCGTGACCAGCGCCACCAGAAGCAACGACACGGCATGGCCGGAAGGCGTGCCCCAGCCATCGGCGCGGGATGCGGATTGCAAGGATGGCCAGATGTTCACCGTGCGGCTTGTGCGCCGGCCGGGGCAGCCCTGTCGAGAGCATATGAAGCGCGGATCGGCGCGCGCCCGCTCAGCATCGCATCGTTCAGGGCACCATCCTTCAGGGCAGCATCGCGCGCGGCGGCACCGGGGCCGGGGCGAACAGACCGGCGCCAAAGCCCAGCAGCGCGATCCCGCCCGAAAGCGCCGCCACCGCCAGCAAGGCCGCCGCGAATTCTCCCGGCGATCCGCGTCCCTGCGGCTGCCCCGCCAGCGCCGTCACCACGCGCGCCATCGCCGCGCTGGCGGCCAGCAGCACCAGCCCGCCCGTGCGCAGGGCCCAATCCACCACAGTGCCCGCACGCGGGCCGGGCGCGCTGTCGGTCGTCGTCATCGTCCTTGCTCCACGCCGTCTTTGGCTGGAAAGCGATATCGGCGCGGAGGGCGTTAAGGTTCCACGGGGATTGCCGGGAAACACATAAAGGAAGCATAAAGCCGCGCTCCCGTTCGTCCGCGCACGCCTTCCTCGCGCAGCGGCATCTTGCCCCGGCGTGGCGGCGGACGCATGACGGCGGCCATGCCCACGCTGCTCCTGCTCACGCTGTCGAACCTGTTCATGACCACCGCCTGGTACTGGCACTTGAAAGGCGGCCCGGCCCAGGCCGAAGCGCGACCGCTGGCAATGGTGATCGCGGTCAGTTGGGGGCTTGCCCTGTTCGAATATTGCCTGGCCGTCCCCGCCAACCGCATCGGCTTTGCCAACGGGTGGAGCGCCGGCCAGCTCAAGATCGCGCAGGAAGCCATCGCGCTGATCGTGTTCGGCGTGTTCATGGTGGTGGTGCTGGGCGAGGCGGTGAGTTGGCGGCACCTTGCCGCCTTCGCCTGCATCATGGCGGCGGTGGGGTTCCTGTTCGTGGGCAAGTGACGTAGAGTGCCGCCCGCACAGACCATGCAGGAGGCGCGACGATGACCGACAGCGACATCAGCGGCGCAGGCGCGCCCGATTCCCAACCCGCACCACGCACGTCGCCGGGCCAGGTGGCGCAGCAGCCCACGCCCGCCAGCAGCACCAGCTTCGACTTCAACCGGCCGACGATCATCAACCTGCTCTACCTGTCCTCGGCGGTTCTGGGCGTGACCGGGCTGATCGGCCTCGTCCTCGCCTATGTCTGGAAGGGAGAGCCGCACGCGGACTGGGAAACCTCGCACTACGCCTATCTGATCCGCACCTTCTGGCTTGGCCTGATCGGCGTTGGCGTGGGACTGCTGCTGGCGATCGTGCTGATCGGCTTCGTGATCTGGCTGGCAGTGGGCGTACTGGTGGTGGTGCGCTGCGTACTGTCGCTGGTCAACGCCCAGAAGCAACAGCCGATGCCCAACCCGGACACCTGGCTGGCCTGAGGGCGAGCCTTCTGGAAACTGCTGCCCCTGCATATGCAGGGGCGGATCGCGGCCAATCTCTATTGCGCTGCCGCACCTGCCGATGCTTCCGGCGCAGGCTTCGCGTCCGCCACCGGGGTAGCCGCATCGCTGGCCGCCGCAGCGGCCTCTGCCGCATCGCTGGCCGCGCCCTTAGCGCCGGACTTCGCCGCCGCTTCGGTCTGCGGGGCGAGCGGCGGCTGCGAGCGGACCGTATCGTATGGCAGCATCGCGTCACTGGCCGCACCGGGCAGGACTTCGCCCGATGGCGCGGCTTCGCCCTGAGCGGCTTTCTTGTCCTTGCAGGCGCCCGTTGCCAGCGCCAGCGTGGCCAGACAGATCAGCACGGCGGTTCTCATCATGCAGGCTCCTCGTTCGGGCGGGCATTGTCGGGACAGGGCCGGTCAAGCGCGGCGAGGAAATCCTCGGCGCGGGCAAGCAGCGCCGCGTCCCACGTTGGCGGATCGACTGAAACGCCCAACCGCGCCAGGCTGGTGACGCCGAATTCCTCGATCCCGCAGGGCACTATGCCGGCGAAGTGCGACAGGTCGGGCGACAGGTTCACCGAAAAGCCATGCATAGTCACCCAGCGGCGCACGCGCACGCCAATGGCCCCGATCTTCGCCTCGCGCACATCGATGTCCGTGGTCCAGATGCCGATACGGCCATCGCGGCGGAAGCTTTCCACGCCGAAATCGGCCAGCGTATCGATCACCCAGCCTTCCAGCGCGTGAACGAAGCCGCGCACATCGCGCGACCGCTTGCCGAGATCAAGCAGGACATAGCCGATCCGCTGCCCCGGCCCGTGATAGGTATAGCGCCCGCCCCGCCCCGCCTCGACCACTTCGAAGCGCGGGTCGAGCAGTTCGGCGGCGGCGGCGCTGGTTCCGGCGGTGTAGACGGGGGGATGCTCCAGCAGCCAGATCAGTTCGCGCGCGGTTCCGGCGGCGATCGCGGCGTTGCGTGCGGTCATCTCCGCCAGCGCGGCGCGATAGGGCACGCGGCCCTGTTCCTGGCGCAGTTCGATCGTTTCGGGCAGTTGGCTGCTCATCGCGCGTTGCGTGGCGGCAAACGCTGCTGTTATCAAGGGGCTTAGATGCGGAAGGGATGACATGACGTTCAACAGCAACCTCGCCTGGAAGGAAGCCTCTGCGGCGATCGCGGCAAACCGCGATGTCCTGCTGGCGCTGGCGGGCGTGTTCTTCCTGCTGCCCAGCCTGGCGTTCGGGCTGTTCTTTCCCCAGCCCGAACCCGCGCCGGGCCTCAGCGAACAGCAGATCATGGCGCTGATGGGGGATTATTACGCATCGGCCATGCCGATCGTGGTGCCCATGGCGCTGGTGCAGGCGGCGGGCACGCTGGCCATGCTGACCATGCTGACCGATCGTTCCCGGCCCACCGTGGGGCAGGCCATCCGGCAAGGGTTCAGCGGCATGGTGCCCTATGTGCTGGCGCAACTGCTGCTGGGCATCGCGCTGGGGCTGGGCGGCGGACTGCTGCTGGCGGTGGCAAGCCTGAGCGGGATCGGCGCGCTGATCGTCGTGGCCGTCGTCGCCGTGCTGCTGGCGGTGGCCTATGCAGCGATCAGAACCTCGTTGACCGGCCCGATCATCGCGGTGGAGCGGGAACGCAACCCGGTGCTGGCGCTGCGCCGATCCTGGCAACTCACCAGCGGCAACAGCGCGCGGATCGGCGTGTTCTATCTGCTCGTCGTGGTGGTGTTCCTGGTGCTGATGGCGGTGATCATGGCGGTGACGGGGATCGTGCTGGCGCTGGTTTCCGGCGGCGAGGCGGCGCGCATCGCGGCGGCGGTGATCTCCGCCAGCCTGGGCGCGGGGCTGGCGCTCTACTTCGTGGCGATCATCGCGGCGGTCCACCGCCAGCTTGCCGGCCCCTCGCCCGATATGGCGGCGGGGTTGTTCGACTGATCGGCAGCATCAACCCCTAGAGCCTGGGCCTGGAACGATTCCACTGCACGCCCCCCCTAGAGCGCGTTCGCCCTTGATTACATCAA
>JADLHU010000146.1 GCA_020848655.1 Novosphingobium sp.
GAAGAGCACGCGCGCGCCGGGGCGGGCAGTGCGCAGCACTTCGCTCCACAGCGCGGTCAACTGGGCGTCGTCCATCCAGTCCTGAGCGTCGAGCAGGACATAGCGATCGAGGCTGGCATCGGGCTGGGTGCGCAAGTGGCCGGTGAAATCGGCGTGATGCACGGTCAGCCGGTCGGCGCGTTCGCGCAGCGCATCGAAGTTCGCGGGCTGGAGCCATGGCGGCAGCGGCGCATCGTCGGCGCGGCCGTAACCGCGCGAAAAGGCCTGCCAGGCAAAGTAGTTGTCGTTGAGCGGACAGTGGCAGGCCAGCTTTTCGAGCCGGCGACGCAGCACGTCGGCCATGCGCTCGTCGCCGGCCAGCGCCGCGTATTGGGCGGGTGGGATGCCCAGGCCGAATAGCGATGCCGGTTGCGAGGTCAGCCAGCGGACGAAGGCGCGATCGAAGATCGGCGCGAATCGCTCGTCGAAGACGCGGCGCTGCTCGTCGAGCGTGCCGGCGGACAGAAGCTCGCGCGGGTCGATCTTGTACAGCTTCGCAAGAAGGTGGGCCATGCCGATGAAATTGCCCAGCAATCCCCGGCGATAGATGCCGCGCGCGAAGCCGCCGATGCGCCGCCGGCCAACCAGGTCGCGGCCTTCCCAGTAGCGCTGGGTCTGCTCGTCCAACTGCGGGGCAAGCCACTGGCGGTAAAGCGCGATGTTCGCGGGCTGGTCCGCCTCGGCGATGAAGCGGCGCAGATGCGCATGATCGGGCAAGTGGCGCAGCGCCGCGATCTTCAGCAGGTTGAGCGCGAGGTGCGCGGTGTTGAGATCCACCGCCATGATCCGCGCCGGATCGGCGGTGAGGTAGGACAGCGCGTTGCAGCCGCCCGAGGCGATGGTGACGATGCGGCTGTCGGGCTGGATCGCCAGCGCCGCCATGTCGACCACCGGGTCTTCCCAGATCTGGGCATAGACCAGCCCCTTGAAGGCAAAGGCGAAGGCCTTGTCGAGCAGCTTGCCAGCGGGGCCGGCGTGGCTGCGCACGACGGCGTCGGCAACTAGGCTCGCGGCAGGTTTGGGCAGGCTCGCGGCAGGTTTGGGCAGGGTCGAGGCAGGTTTGGGCATGGTAAGGCAATCCCGAATCGCGCTTGCGGTCCCGCCGCAATGGCCGCGCTCGATGACCTTAGCGTGACGATCGCCGCCTCATGCGGGGGCGATTGGTTGAGATGTCATGCAACGGCCCTATATGGCCTCGTTCGCCCAGCGGTTCATTGGGGCAAAGGAGATGCGCTTTGAGCAAGGTTCTGGTGATCGGCGCCGGCGGCGTCGGCTCGGTCGCGGTTCACAAGATGGCCCAGATTTCAAAGGTTCAGCCCGAGATCTTCAGCCATATCAGTATCGCCAGCCGCACCAAGGCGAAGTGTGACGCGATTGCCGAATCGGTGCGCGCACGCACCGGCGTGACGGTCGACACATATACGATCGACGCCGAGGACATCCCGGCGCTGTCGGCCCTGATCGCGCGGATCGGCCCGAAGCTGGTGGTCAACCTGGCGCTGCCCTACCAGGATCTGACGATCATGGAGGCGTGCCTCGCCACCGGCACGCACTATCTCGACACCGCCAACTACGAACCGCGCGACGAGGCGAAGTTCGAATATCACTGGCAGTGGGCCTATCATGATCGCTTCCGCGAAAAGGGCCTGATGGCGCTGCTCGGTTCCGGCTTCGATCCGGGCGTCACCAGCGTGTTCACGATGTGGCTGAAGAAGCACAAGCTGAAGACCATCCGCACGCTCGACATTCTCGATTGCAACGGCGGCGATCACGGCCAGCCCTTCGCCACCAATTTCAACCCGGAAATCAACATCCGCGAAGTGACCGCCCCGGCGCGGCACTGGCTGAATGGCGCCTGGGTGGAAACCCCGGCAATGACCATCCGCGAGAATTTCGATTTCGAGGGCGTCGGCCCGAAGAACATGTACCTGATGTACCACGAGGAACTGGAAAGCCTGGCCAGGTTCGTGCCCGAGGCGGAGCGGCTGCGCTTCTGGATGACCTTCGGCGATGCCTATATCCAGCACCTGACCGTGCTGCAGAACGTGGGCATGACGCGGATCGACCCGGTTATCTACGAAGGGCGCGAGATCATTCCGCTCCAGTTCCTCAAAGCCGTGCTGCCCGAACCTTCGTCGCTTGGCTCGACGACTACGGGCAAGACCAACATCGGCAATATCGCCACCGGAGAAGCGCTGGACGGTTCGGGCGAGAAGACGTTCTATATCAACAATATTTGCGACCACGAAGATGCCTTCCACGAAACCGGCAACCAGGCCGTCAGCTATACCACCGGCGTGCCCGCGATGATCGGCGCGGCGATGATGCTGAGCGGCGCCTGGAGCGGCGAGGGCGTGTTCAACATCGAGCAGTTCGATCCCGATCCGTTCATGGACATGCTCAACCGCCACGGATTGCCCTGGCAGGTGAAGGAACTGGCCGGGCCGCTCCAGTTCTGATCCGGTCGCTGACCTGACCCCACGATTCGGGAACCGCACATGGAAACCAGAGCCGGCGATCCGGGCGCTTTCGCCCATTTCGATCTCGACCGCGTCGACAGCCCCGCCTTCGTCGTCGACGCGGCGGCGTTGCGGCGCAACCTGGGCATCCTGGCCGATGTGCGCGACCGGGCGGGCATCCGCATGCTCAGCGCGCTCAAGGCGTTTTCGATGTGGAAGGTCGCGCCGCTCGTCGGGCAGTATCTCGATGGCGTGTGCACGTCGGGCCTGTGGGAAGCCCGGCTGGCGGGCGAGCATTACAGCGGCGAGATCGCCACGTATTGCGCCGCCTACAAGGCCGAGGACCTGCCCGAGATCTGCGCGCTTTCGGATCATGTGATCTTCAATTCGCCCGGCCAGATCGCGCGCTTCCGGGCCATTGTCGAGCAAGCGGACGGCGTGGATATCGGCTTGCGGATCAATCCCTTGCATGCCGAAGGTGAAGTGCCGCGCTATGATCCCTGCGCGCCGCATTCGCGGCTGGGGTTCCCCGTGGACCAGTTGGCCGACGCGCATCTGGAGGGCGTGTCGGGGCTGCATTTCCACACGCTGTGCGAACAGGATTTCGCGCCGCTGCGCCGCACCTGGGACGCGCTGCTGCCCCGCATCGCGCGCTTCCTGCCCGGTCTGAAGTGGCTCAACTTCGGCGGCGGCCACCACATCACGCGCGCCGATTACCAGCGCGAAGAGCTTATCGAATTTCTTCAGAAGGTTAAGGCCGATACCGGCTGTGAAATCTATCTGGAGCCGGGCGAGGCGGTGGCGCTCGACGCCGGGATTCTCGTCGGCACCATCCTGGATGTGCAGTGGAACGGCATGCCGATCGGCATCACCGATATTTCGGCCACCTGCCACATGCCCGACGTGCTCGAAGCCCCCTATCGCCCGGCCATGCTGGGCGAGGCGCCGGGTGAGGACGAGATCGTCGACGAGGGGCAGGGCGGGGCCGTGCGGCTGGGCGGGCCATCGTGCCTGGCGGGCGACGTGATCGGCGATTATCGCCTGCCCGTGCCGGCCGAGCCGGGCCAGCGCTTCGCGTTCCTGGACCAAGCGCACTATTCGATGGTCAAGACCACGACGTTCAACGGCGTGCCGCTACCCTCGATCTGGCTGTGGGACAGCGAGAGCGATACGCTGGAATGCCTGCGCCGCTTCACATACGCCGATTTTCGCGACCGGCTGAGCTGAAACCAGTGCGCGGCGAATCGTCGCGCATCGGACCATTCGCGCAAAACGGCGCGGGCAGCGGTTTCGCGCCGCTGCCCTCCGGCCATTTCCTGTCATTAATCCGCTATAAAATTGTCAAATAACTCAATCTCTTGGCGCGAAGTGCCGGGAGCGTGCCGGATTGTTACGGTTTTGTGAATCGGGGGGTGCATTTTCACTTGCAGTTCACGTCCCCCCCCCTATATCGACCCTCCGCTGCCCCATGGGGACTTCCAAACCGCAAGGCAGCTTTTTTTGAACATTTCCTTGGGGGTCCCTTGAGTTGCACATTCATCCTGACGCATCGGCTGTAGCGCGCGCATTCTCGCCCGACGAACCCGTAATCCTCAACCGCCCGCATGCCGCGGCGCGCGCGGGACGCTTCTTTGCGGAGAAGTTCCCGGGCAAGTCGCTCTATGCCGTGAAGGCGAATCCTTCGCCTGAACTGCTGCGCATCCTGTGGGATTCGGGCATCACGCACTTCGATGTCGCCTCGATCACCGAGGTGCGGCTGGTCCGTTCGGTCCTGCCCGAAGCGACGCTGTGCTTCATGCACCCGGTCAAGCCGGCCAGCGCGATCGCAGAGGCTTACAAGATCCACGGCGTGCGCACCTTCAGCCTCGATTCGGCTGAGGAACTGGCCAAGATCGTCGCCGCCACGGCCGACGATGCCGGCGAGCCGGCGGCCGACCTGTCGCTTTGCGTGCGGCTGCGCGTGTCATCCGAATATTCGGAACTGAGCCTCGCGTCGAAGTTCGGCATCGATCTGGCCGATGCGGCGCCGCTGCTTCAGGCGACGCGCCAGGTGGCCGATTGCCTTGGCATCTGCTTCCACGTGGGCAGCCAGGCGATGACCCCGTTCGCCTATGTCCAGGCGCTGGAACGCGTGCGCGCGGCCATCGTCGATGCGTCGGTCACGGTCGATATCGTCGATGTCGGCGGTGGGTTCCCGTCGATCTATCCGGGGATGGAGCCGCCGCCGCTGGAGGATTACTTCGCCGTGATCCACCGCGCCGCCGAATCGCTGCCGGTGTCCTATTCGTCCGAACTGTGGTGCGAGCCGGGCCGGGCGCTGTGCGCCGAATACAACTCGCTGATCGTGCGGGTGGACAAGGTGCGCGGCAAGGATCTCTACATCAACGATGGCGCCTATGGCGCGCTCTACGATGCGGCCCATGTTGGCTGGCGTTTCCCGGTGCGCAGCCTGGCGCCGGTGCAGGAAGACACCGAGGAAGGCTTTTCCTTCTACGGCCCGACCTGCGACGATGCCGACTATATGGAAGGTCCGTTCCCGCTGCCCGCCGATGTCAAGGCGGGCGACTATATCGAGATCGGCATGCTGGGCGCCTATGGCGCGGCCATGCGCACGGCGTTCAACGGTTTTGGCCAGGGCGCCGCGATCGAAGTGGCGGACGAGCCGATGTCCAGCCTCTACCGGGGCGATCGCCGCGATCCGCGCGTGTCGGAAAACGTGGTCAGCCTGCGCTGACCGGTGCGGGCCGGCGGGCTGGTGCCTGCCGGCCTTCGGCCTGCGCTTCGCCGATGATTCGCTAACCCGGTCTTAAGGTTTGACGCCCAGCGTGGCCTTCGGAAACGGAGGCCGGCGGATGGCGATTTCGGCGCATTTTGAAGCATCGATCCAGGCGGTGCGCGCGCCCCGGCGCACGCTGCGGCTTGAGGCGCTGGGCACCACCGCATCGGGCGATGCCGCGCCCGTGCTCATCCACAATCTTTCGGCGACCGGACTTCTGCTGAAATGCCCGGTTCCGCTGGCCGAGGGCGAGCAGATCCTCGTCGACCTGCCCGAGGCGGGCATGACCGGCGCCAGCGTGGTCTGGGCCAGCGGCGATATGTTCGGCTGCCGGTTCGACGCTCCGATCCCGGCTGCGGCGCTGAGCGCGGCGCGGTTGCGCAGCCCTGCCGGTGCGGAAGGCCTGGAGGCGGCCCCGCCCCACGCGCCGGTCCTGCCGTCCGACGAAGCGTTCGGCGCGCGGCTGCATCGGCTGCGCAAGGAACGCGGGTTGACGCTTGTCAATGGACACCCAGTTTTACGAGCTAAGGCGACACCCAGTGTTACGAGGTGTCGCGTTGCGCGAGAGGTATGATTTCAGGGGTGGGGAGCATGCTCCCCACCCCTGAAATTTCTTCGACGAAGATTGGCGGTCAGGCCTTGAAGGCGTCCTCGAGGTCGCGCAGGCGGTAACTGCGGCCTTTGATGTTGAGGACATGGGCGCGGTGGAGAAGCCGGTCGAGGATGGCGGTGGCGAGGACTTCGTCTCCAGCAAGCAGTTCGGTCCAGTCGCGGATGCTTTTGTTGGTGGTGATCATCATGGCGCCCCGGCCATAGCGATAGCTGACGAGACGGAAGAATAGGCTGGCTTCCTCGCGGTTGAGCGGATCGTAGCCCATCTCGTCGATCAACAGTAGCGCGCTCGACATGTATTTACGCATCTTGATGCGCGGCGGTGGCAATTGGGCGTCGTGGCGCAGCGCGGCCATGAGCTCGTCGAAGCGGTAGTATTGGACCGAGAAGCCGAGTTGGACCGCACGGATGCCCAGCGCAGCGAGCAAGTGCGACTTGCCCACGCCAGGCGGCCCCTGCAGCAGGACCACCTCGGCGTTGCGGATCCAGGTGCCAGTGGCGAGTGTGTCGATGCGTGAGCGCTCGATTGCGGGCTGGAAGGCAAAATCGAAGTTCTCCAGCGTCTGCCCCGACGGCAGCTTCGAGTTCTTGAGCATGACCCGCACCCGCCGCTCCTCGCGGCCAGCAAGTTCGGTCGTGAGGAGCCGGTCGAGGAAGACGTGCGCACTGATCTCGTCACGCACCGCCTCGCCAATCATGTCATCGAGAGCATCTGCGGCATGGCCACAAGCAAGCTGACACAGCTTCTCGCGGGTGGCATCGATATCGAGCCTGATCCGGGGCGTGTTCATCGAGCCACCTCCGCGAGGCGCGCATAGAGGTCGAGAGAGCGGTGCTGGACACCAGCGCTGGCAATCTCCTGCAGTTTGCGGCCCATCCGGCCCAGCGGCAGCGGCGCAATTATGCGGGGCGTGCTCGGACCCTCGAAATGGGCGGGGTCAATGACGACCAGCGCCTCGGTTCCGCGCGGATGGTCGGCGA
>JADLHU010000147.1 GCA_020848655.1 Novosphingobium sp.
GACGGCAAGCTGGTGGGCTACATGCAGGACCGGCTCAACGCCCGCCTGATGGGCATGACCGCCACCGGCAACGGCCGGCGCGAAAGCTATGCCCACGCGCCGATGCCACGCATGACCAACACGTTCATGCGCGGCGGCAACGACGATCCGGGCGAACTGCTGGGCCGCGTGAAGAACGGCATCTATGCCAAGAGCTTCGGCGGCGGGCAGGTCGATATCGTTTCGGGCAAGTTCGTGTTCTCGTGCACCGAAGCCTACCGGGTGGAAAACGGCCGGATCGGCGCGCCGATCAAGGGCGCGACGCTGATCGGCGATGGTCCCAGCGTGCTGACCCGCGTGATCGGCATCGGCAACGACATGGCGCTCGACGAAGGCGTGGGCGTGTGCGGCAAGGGCGGGCAAAGCGTGCCGGCCGGCGTCGGCCAGCCGACGCTGCTGATCGAAGGGCTGACGGTGGGCGGCACCGCCTGATCCACACCGCCCGCCGCAGGTCAGCGCCGGTTCAGCCCGGTGTGGTAAAGCGAATCAGAAGGAGATTGCCCATGCGCAGGATCATTGCCCTGATCGCGCTTGCCGCCGGCGCTTCGCTGCTGACCGCGCCCGCCGTGCAAGCCCGCGAAAAGCTGACCGGAGAACAAAAGCTCGCCAAGATCCTCGAAGGCCGCGAGGCCGGACGGCCGGTGGACTGCATATCACTGAGCGCATCGCGCGACGTGCGCGTGATCGACAAGACCGCGCTGGTCTATGACAACGGCGGCACGATCTATGTGAACCGGCCGCGCGACGCGCGTTCGCTCGATTCGGACGATGTGCTCGTCACCGACATCCGCGGCAGCCAGCTTTGCCGGATGGACACGGTGCGGCTGCACGATCGCAACGGCTTTTGGTACAGCGGCTTCGTGGGGCTGGACCAGTTCGTGCCTTATCGCCGGGTGGCGCGCAACTGATCGCGCGCGCCGGATGTTTCCATCCGGCGCGAAATCACGCTATGCCACGGCGCGGCGCGGGTCCTCGTGCGGCAACTGGTCGCCCGGAATGGCGCGGCCGATCAGGTAGCCCTGGCCCTGGCCGCACCCGATATCGCGCAAGTAATCGAGATGCTCGGGCATCTCGATGCCTTCCGCCGTCACCGTCATCCCCAGGCTGCGGCCCAGGCCGATGATCGCGCTGACCACGGCCTTGGAATTCGGCTCGGTGCCCAACCCCATGATGAACGACTTGTCGATCTTTATCTTGGTGAAGGGGTAGTTCATCAGATAGCTGAGCGAACTGTAGCCGGTGCCGAAATCGTCCATCGAGATGCCCACGCCCAGCGCGCGGATGGCGGCCAGCAGCGTCGCCACTTGCGCGCTGCGGTCCATCAGCACCGCTTCGGTGATTTCCAGTTCCAGCCGCCCCGGTTCCAGCCCCGACATGGCCAGCGCCTGCACCACGATGTTGAGCAGGTTGCCGTTGCGGAACTGCAGCGGCGAGGCGTTGACCGCCAGCTTGACGTGGCCCGGCCAGGTCGCCGCCTCGCGGCAGGCGAGTTGCAGCACATATTGGCCGATCACGTCGATCAGCCCGATTTCCTCGGCCAGCGGGATGAAACTGTCGGGATAGAGCAGCCCGCGTTCGGGATGGTTCCAGCGCAGCAGCGCTTCGTATCCTTCGACCCCGCCCGTGGCGAGATCGATCAGCGGCTGATAGTGAACGACAAGCTGGCCATGGCGCACCGCGCGGCGCAAGTCGTTCTCCAGCCGCGCCTTTTCCTGCGCGGCGGTATCCATGTGCGGTTCGAACCGGCACATCGTGCCGCGCTGGTCGGCCTTCGCCGCATAAAGCGCGAGATCGGAATAGCGCAGCAGGTGCGAGGCATCGATGCTGTCCTGCGGGGCCATGGCGATGCCGATCGTCGCGCCGATGTGCAGCGTGTGATCGGCCAGCACGAACGGCTCGGCGATCGCGCTGATGATCGAGCGCGCGATATTGTGGATCTTTTCGTGGTTGCGCGCCTGGACGATGACCGCGAACTCGTCGCCGCCCAGCCGGCACAGCAGCGCGTTCTTGCGCGGCACCAGCGCGCGCATCCGCCGCGCCGCCTCGGCCAGCACGGCATCGCCGATGTGGTGGCCATAGCTGTCGTTGATCGGCTTGAAATTATCGAGGTCGATCAGGGCGATGGCGACGGTTTCCTCGCCATGGCGAATCGCTTCCAGCATCTCGTGCAGGCGTTCGCGGCAATGCGCGCGATTGGCGAGGCCGGTCAGTTCGTCGTGGCGGGCCATGTGCGCGATCAGCGCCTCGGCCTTGCGCCGCTCGGTCACATCGAAGACCGAGACGATCGTCGCCAGCCGCCCGTCGAGCATCGACTGGCGCGTGAACAGCACCGATTCCAGTTCCGCGCCGTCGCTGGCGAACTGGCGCCAGAAACGGTCCTTTTCCGAACACGATGTCGCCAGCAGGCGGCGCACGCGCGGCCATTCGGTTTCGTCGAACAGCTTTTCGGCGGGCATCCCGACCAGTTCGTCCACCGTGTAGCCGAAATGATCGGCGGCGGCGGCGTTGGCCGCGCGCAGGCATTCCTCGGCCGGGTCATAGACCAGCAGCGGCACCGGATTGCTTTCGAACAGCAGGCGGAACGATTCCTCGCGCTGTTTCATGTCGGTGATGTCGACCCGCACGCCGATGATGCCGCCCTCGGCGGTCTTGCGTTCGTCGATCATGATGCAGCGGCCATCGGACAGCCATTGCTCGTGCCGGCCCAGCGGGTTTTCCAGCAGTTCCAGCCGGCTCGCCAGCCATTCCTCCTCGCGGCCAAGCGCTTCGGGATAATCGCCGCGCGCCACGCCCTGGCGCAGCGTATCGGCCAGCCGGTCGCCGGGGCGGAACAGGTCCGCCGACTTGTGATAGATTTCCGCGTACTGCCGGTTCCACAGGATGTAGCGACCCTCGGCATCGAGCATGACGATGCCCTGCGGCAGGCAGTCTATCGCCTCGCGCAGGCGCTGCTCGGCCAGGATCGCCGCGTTCTGCGCGCGGGCCAGCGCATCGCGCGAATCGCCGGGACCATTGCCGTCGTGGCCATGGTCGTTGCCGGCCCGATCGCCAAGCGGGCTGTATTCCATCGGTAAGTCCCCCGGGTGTGCTGACCCGGAAGCGCTAAGCGAAAAGGGTTAAAATTTGCTGCACCACGAGGGCGCAAAGGCCCGGAATCCCGTGGGTTTACGTACACAAAGATACGCAACGCCGGGGCCAAGGCCCGCCCCGCGCCAGCCGGGGAAACCCCGTCAGAGCGGATTGTCGAGCTGGATCACCGGCTCGTCGCTGGCGCGCTGCGTGGTCTTCACCTGGCGCGGCTGGGCGAAGCTGGCCAGCACCGGGGCATCGCGCCCGTAGATGTCCTTGAACGTCGCCAGCCGCCCGGTGATGTCCTGCGCCATGGTGAAATAGGTGATGTAGACCGGGAAGGTCTTTTTCAGCGGAACTCTGGTATATTCACCCGAGTTGACGATGGCGATCGCCTCCTCCTTGGTCGCGCCTTCGCCGAGAATC
>JADLHU010000148.1 GCA_020848655.1 Novosphingobium sp.
CCAGCGCCATGGGCATCCCGGTTTCGACCACGCACGCGATCACCGGCGACAGGAAGATCGCCACGATGGTCTTGATCGTGCCCGCGCTTTCCACCGCGCCAAAGCCGCCGTGGCAGATGCCCGCGCCCAGCAGGCCGCCGATCAGCGCGTGGCTGGAGGAGGAAGGAATGCCCTTCCACCAGGTCAGGATATTCCAGAACATCGCACCGATCAGCGCGCCGAAGACCACCGCCGGGGTGACCATGTCCTTGTCGATGATGCCCTTGCCCACCGTTTCGGCGACATGCAGCCCGACCAGCCAATAGGCCGCGAAATTGCCCAGCGCGGCGAAGGCCACGGCCATGGCCGGCGACAGCAGCCGGGTGGAGACGACCGTGGCGATGGAATTGGCCGCATCGTGCAGGCCGTTGAGGAAATCGAACGCCAGGGCCAGCCCGATCAGGCCGACCAGCAGCGGAAACGCGAGCTCGTGCATCGCCCAGTCCTTCCTCGTGTGCAGCGGGCCGTCAGGCGTGGTCGATGACGAGGCCGTCGATCTGGTTGGCGACGTCCTCGAAGGCGTCGGCGATCTTTTCGAGATGCTTGAATATCTCGCGATCGACGAGGAACGCCAGCGGGTCGCTGCGTTCGCGCTGCGCTTCGTAGCTGGCGCGCAGGCCCCGCTCGTGCATGCGATCGACATCGCCCTCGATCGCCACGATCTGGCCGGTCAGCACGTGCAGGCGATGACCCTTGCGATCCAGCGTGCGCAGCAGCGGCAGGCATTCCACGACCAGGCGGATCGCCCTTTCGGCGGCCTCGCCCATGGCCTTCATCTCGTCGTCGAAGGTGGTGACGCCGTAGATCTCGATCGCGGTGGCGGCCGCCTCGATCTCGTCGATGGTATCGTCCATCGCGCCGATCAGCGCGATGATCGCGCCGCGATCGAACGGGGTCAGGAACGTGCGGCGCACCGCGCCCAGCACTTCGCGGATCACTTCGTCGGCGTCATGCTCGCGGTCATGGATCGCCTGGATATGCGCCAGCCGATCGCCCTCGCCGCGCAGCAACTGGCCCAGCGCCTCGGCCGCGGCCAGGCTGGCGGCGCCGTGCCGCTCGAACATGCTGAAGAAATCGCCCGATTTCGGCAGCAGCCGTTGAAACCATGCAAACATTGCCGTCCCTCCATCGGCGGTTGTTGCACTTTTGCGACAACACCGAGTCTCCGCGGCGAGCCGCTATTCGTTCGCCCGCCGCGCGGCAAGGATTCTCTCCACAGAAACGCGAAAGCGCGTGGTGAAAGCAGCGCCAAGCGGCCGGGCCAAGCGCCCGGGCCTAAAGCCAGCCGATCTGCCGGAAGCGCAGCCACAGCAGGCCGCAGATCGTCCCGATCATGGCCAGGATGGCGAAATAGCCATAGTGCCAGCGCAGTTCGGGCATGAACTGGAAATTCATCCCGTAGATGCCGGCAATCGCGGTGGGCACGGCCAGGATCGCGGCCCAGGCGGCCAGTTGCCGGGTCATTTCGCCCTGGCGATGCTGTTCCAGCAGGCCGGCGGTTTCGACGAGCGAGGCCAGCGTGTCTTTCAGGCCGGTTGAGCGCACGATCGTGCGCCGCACATGATCCAGCACATCGCGGAACCATATCCGCGCACCGGCATCGACCATCGCATATTCGTGGCGCACCAGCCGGTCGCACATCGCTTCCATCGGGCCGATCACGCGCTCGAACCGGCGCAACTGGCGGCGCAGGCGGAAGATGCGGCGGATCGTGGCGGGATCGGGGAACACGTCGATCGTGCGCTCCTCCATCGATTGCACGGCGATTTCCAGCGTATCCATGATCGGCTGATAGCCATCGACGATGAAATCGAGGATCGCATGGGCCACGAAATCCGGCCCTTCGGCCAGATGCTCGGAATCGTGTTCCAGCCGGTTGCGCAGTTCCACATGGGCGCGGGTGGAACCGAAGCGCACGCTCAGCAGGAAATCGCGCCCCAGGAACATCGCGGTCTGGCCATAGGCGATCTTCTCGCCCTCCTCGATCGCGGCGGTGCGCGCCACGATGAACAGATGGTGGCCATAGACTTCCACCTTGGGCAACTGGTTGGGATTGAGCGCGTCTTCCACCGCCAGCGGATGCAGGCCGAACTGGGCACGCAGCAGTTCCATGTCGGCCGGGGTCGGCTCGGCCACGCCCACCCAGTCGAACGCGCCATCGGGCAGCGGCTGGCGCGGGGCGCCATCGACAGCGATATCCCGCTGGGAACATTGACCCGAGGTATAGCGGCGCGCGGCGATGACGGGCATGGGCCGCTTGTGGCAAACCCCGGCGCGGCTGGCAATGCGCGCGCGGCCGCATCGCGCGCCCTATCGGGACCAGTATCTCAGGGGCGGCATTTGTCCTAATCGGATGCGATGAGCGAATCGCCCCGCATTGTCACCGCCGCGCTCGTCGTCATCGGCGACGAAATCCTGTCCGGCCGCACGCAGGACAAGAACATCGCCCAGATCGCCACCTGGCTGGGCATCCAGGGCATCCGGCTGGCCGAAGTGCGCGTCGTGCCCGACCGCACCGACGCCATCGTCGAGGCGGTGAACACATTGCGCGCGCGCAACGACTATCTGTTCACCACCGGCGGCATCGGCCCGACGCACGACGACATCACCGTCGATGCCGTGGCCGAAGCGCTGGGCGTGGGCGTGATCGTCCATCCCGAGGCGCGCGCCATCCTTGAAGGCTACTACGCGACGCGCGGCGGCCTGAACGACGCGCGTCTGCGCATGGCCCGCGTTCCCGAAGGCGCGAAGCTCATTCCCAATCGCTATACCGGCGCGCCCGGCATCCAGGCCGCCAACGTCTACCTGATGGCGGGCGTGCCGCAGATCACCGCCGGCATGCTCGATGCGCTTTCGGGCACGCTTGAAGGCGGCGCCAGGCTGTTGTCCGAAACGGTGGGCTGCTGGGTTCACGAAAGCGAAGTGGCGACATTGCTGGGCGATACCGAACAGGCCCACGCCGGTTGCCAGATCGGCAGCTATCCCTTCTGGACCGAAGGCCGCGCCGGGGCCAACTTCGTCATCCGGTCGACCGACCCGCTGATGCTGGCCGCCTGTACCCGCGCGCTGATCGCCGGACTGGAAGCCATCGGCCGCCCCGCCGTGGCCGGCGGCATCTGATCGCGCGCCGGACGATCGCGGCGCTGGCCGGCGCGGCGGCGCTGCTGGCCGGTGGCGGCTGCACCAGCGATCTGGTCCGCTTCGAACGCACGCTCGCCGCGCGGGACAGCGCGACCGCGGCGCTGGGCCAATGGTGCGCGGCGCGCGCCCTGGCCCTGCCGCCGGTGATCCGGGCGGAACGGATCGGCGGCGAGCCGGCCGCGCCCACGCCGCAGGTCCGCGCGCTTCTGGCCGTGCCCCTGGGCGAGCGGCTGGCCTTGCGCCATGTCCGCCTGTCGTGCGGCGGCGCGGTGCTGTCGGAAGCATGGAACTGGTACGTGCCCGCGCGCCTGCCGGCATCGATGAACGCCGTGCTGGACGGCAGCGACACGCCGTTCGGCACGGTGATCGCACCGCTGGGCTTCACCCGCCAGCGGCTGGCCAGCCAGCGCGGCGCGGCGGCGGGCTGTCCGCCGGGCACCGTGCTTTCGCACCGCGCGGTGCTGCGCCTGCCCGATGGCCGGCCGGTAAGCCTGGTCACCGAATGCTACACCCGCGCCAATTTGCGAGCCACGCGGCGGGCCGCGAATTGATGCGCACCGCGTAGCATCGCTGCTAGTATGGTGGAAACGAAGTTCGTGGCCGTGAATGTGCCGTCACCCTGAACTTGTTTCAGGGTCCATCATGCCTCGCGCGCAGGGGTGCGACCGGGCGTGCGGCGGCGCCGTATCCGCGCTCGATCCTCATCGGACCTGGCGGAGAAATGGACCCTGAACCAAGTTCAGGGTGACGACGAAGCATGAACCGGACTTCGGTCCCATCATACTTGCGTCAGGACCTACCGGGGCAGCAGGAACACCACATAGCCCCGAAAGTGCGGATCGGCCCGCAGCCCCGGCGGCTCTTGCCATTCCCCCCCTTCGACCAGCGCCACGCGATAAGCCAGCGGCAGACGCGCCAGCGAAGCGATGTAAGGCTGGTAGCCGGGAATCGTGTGGCGGCCCTGGTAGGTCTGGATCACCACTTCATCGACCACGCCCGCCAGCCGCGCCAGCGCCGCCGGATCGCCCTGCGCGCTCCAGTCCATCAGCCCCGTGACGGACAGCCGATAGCGCGCCGGCAACCGCCGCCTGAAATCGGCGAGGAACCGCGCATAGTTCGCCAGCCCGCGCGTGCGGGCATCGAAATCGATCTGCACCCCCGCCAGCCGGTTGCCCGCCGCCTGCCAGCGCGTCAATTCCGCCAGCACGCGGGCATAGGCCGGCTCGCCCCAGTCCAGCCGCTCGGCCCGCACCGTCATCCACACGTCGGGTCTGGTCAGGCGCGGCGGTTGCGGGCGCAGCGAGACGAAGCGCGCAGGTGCCTTTGCCGCGCGCACTTCGCCCGCCAGGATATAGACCGTGTGCGCCCGCGCCAGCGGCGGCGAAGGCCGCACGCCGGCCCACAGGAAGAAGGCATCGTGCGCGGCGGGATCGACCCGGCCGCCGTCCGCATCGCGGCCGCATCCCGCCAGCGCCAGCGCCAATGCCAGCGCAATGCCCAGCGCGATGGCCGGACGCCTCACCAGTAATAGCGCAGCTTCTGCGCCCAGGGGCTTTGCGGAAAGTCGCGCTTCAGCCGCTGGAACCAAGCCCGGCGCTGGCTTTCGGGCACGTCCGCGCCGCCGCAGGTGTTGATCTTGCTGGGCGCATAGCACTGCACCGCGCGATAAAGCGCATAGGCCTTGTCCTCTGCCGCCGCGCGCGGATCGGCGATGACATCGGCATAGATCGCGGCGCGCGGCATGTCCTTTCCGGGAAAGCGCGAAGGCGTGCCGCCCAGCGCATCGGGGGCGGGCCGCGCCTCGGGCGCATCAAACCCGTCGAAGCCGTTGAGCCGCCAGAAATCGCCCAGGCACAGCCGCGCCTTCACATCGCGCGGGGCGGCGGCCAGCGTGGCGACGGTGCGCGCCAATGCCGGGCACGGATAGCCATCAGACCACGTGCCGGCGCGGAACATGCGCAGCGGAATATCGTCCTGCCGCAAGAGGTTCCACAGCCCGCTCTCGTTCGTGGCATCGGCCGGGATCAGCGCGCTGTCGGCCAGCCAGCCGGCATAGTCGCCGCGCTCCAACTGGCGCGACAGCAGCGTGAACAGCGCCAGGCCACGCTCGTGCCGCGGGCGCTGCGGGGCGCGGGCCTGCGCGCGCAGCAGGTCCGGCCCGGCGACCGACTGCAGCAGGATTTCGCGGATGGTGGTGTCGCCCACCGGCGATCCGGCGGCGAACACCTCGTCCAGCCGCCCGCTGCGTTCCAGGCTCATCGCCAGCGCCAGTTCCACCAGCGGCCGCTGGTAAAGCGCGCTGGCCCCGCCCAGCAGCTCGCGCCAGAAGCCCGCCTCGTTGCGATCACGCCGCGCCGCCAGCGCCATGCCGCGCAGCACCTGCCGGCTGAACGCCACCGCGCTATAGGCGGGCTGGCGGGCATTGTCCGGCGTCAGTTGCAGCACCCGGGCCATGTCCTTTTCGACATAGAAGGCATGCGCGGCCAGGACATAGGCGTAGAGTTCCGCCCGTCCGGCAAAGCGCGGCTGCTGCGCGGCCAGTTCGGCGGCGGTGATCGGCGGGGCCTCGCCTTCCTCCGCATCGCGCATGCGCAGCAGGTCGAGCGTGGCCAGCAGCAGCGGCCCATCGACCATGGCCGGCGCCAGGCTTGCCCCCGGCGCGGTCAGCAGCTTGTTGTCCACTTCCTCGACCAGATCGGCAGACGCCGGCTGGCTGGCGGGCACCGTGCCCAGCAGCGCCTCGTAAGCCCTGGCCAGCCCGGCGGTGTCCCCGCCCAGCCACAGCGCGCGGCGCGCAAGCCCGCGCGCGGACGCGGCATAGCGGCCCTGCCCGAAGCGCTGGAGATAGGCATCGAACCCGGCGCGCGCACGGCCCAGCGCCCCGGCATCGACCTTTTCCGGCCCGGCGAAATAGCCGTATTCGTCAAACGCCGCCGCCTGCGCCGCGTTCAGTTCGACGCGCGCCAGCATATAGGCGGCGGTTTGCGCCACCCAGGGATCGCGCGCGGCGAACAAGCCGGCAAAGCCCTTGCGCGCGGCGGCCCAATCTTCGGCATAGAACGCATCGGCGGACTGGAGATAGGCCAGAAACTCGCGCCCGGCCGGGCTGGTCACGTCGGCGGGCCAGGCCGGAGCGCCCGCCACGGTGCCGGCGCAGCGCGCGGCCAGCAATGCGCGCGCCGCGCCCAGCCGCGCGGCTTCGGCGGCGGGCACGCTGCGATTGGCGCGCAAGGCTTCGCCAAAGGCCTGCCCGCCCGCCGCCAGGCTTACGCAGCGCGATCCGGTATAGTCGGCCGATTCCTGATCAGGATCGGGCGCGGCGAACCAGGCGCGGCGCAGTTCGCTCCACGAAAAGAAGGTCTGCCCCACGGCGCGGTCGTCCGCCGCCGGTGCCTGCGCCATCGTGCCGGCGGGCGCGCCCTGCGCCTCGCGCAGCAGCAGGAACAGGTTCACCCGCGTATCGTTGCCCGGCGCCAGCGCGGCGCGATTGCCGCAGCCGCCATAGCTGGCGCTGGCCGGCTTCCACGCCGGATCGCAGCCATAATCCCCGCTCGCCCCGGCCGGAACCGCCGGCACCAGCGCGCCCAGCGCAATCCCCGCCAATGCCACGAACCGCTTCATGCCCTGCCCTTTCGCTTTCCGCCGCTGTTTCGAGCGCGCGCGCCGGGCTGGCAAGAAAAAAGGGGCCGCCGAAGCAGCCCCTTTTCCGTTAGCCTGTGCGGCCGATCTCAGTCGTCCTTGAGGAAGGCCGGGATGTGGTTCGGATCGCCACCTTCGGATTCGCGGCGCGGACCGCGATCGCCGTCGCGGCGCGGGCCACGATCACGGCCGCCACGATCGCCACGCGGGCCGCGGCGGTCGCCACGGTCCCCGCGATCGGGCCGGTCGCCACGCGGTTCGCGCGGTTCGCGGGCGGGACGGGTGTCTTCCAGTTCCTCGCCGGTTTCCTGGTCGACGACGCGCATCGACAGGCGAACCTTGCCGCGCGGATCGATCTCGAGGACCTTGACCTTCACTTCCTGGCCTTCCGACACCACGTCGGTCGGCTTTTCAACGCGCTCGTTGCGCATTTCGGAAACGTGGACGAGACCGTCCTTGCCACCCATGAAGTTCACGAAGGCGCCGAAATCGACGATGTTGACGACCTTGCCGTTGTAGATCTTGCCGACTTCCGCTTCCTCGACGATGCCGAGGATCCAGTTCTTGGCCGCTTCGATCTGCGACGGATCGGAAGAGCTGATCTTGATCAGGCCTTCGTCGTCGATGTCCACCTTGGCGCCGGTTTCGGCGACGATCTCGCGGATCACCTTGCCGCCGGTGCCGATGACTTCGCGGATCTTCGACTTGTCGATCTGCAAGGTTTCGATACGCGGAGCGTGGGCCGAGAGTTCGGTACGCGACGTGCCGAGGGCCTTGGTCATCTCGCCCAGGATGTGCGCGCGGCCTTCCTTGGCCTGCGTCAGCGCGGCCGAGAAGATTTCCTTGGTGATACCGGCCACCTTGATGTCCATCTGCATCGTGGTGATGCCTTCGGACGTGCCAGCCACCTTGAAGTCCATGTCGCCCAGGTGATCTTCATCACCCAGGATGTCGGACAGCACGGTGAATTCATCGCCTTCCAGGATCAGGCCCATCGCGATGCCCGAAACGGGGCGCGTGATCGGCACGCCGGCGTCCATCATCGACAGTGCGCCGCCGCAGACGGTGGCCATCGAGGAGGAACCGTTGGACTCGGTAATGTCCGAGACAACGCGGATGGTATAGGGGAACTCTTCACGCGGTGGCAGCACCGCACGCAGCGCACGCCATGCCAGCTTGCCGTGGCCGGTATCGCGGCGCGACGGCGCGCCGAAACGGCCCACTTCACCGACCGAATAGGG
>JADLHU010000149.1 GCA_020848655.1 Novosphingobium sp.
ACACCTGGCTTCCCGACGCGATGGAAGGCCCGACCCCGGTTTCGGCGCTGATCCACGCGGCCACGATGGTCACCGCCGGCGTGTTCATGGTCTGCCGCCTGTCTCCCTTGTTCGAAACCAGCCCGACGGCGCTGGGCTTCGTCACCTTCATCGGCGCCGCCACCTGCTTCTTCGCCGCCACCGTCGGCACGACGCAGTGGGACATCAAGCGGGTGATCGCCTATTCGACCTGTTCGCAGCTTGGCTACATGTTCTTCGCGGCGGGCGTCGGCGCCTATGGCGCGGCGATGTTCCACTTGTTCACGCACGCCTTCTTCAAGGCGCTGCTGTTCCTGGGCGCCGGTTCGGTGATCCACGCGATGCACCACGAACAGGACATGCGGTTCTATGGCGACTTGCGCAAACGCATCCCGCTCACCTTCTGGGCAATGACCGCGGGCACGCTGGCGATCACCGGCGTCGGCATCGCCGGGGCGGCGGGCTTCGCGGGCTTCTATTCGAAGGACGCCATCCTCGAGGCGGCGTTCGGCAGTGGCAAGGAACTGGGCGGCTTCGCGTTCTGGGCGGGCATCCTCGCCGCGCTGATGACCAGTTTCTATAGCTGGCGCCTCGTTTTCCTGACCTTCTTCGGCAAGCCGCGCTGGGCCGGCTCGGAGCATATCCAGCACGCGGTTCACGATGCGCACGGCCACGATGCCCATGCGCAGGACGATCACGGGCACCACGCCGATCACGGCGACGGCACGGCGGGCTATCACCCGCACGAAAGCCCGCTGCCGATGCTGATCCCGCTCGTGGTGTTGGCGCTGGGCGCGATCTTCGCCGGTTTCCTGTTCCACAATGCGTTCATCAGCGAAGGCGAGGGCGAGTTCTGGAAGGGCAGCCTGGTGTTCAGCGAGCACCTGATCCACGCTATACATGGCGTGCCGACGTGGGTGAAATGGGCGCCGTTCACGGTGATGGCCATCGGCCTGTTCGTCGCCTGGTACGGCTATATCCGCAATCCGCGCTTCCCCGCCGCGTTCGTCGAGCAGTTCGCCGTCCTGCACCGCTTCGTCTACAACAAGTGGTACTTCGACGAACTGTACAACTTCCTCTTCGTCCGCCCGGCCTTCTGGCTTGGCAAGGTGTTCTGGAAGATCGGCGACATTGGCATCATCGACCGCTTCGGCCCGAATGGCGCCGCCTGGGTGGTGGAGCAGGGGTCGGGTTACGCACGCAAGGTTCAGTCCGGTTATCTCTACAGCTATGCGCTGGTGATGCTGCTCGGGCTGGTCGGGGCAATCAGTTGGGTGATGGTGGGTTAAGGCGATGAACGGTTTCCCCATTCTTACCCTGATGCTGCTGGTGCCGCTTGTCGGCGCGGTGGCCTGTCTTCTGGTCGATGCCACGGCGGCGCGTCGGATCGCGCTGGCGGCGACGCTGCTCGATTTCGTGCTCGGCGTCGTGCTCTGGGCCAATTTCGACATCGGCGGCGCGCAGTGGCAGTTCACCGAACGCGTCGATCTGTTCGCCGGCTTTAGCTGGGCGCTGGGCATCGATGGCATCGCGCTGCTGCTGATCGCGCTGACGGTGTTCCTCATGCCGGTGTGCATCGGCGCAAGCTGGACCTCGATCGAAAAGCGCGTCGGCGAATACATGGCCGCATTCCTGCTGATGGAAACGCTGATGATCGGCGTGTTCGCGGCGCAGGACCTCTACCTGTTCTACATCATGTTCGAAGCCGGCCTGATCCCGATGTACCTGATCATCGGCATCTGGGGCGGGCAGGACCGGATCTACGCCAGCTACAAGTTCTTCCTCTACACGCTGCTCGGCTCGGTGCTGATGCTGATCGCGATGATGAGGATGGTGAACGAAGCCGGCACGACCGACATCCCGACGCTGATGGCCTATGACTTCGATCCCAAGGTGCAGACCTGGCTGTGGCTGGCTTTCTTCGCCAGCTTCGCGGTGAAGATGCCGATGTGGCCGGTCCACACCTGGCTGCCCGATGCCCACGTCCAGGCGCCCACCGCCGGATCGGTGATCCTGGCCGGCGTGCTGTTGAAGATGGGCGGCTATGGTTTCATCCGCTTCTCGTTGCCGATGTTCCCCGAAGCCTCGGCGCAGTTCGCGCCGCTGATCTGGGGCCTGTCGATGGCGGCGGTGGTGATCACCTCGCTGATCGCGCTGGTGCAGCACGATATCAAGAAGCTGATCGCCTATTCCTCGGTCGCGCACATGGCGATCGTGACCATCGGCCTGTTCGCGTTCAACGCGCAAGGGCTTGAAGGTTCGATGATCGTCATGCTCAGCCACGGCCTTGTCGCCGGCGCGCTGTTCCTGTGCGTGGGCGTGATCTATGACCGGTTGCACACCCGCGAGATTGACCGTTATGGCGGCATCGCGATCAACATGCCCAAGTATGCGCTGTTCTTCCTGCTGTTCACCATGGCTTCGATCGGCCTGCCGGGCACCAGCGGCTTCGTGGGCGAGTTCCTGAGCCTTGCCGGCATCTACCAGGCGTCAAGCTGGGTGGCGCTGGTTTCGACCACGGGCATCATCCTGGGGGCGGCCTACATGCTCTACCTTGATCGGCGCGTCGCGTTCGGAGAACAGAAGAATGCCGATGCCGCCGCCATGCCCGACCTTGGCCTGCGCGAACTGGCGATGATGGTGCCGATCGCTGCTGTCGTGCTGTGGATGGGCATCTATCCCGAAACCTTCCTGGCGCCGATGCGGCAGGACATCGCCGCGCTGGATGCGCGCCTTGCCCGCGCCCGGCCCGAAGGCGATGCCCGTCTCAAGGCCGGCAAGGCCCAACCCGCTGCGGAGCATTCCGCTACTGCTGCCGCGCATGAGGGGGCGCACTGATGGACCTGTCCCACTCGCTGCGCCTGATCGCGGCCGAAGAACTGCTGAGCGTCTCGGGCCTCATCCTGCTCCTGGCTTCGGCCTGGGCGGGCGACAAGGCCAGCCGCGCGATCAGCATCGCCGCCGTCGCCGCGCTGGCCGCCGCCGCCTTCCTCACCGCGCCCGCGCTGTGCGGCGGGCTGTTCGGCCCGGAAACCGAAGCGTTTGGCGGCCAGTTCCGCGCCGATGCCTTCGCCAGCTTCGCCAAGCTGCTGATCTATGCCTCGGCTGGCGTGGCGCTGATCGTGGCCCCCGCCTATTTCGAGCGGCTGCGGGCGATGCGTGCCGAATATCCGGTGCTGATCCTGTTCGCGGCGATCGGCATGGGCATGATGGTTTCGGCTGGCGACCTGCTGACGCTGTACATCGGCCTCGAACTCAATTCGCTGGCCGCCTATGTGCTGGCCGCGTTCCTGCGCAATGACACACGCTCCGCCGAAGCCGGTCTGAAGTACTTCGTGCTCGGCGCGCTGGCGAGCGGCATCCTGCTGTTCGGCATGAGCCTGACTTATGGCTTCACCGGCACCACCAGCTTTGCCGGCATTCGCGCGGCGCTGGAGGGCGGGCTGTCCACCGGCGCGCTGTTCGGCATCGTCTTCATGCTGGCGGGCCTGGCCTTCAAGATCAGCGCCGTGCCGTTCCACATGTGGACGCCCGATGTCTATGAAGGCGCGCCGACACCGGTGACGACCTTCTTCGCCACCGCGCCCAAGGTGGCCGCGCTGGCGCTGACCATGCGCGTCGCGCTCGATGCGTTCGGATCACAGGCCGACGCCTGGCGCCAGATCGTGATCTTCACTTCGCTGGCCTCGATCGTGATCGGCGCGCTCGGCGCGATCGGGCAGGCGAACATCAAGCGCCTGCTCGCCTATTCCTCGATCAACAACGTCGGCTTCATGCTGATCGGCCTTGCCGCCGCAACGCCTCGGGGCGCATCGGCCATGCTCGTCTACCTGGCGATCTACGTCGCGATGTCGATCGGCGGATTCGTGGCCGTGCTGATGCTGCGCGATGCGGAGGGCGAACCGGTGGAAGCCATCGCCGATATCGCCGGCCTGTCGCGCACGCGGCCGCTGATCGCAGCGGCGCTGGCGATGGTGATGTTCAGCCTGGCGGGCATTCCGCCGCTGTTCGGTTTCTGGGGCAAGTTCGTGGTGTTCCAGGCCGCCGTCCAGGCCGGGCTGGTGCCGCTCGCCGCGATCGGCATCGCCGCTTCGGTGATTGGCGCGTTCTATTACCTCAAGGTCGTCAAGGTCATGTATTTTGATGAGCCGGCGGACAAGGTCACGGGCCGCAGCGATCTGGCGCACGGCATCCTGTTGGCGCTGTCGGCGCTGTTCATATCGCCGCTGGGCTACCTGTTGACTCGCTTCCTGGGCCAGCTTGCCGATACGGCCGCCGCTGCGCTGTTCCACGCGGCATGACCGGCGGCGCAAGCAGGACGTCCGGTTGATCGAATTCATCCGAGAGACAGGCTCGACCAACGCGGATCTTGCCGCGCGGTTGCGGGCTGGTGCCGCCGTTGCCGAAGGCGACTGGCTCGTCGCTGATCGGCAGAGCGCGGGACGCGGACGGCAGGGCAAGGCTTGGGCCGATGGTGCGGGCAACTTCATGGGGTCCACCGTCGTGCATCTGCGCGATGGCGATCCCGAGCCGTCTTCGCTGGCGCTGGTGACGGGCCTCGCGGTGCGCCACGCGGTTGCCGCCCGGCTTCCCGCCGGCATCGTTGCCCAGCTCAAATGGCCGAACGACGTGATGATCGCGGGCGCCAAGCTGGTCGGCATCCTGCTGGAACGGATCGGCGGGGCGATCGTTATCGGCATCGGGGTCAATCTTGTCGCCGCACCCGACCTGCCGGATCGTCGCACGGTTTCGCTTGCCGAACTGGGCGCTTCGGTCGATCGCGACAGCTTCGCCGTCGATCTGGCCGCGGCCCTGGCCGTGGACCTTGATCGCTGGCGCATGTTCGGCATCGCGCCGATCGTGGAACGCTGGCAGCAGGCAGCGCATCCGCTTGGCACGCCGCTTGTGGCGGGAGAGCCGGGGGCGGAGCCGCTCGCTGGTGAATTTGCCGGACTTGCCGCCGACGGCGCCTTGCAACTGCGCCTGCCGGACGGCACGACGCGTATCATAAATGCCGGCGAGGTGCGCCTCGCCGGAACTTCTGGGTAAGGAACTGCCATGCTGCTCGCTATCGATGCCGGCAACACCAATGTGGTTTTCGCACTGTTCGAAGGGCGCACGCTCAAGGCGCGGTGGCGGATCGCCACCGATCCGCGTCGTACCGGCGATGAATATGCGGTCTGGCTGATGCAGTTGCTGAGCATCCAGGGCATTTCGCGCGATGCGGTGACGCAGATCATCGTGTCCACCGTGGTGCCGCGTGCGCTGCACAACATCGAAGTGTTGGCGCGAAACTATTTCCATATCGAACCCCTGGTCGCGGGGCAGGCGCCAGTCGATTACGGGATCGACATCGATGTCGATCAGCCCAGTTCGCTGGGCGCGGATCGCGCGGTCAATGCCATCGCCGCCAGCGCCAAGTATGCGGGTGATATCATCGTCGTCGACTTCGGAACGGCGACGACGTTCGACGTGGTTGATTTCAACGGCGCCTACAAGGGCGGCATCATCGCGCCGGGCATCAATCTTTCGCTCGATGCGCTGGTCGGCAACACGGCCATGCTGCCGCGCATTGCCATCCGCGCGCCATCCGATAGCAGCGTCATCGGCCGCAACACCGAGGACCAGATGCTGATCGGCGTATTCTGGGGCTATGTGGCGATGATGGAAGGCCTGATCGCGCGGATGCGCGCGCAGATCGGACGCCCGGCGAAAGTGATCGCCACGGGCGGCCTTGCCGTGTTGTTCGACGAAGTGACCGATATTTTCGATGCCGTCGATGCGGATCTCACGCTCGAAGGGCTGGCCATTCTGGCCGAAAGGGCAACTGCCAAGTGACGCGCAATTCAGTGAAGCCGGGTAACGAACTGCTGTTCTGCGCGCTGGGCGGGTCTGGCGAGATTGGCATGAACGTCAATCTCTATGGCTGCCAGGGCAAGTGGCTGATGGTCGATCTGGGCATGACGTTCAGCGGCCAGGAATATCCGGGCGTCGATCTGGTCTTCGCCGACCTCGAATTCATCGAGGAACGCACCGATGACCTCCTGGGCGTGGTGCTGACCCACGCGCACGAGGATCACATCGGCGCGGTCCCCTATTTCGCGATGGAACTGGGCGTGCCGCTTTACGCCACGCCGTTCACGGCGCGCCTGGTCATGGCCAAGCTGGAAGAGGCGGGGATCGCCGGCAAGGTTGACTTGCGCGTGATCGATCACCTCGATCGGTTCGACCTCGGGCCGTTCGGCATCCGCTATGTGCCGCTGGCGCACTCGATCGCCGAAGGCAACGCACTGGTTATCGAAACGCCCTATGGCCGGATTTTCCACACCGGCGACTGGAAGCTGGATGACGAACCGCTGGTCGGCACCCCCGCCACGACCGCGGAACTGGCCGCGATCGGCGATGAAGGCGTTCTGGCGCTGGTCTGCGATTCGACCAACGTGTTCAATTCCGCCGCATCGGGATCGGAAGGCGCTGTGCGGCGCGGGTTGATGGAGGAAGTGGCCAAGCACGCCGGGCGGCGGGTGCTCGTCACCACTTTCGCGTCCAACGTGGCGCGGTTGGAGACGCTGGGCGAAGTGGCCAAGGCGACTGGCCGGCGGCTTTGCGTCGCGGGGCGCTCGCTCGATCGGATCATCGCCACGGGCCAGGCGTCTGGCTATCTGAAGGACTTGCCCGATACTGTCGATTTCGCGACGGCGATGGACCTGCCGCGCGGCGAAGTGCTGATCGTCGCTACGGGCGGCCAGGGCGAGGCGCGCGCGGCGCTGGCGCGGGTGGCCGAAGGTTCGCACCAGATCAAGCTTGAAGCGGGCGACGTCGTGCTGTTTTCCAGCCGCCAGATTCCCGGCAATGAAATCGCCATCGGCCGCATCCAGAACCGGCTTGCCGGGCAGGACGTGCGGATCGTCACCGACCGGCAGAGCCTGATCCACGTTTCCGGCCATCCCGGACGGCCCGAACTGGAAGCGCTCTATGGCTGGCTGCGGCCGCAGATCCTGGTGCCGGTGCATGGCGAAGTGCGCCACATGCGCGAACAGGCGCGGCTTGGCAAAGCCTGCGGCATTCCCCAGACGGTGGCCCAGAAGAACGGCGATCTCGTCCGCCTGGCTCCCGGCAAGCCGGGCAAGTTCGGCGAAGTTCGTTCGGGCCGGCTGGTGCTGGACGGCGATATCATCGCCCCGGCGGACGGCGAGGCCATCGTCATGCGGCGTCGGCTTGCCGCCAATGGCGTGGTGATCGTTGCCGTGGCCCCCGGCGGGCGCATCGACGTGGCGGGCCTTGGACTGCCGCTCGACGAGGACTATGCCGATTTTGTCGCCGAAACGCGCGATGACGTCGCCGAGGCGCTGGGCAAGCTGCGCGGACCGGCGAAGAAGGATCGCGAGGCGCGGATCGAAGCGGCCCGGCTTGCCGCCCGGCGCGCGGCGACGCGCTGGTCGGGCAAGCGGCCGCAAGTGCAGGTCATGCTGCTGGAGGATTGATGCGATGCGCTGGACCTCGATCCTGGCGATCTACAGCCTGTTCTGGGTGCTGAGCGCCTTTCTCGTCCTGCCGTTCGGCGTGCGCACCCACGACGAGGCCGGGCTGGACAAGATCGCCGGCCAGGCCGACAGCGCCCCGGCTCATTTTCGCCCTGGCCGCATCGCGCTGAGCGCCAGCGTGCTCGCGCTGGTGCTGTTTGCGGCTTACTACGCCAACTACGTCAATGGCTGGATCGCGCCGCAGGACCTCGATTTCTTCGGCAAGCCGCCAAACTATGACGGCACGCGGAATTAGGCCGGATCAACTGCGCAGCCGTTCGATCGCCTGCGCCATCGCGACGTAGAGCTTGCCCATATCGGACGATAGCAGCGTCACGCCCAGCGCGTGGCCATCGCGCGCGGACAGGACTTGCCGCAGGATCGCCTCGAAATCGTGGATGTAGCGGCGCACGTGTTCGCGGAAATCACCGTCGCGTTCATAGGCCTGGGCAATGGCGCGCGCTTCGCCGCCATCCAGCAGGCGCACCGCGCGCCGGGTGAAAATGCCGCGATCGCCCCGCAGATAGGCGGCCCAGGCCGTGTCCGATACTTCGCTCGATAGCGCCTTGGTAATGTCGATGGCGTTGGAATTGAGCGATTCGGTGATCAGCGCGACGCGGCGGGTGAAATCGTTATCGACCTGCTCCTCGGCGCGCTGGCGGGCGTGGGCGACGCGCCGCTCGAGATTGCCGGCGAGTTCGTCCACCTTGGCAAGCTGGTCTCGCATCTGGATCGCCGCCTCGCGCGCGATGCCCGCCGCATGCGCGGCCGCTTGCTCAAGCTGGCCCGAGGTCTCCGCCGCGCTCAGCCGCATCGCCTGATCGAGCGCGGCAGAACTTTCCTGGCCAAGTCGGTTGGCGAGTTCGGAAACGGCCGAAGCGCCGTGATCGCGAATGCCCGCGACAGCGCCTTGCGCCGAAGTGGCCAGCGTGTCGATCGCGGTTGCCAGTTCGTTGCGGGCATGGCTGGCCAGTCGCTCGCTATGCGCCTCGATCGCGGTGAGCGAAGTGCGCAGGCTTTCCAGCACGTCCTCGTGGGCGAGGCCATGTTCGTCGATCCCGGATTGCAGCTCGGCCATTTCGCTGCGAATGGTCTGCAAGGCCAGGCTGGACGTGGTGACCAGATCGACCAGCGCGGCGCCATGATCGCGCGCAGCGCTTGCGGCTGTCTCCAGCGCCATGACTCGCGATTCAAAATCGGACAGGCGCTTTTCGCCGCTCGCCAGCGCTTGCGGCAATTGTACGCTGCTGTGTTCGGCGCTGGCCTGGATCAGTTCGAGCAGGCGCACGCTGGAATCGGTCAGCGCGCCGATCTTTTCGTCGGTGCCGTCGAGCAAGCTCTCGCTGGCAGCGAGCTGCTCGGTCAGCGCGGCCAGGCTGGCAGTGATACGGCGTTCGGCCTCGTCGCCATGGATGGTGATTTCGGCCATGTGGCGTTCGACCCGTGCCAACTGGTCCGCCACGGCTTCGGATTTGGCGGCAAGCTGCGTGCTTTGCTCTTCATGCCGTGCACGGCGGCTGGCAATCTCGCTATCGATTTGTGCCAGTTGCTCACCCAGCCGGGCGAGGGTGCGTTCGTCGTCGGCCGCGATTTCGCCACGCCGGCGGGCGATATCGTCGGCAAAGGCGCGGGCGCTTGCGGTGAGGGTCGCATCGGTGCCCGCAATGTCTTCAAGCAGCGCGGCAAGGCGTTGGCGCGCGGCGTCCTGCGCCCGGCTGTCGCTGTCCTCGATCGCGGCGGTGGCCGTCTTGAGGCCTTCGTCGAGCTGCGCCAGTGCCGCCCGCCAGGTGTCGAGCGCGCGGCTTTCGCCATCGCGGATCGCGCGCGATATGGCGGCGCCTTCATCGCGCAACGCCGAAAGGCGCGCCCGCAACGAGGTCAGGCTTTCCGCCTCGCTACCGTCAAGCTGTTCGCGCGTGCGTTCGATCTCGGTGGCCAGCGCATCGGCGCGTCCGCGGATCGCGGCGAGCGCGGCGATTTCGTCGTTCTCGATCTGGCTGCGGAATTCCGCGCCTTTCTCGTTCAGCGCGGCAAAGCGCGCGGCGGCGATTTCGCCCAGTTGCGCCGACTGGCGGGTGAATTCGCCGATGGTTTCCTCGACCAGCCCGCGCAACGAACGAACCTGTCGCTCGCTCGCCTCGCCAAAGGCGTTGAGCCGGTCGAAGCCATTGACCATGTCCTGCAACTGCGCCTGTGCGGCGCGCCCGGCATTGCCGATGTTGTTGGTGACGTCCTTGGCCGAACTGGCGATGACCGGCAGGTTGCCACGCAGCTTTTCCATGTTGTCGAGCGCGGCGGCGCTGACATTGCCGATCGCCTCGATGCGCGAATCGTTGTCGCGGATCAGCGCCTGCAAGCGGTCCGCGTTCTGCGACAAGCGATCGGCGGCAAGCCGGCCCAGCGTTTCAAGGTCGCGCGATTGCGCCGAAATGAACTCACGCGCGAGGCTGAGTTCGCGGTTAACGGTGGCGAGCCGGGTTTCCAGCAGCGCCGATTCTTCCGAGAGCAGCCGCGCCGCATCGCCAAAGCGCACCGCCTCGCGCCGGCTGTGGCGCATGACGATCAGCCAGCCCACGGCGATGAGCATCACCGGCGGCGCCCAGTCTCCGACAAGGGCCACCCAACCGTCCAGCCCCGGCGCGGCGGTGTTTTCCGGCCAGCGGGCAAGGCCAAACGCCACGGTCCAACCGGCGATGACAAGCAGGGCAAGGGCCGGCAGCAGCCAGTCAGCCCGCCGCCGGATCGGCGCCGGCAGATCATCGTCCTCGAGGGCGGCAGCGGCGTGCTGGACGTCGGCAACCTCCTGCGTGAGCAGAAATTCGTGCTCGGCGGGCTCGTCCCCGCCGGAGCCGAAAGCGATGATGCGCGTTCCCCCGGTCATGGGCATTGAATATCACGCCTTTGCGCCGGAGAAACCCTTCTTTAACCGTGATGTCCTATGCGGGTGGGATGGCATACGAAGCAGGAGCCTTGGACGCGACGCTTGCGGCCGCCGCCGGTAACGATCCGGCGCTGTTCCTGGAACTTCGCAAAGCCTTCATCGAAAGCCTGGAACGTCAGGTCGACCTGCTGCGTCGCGCGCGTTGCGATGGCAATTGGCAAGTGGCGGCGCTGCGCCTCAAGGGGCTGGCCGCCAGCTTTCATGCCGAACAGGTGATCGCGCTGTCCGACGAGGCGCTGGAAGCCGCGCCGGGCGATCCTGTGGTGGTGCGCAAGCTGCAACTTTTCCTCGACGAGTTTGCTGCCGCTTGAGCCGCGCTGACACGCGGGCTTGGCACCGGGGCGTGCATTGCCTAGAACCGCCTCCCTGCCGGGAGTAAGCTCGCTGCGCGTCGCATTGTTGGCCATGACGGAACCTGCCGAAACCGGGCAGCCGTTGCCGCGCGCGTTTCTGCGCGTCGGCGGCAACACGATCGCGCGCCATCAGCTTACCTTGGCTCTGGCGCTCGATTGCCAGCGGGTGATCTGTATCGCCCGCGATCTTTCGCCCGATCTCATCGCGCTCCAGCATGCGGCCGAGGATGCCGGCGTGCAGTTCCATGTCGTTCCCGGCGCGCGGGCCTTGCTGCAGTTGGTTACCGGCGTCGATGAATTGCTGGTGCTGAACGAAGGGCTGCTGGTGGAGCCGCGCGCCGCCCGTGGCCTGCTGGAAGGGGCGCATCGCGTACTGGTCCAGCCGATCGAAACCGGGCTTTCTGCGGGGTTTGAGCGGCTGGACATCAATCATGCCGCCGCCGGCGCGATGCGCATACCGGGGCGTCTGGTTGAGCGGCTGGCCGAACTGCCCAACGATTGCGACGTGCCCTCGGCGCTCACCCGCATTGCGTTGCAGGCCGGCGTGCCGACCGTGGCGGTGCCCGCTGCCGCGCGCGAAGGCGCGCGATGGCGCCTGATTCGCGGCGAACACGAAGCCCATGCCAGCGAAAGCGGCTGGATTCGCCTGCACATGGGCGTTGAAGCCCAGGCGACGCCGGGCCGTTTGCTCGCTCGGATCGGCGTGCGCACGCTGGGACCGGCGCTGCTCCATGCCGGATCGGGCAGCCGCATCGCCGCCGCCGCGACGATCGCGATGATGCTGATGGCGCTGGGATCGGGCTGGCTGCGCTTCGGCTCTGCCGGCTTCCTGTTGTGCGCGCTGGCCTGGGTGCTGCTGCTGGCGACGGCGAAGCTGGCTCGGGTGGAGCGCGATTCTCTCGATCCCCGGCCGATGACGGTGCTGCGCAAGCAAGTGGTTGCCTGGCTGATCGATGCGGAACTGATCCTGCTCATCATGTGGAACACCCCGGACAGGCCGGGCTCGACGCTGGCGGAACAAGCCTTCGCCCCGATCATGCTGCTGTGCCTTGTCCGCCTGCTGCCACGCGCGCTGGATCGGCCCTGGACGGGCTGGGTGCGTGACCGGCTGGTGCTGGCCGCGCTGCTGGCCTTTGCCGGAACGCTCGGCGCGCTGGGCGGGGCTACGCAACTGCTGGCGCTGCTGCTGGCGCTGGCCGGCATCCTGATCCCGCGCAGCAAGGCTCGGCTAACGTGAGCTTAACCACGGCGCGTTATGGCGGAGGAATGATGGAACCAGCCGAAGCCACGGCCGCCGACACCGAGGAAGGCGCGCTGCGTGCGAGCCTTGCGCGCGGCGATGCCATGCTTGGCGCGGTGGCACCGGTGCTGCGGTATTTGCTGGTGCACGATGACAACGGCATGCTTTCGGAACAGATCGTGGCGCGCGTGCGCGGCATGATCGTCGATCTGGCGGTGGCGCTGCTCGACCGGTTGGCCGCGCCAGATGAAACCCCGCATCGGCCACTGCATCCCGAAGCCGACATCGCCGCCCTGACGGCGGCCTTCGCGGCGGACGCCGCGCTGCTCGGGCACGTTCACGCGCTGGCCCTGGAATGGCAACTGACCGAGCGCTTGCAGGCGCGCACGGCGCTCGATCCCGTGGTTTCGCCTTTGCTGCAGGCGCTGCTCGCTTCGCCCGATGCGGCAACGGCCTCGCTGGCCATGCGTGGCCTTGCTGCGCAGGCACGGTTCGGACAGGCGCAGCGGCGGATGCAGTTGCCACCGGGCGAACTGCCGGCAGACTTGCTCCATGCTGCGCTGCTGGCCCTGCGCGCGTTCGCCGGCACCCGGCCGGGGGGCGAGCGCCAAGCGAGCAAGGCCGAAGCGGCGATCCGTGCCGAATACGATGAAAGCCGCAGCCGCATCGCGCTCCTGTCGCGGCTGGTGACGGGGCTGGGGCCTGGCGCCGTAGCGGCGCTGACCGTGGGCCACGCCGGCGCCGCGATCTTCCTGACCGCGCTGGCCGCCGCCGCAGGGCAGGATCGCGAGCAGGCTGTGCTGGCCACGGGCGAAGGCCAGGTTGCGCGCCTTGCCCTGACGTTGCGCGCTGCCGGGTTGAAGCCCGAGGCTATCGGCGAGCAGCTTTTCGCCCTTCACCCCGATGCGCCGCCCTTGCCGGGGTTCGATCGCATTGCCCCCGATCACGCCGCGGCGCTGATCGCTGGAACCGCGCCATGCCGCGATCGATGACCTCCACAGGCGGCCAGCCCGCGCTCGCCCATGCGCTGAGCGATAGCGAGGACCGGCTGGTTTCCGCCGAAGAGCCGCTGGCCGCGCTCCAGTTGCGCTGCGGCGGCGATCTGCCCGGCACCATTGCGGTGCCGGCGCTGCTCGACGTGGTGCGCAAGGCCCGGCGCTATGGCCTGCGGCTGGCGCGGCCGGTAGTCGCACAGGACGGCATCGAGACGATCACCGCATGGATCGAAGTGCAGCCGCGCCCCGATGGCGAGCAGGGGTGCGAGATCGCGCTGTTGAACTGGCGCACCGCGCCGCTGGTCGCGCTCGACCCTGGCGAGTTCGACAGCCGCCGCGCCGAGATCGACCGCCATCTCGCCGAATTCTTCGCGCGGCTCGATGCCAACCAGCGCGTGCTGGTCTGCGAGGCGCAAGCCCCCGATCTGGCCGAACTGGCCGCCGCGATGCATGCCGAGGTCGGCCGCATGTGGACCGATTTTGTCGGGATCGAGGGGATCGATTCGGGCCAGATGCTCCACTGGCGGCTGCTGGATGGCGTGAAAGTGTCGGTGCCGGGGTCATCGCGCACATGGCGCGCCAGCCTTTTGCCGCAATACGCCCCCGAAGGTCCGCCGCCTGGTTTCGAACTGTGCCTCACTGCGCAGGAACCGCTGGACGCGCCGCCCGCGCCACTGGCGATCGCGGGCGCGACAGGCAGCCACGATCGCCTGCTCGGCCGCGAGATCGCGCCGGTCTTGCGCCAGCCGATCGCGCGGATCATCGCCAACGCCGAAACCATCCGCACGCGCCTGGCGGGTCCGCTGGCGCAGGAATATGCCGACTATGCCGGCGATATCGCCGCCGCCGGCCAGCACTTGCTCGCGCTGGTCGAGGATCTGGCCGATCTCGAAGTGGTCGAGGCGGACGATTTCTCGACCCAGCCGGATAGGATCGATCTTGCCGAAGTGGCGCGGCAGGCAGCCGGTATCCTGGGCGTGCGTGCCCGCGACAAGGACATCGCCATCGACGCGCCGCGCGTGGGGGAAAGCCTGCCCGCCACGGCCGAATTTCGCCGCGTGCTGCAAATCCTGCTCAACCTGATCGGCAACGCCATCCGCTATTCGCCGGCTGGTTCGCAGGTCTGGATCAGGCTGGAGGCCCAGGCTGGCCGCGTGCAGGCGATCGTGGCTGATCAGGGACCGGGTCTGTCCGAAGAGGATCAGGCACGTGTCTTCGCCAAGTTCGAACGGCTGGGCCGCAGCGGTGATGGTGGCACTGGCCTGGGCCTTTATATCTCGCAGCGTCTGGCGCGCGCGATGGGCGGCGATCTGACGATCGAAAGCGCGCCGGGGCAGGGCGCGCGCTTTATCCTGGAACTACCGGCGGCGGAATTTCCGGCCTGATAGCAGATGCCGTTGTCGGTGCCCGTCCTCTCCCGATCGGTCGTTTGCCCGCATGACCCGATGATCAAATAGGCGGCATGAATGACAACCAGGAAAAGCTTAACTCAGCCACCCAGCTGTCCAAGAAGGCGGCACCACATCAGTGGAATTACGCCCTTCGATCGGAAGTGCGACCACCGCGGGTCATCGTCAATTCCCTCTCGGCGTTCGAGGACTTATTGCGCAGCAAGCTGACCCGGATAAAAGGGGGACACGCGGTCACCACCAGCTTTGCCGTGCGGCCGATCGCCGCTTGACTTAATCAGACCACTTGGTCAGGTTGGGTGGAGTGGCGGCGGAGGTCGTGGTGGTTCGTTCTCCATCAGTTCGCTGCCAATGGGACGAGGATATCAGCATGGCCAAGCACGTTCTTTTCGCACTGACCAATCCGATCGCGGGACGCGAGGAAGAGTTCAACCACTGGTACGACACCGTCGCCGTGCCGGTCTACAAGTCGCTTCCCGGACTGGTTCCGCTGGGACGTTTCAAGGCGGTGGACGTGCCGCACATGTTCCCCTTCGAAATGGACAACGAGTTCGCCTACCTCTCGATGTACTACTTCGAAGCCGATGACGCAGCCGCGTTCATGGAAACCATCAAGGCTACGTTCGCCGAACGACCGGAATACCAGTTTTCGCCCGACATCGATCAGACGAAGTTTTTCGAACCCATCTTCGTGGCGCTTGGCGACATAAACTTCGAGCCGATCGACCGGTACGAATCGCTCAAGCGCTAAGGGCCGCGCCAGGTCACTGGCCTGCTACCTGGTTCACCGCGAGGCTCCGCCCCCGGAAGGATGGCGGACCTCGCGCTGGTCGAACCGGCGGTTCGCTAAAGCGTCATCCCGCCGTCCACGATAACGATCTGGCCGGTGATGAAGCCCGATCCGGGGCCGGCCAGGAACAGCGCCGTTTCGGCGATTTCGCTTAGTGTGCCCACGCGGCCCATCGGGGTAGCCTGAGCCGCTGCCGCGATGACTGCAGGATTCCCGGCGGACACCTTGCGGGACATGCCGTCTTCGATCACGCCCGGCGCGATCCCGTTGACCCGTATCCCGTTTGCGGCCTCTTCCCGCGCCAGAAACTTGATCATTCCGGCCTGCGCAAGCTTGGGCACGGCGGCCAGCGCGTTGTTGGGGATGATCCGTTCGATCGTCGTTCCCATGATCACCACGATGGCGCCGCCGCCCTTGCGCAGGTGCGGGACGGTCGCCTTGATGACGTTCGAGAAGCCAATGGTGTCGGTAAGCAACTGCTGCTGGAAATCGGCGTTGTCCATCTCGGCGAGCGGCCGGTTCGAGAAGACCCGTCCGGTCGCCAGCACGATGGTGTGAAGGCCGCCAAACTGCTCTGCCGCCTGCGCCGTCACCCGGTCGACCGCCGCCGCATCGAGAAGATCGCACCGCGCCGCGAAGCTCTCCCGCCCGGTTGCGGCTATGGCGGCCCGGGTCTGTTCAGCCTTTTCCGCCGCGCTTTGATAGGTGATCGCGACGTCGCAGCCGCGTGCGGCAAGGAGCCTGGCGGTCGCGCCGCCGGTTGCCCCCGATCCGCCAAAGACGATTGCGCCGCCGTCGGGGAATTGCTGCGTGGTCTGGTTCATGGCGCGCCCGTTCATTTACGAGGAGGTTTGCCGCCCCCGGTTGACCGCGGGGCGGGGCAGGCGGTGGCGGTAAGGCTCGCCGGATCAGAATCAGCCTTTGCCCTGCGAAGGCCAGGTGAGCGGCAACGCGGTGACGGAGCCGCCGCCGCCTCCGAGAAAGCGTATCTGCGTGCCTTCCGCGACCTGAAAATCGGGAATCCGGGCGAGCCATTCCTCCAGCATTATCCGCACTTCCTTGCGCGCGAGGTGCGAGCCGGGGCAGAAGTGATGGCCATAGCCGAACGTGGCGTGATCGATCGCGGTGCGCCGGAAATCAACGTCCATCGGGCACTTGTTGACCCGGTCGTCCAGCCCCGCAAGCATGCTGGGGGCGATGATCATTTCCCCCTTTTTAAGCAAGGCGCCGTCAAACACGGTGTCTTCGCGAATTTCGCGCGCCATTGTGACGATCGGGAAGCGCCGGAACAGTTCCTCGACGGCAGGGCCGATCAATTCCGGGTCGGCGATCAACTGTTCGCGGTAGGACGGGTTGCTCGCCATGAACAGCATCACGAAGCTGACGAAATTGAGCACCGTGTCGACCCCGGCAATCAGCACCTGCACGCCCATCGCCAGCCCTTCGTCGGGGCTGATCGAGCGCCCATCGACAGTCTGGTTGATGAGGTTGCTGAGCAGGTCCGTCCCGTCCCCGCCCATTCGCGCCTCGATGTAGGGACGCATGTAGTTCTGGACCGCCTGGAAAGCCGAGGCCTGGTCCAGATCCGGGGTGGGGTGGATGATCGCGTCCACGTAGCCCTTGACCTCGGGCAAGTCGGCGACCGGCAGTTCCGCAAGGCCCATGAAGATCCGGATCGGGTAAACTTCGGCGAACTCGGTGGTAAATTCGCAGTGGCCGCGTTCACGGAAGGATTCGATCAGTTCGATCGCGATATCGCGCACCTTGCCCTCGAGTTGCCGCACGACCTTGGGGCCGAGGGCATCGTTCAGCAGCTTGCGATAGGGCCGGTGCCGGGGCGGATCGACCTGGACGGGAATGATGGAAAGCGTCTCGCCGACTTCCTTGGGCACGAGGATGACGCGGCTGGAAAAGCGCTCGTAATCGGAGAACACGTCCTTGACCACGTTTGAGCGGGTCGGGATCCAGTGACCGCCGTTGTAGGGGGTCCACACCACGTCGGCGACCCCGGGTTCGTGCAAGGTCTTCCATGCTGCGAAGAAGTCTTCGGCCACGTTCGGCGGATTGTACATGTCGAAATCCACCACCCGATCGGGGGAGACGTGATCCGGCCGTTCAACCTTCGGGGAGGGCACACCATTTTCCATGCTTGCAACACCAGATAATAAAAAGAAGACCCTGGCATTAATAGACCATATGGTCAATATCAATAGCTCCGCGGGCAACGCGGGGGTGCGGAACGACCGCGAACTGCCCGGGGAGGGGCAAGTGACATGGAAGTGGATATCGTCGTGTGCGGATCAGGGGCCGCCGGCCTCACGGCGGCAGTGGTCGCGGCCAATGCGGGGCTGGAAGTCCTCGTCGTGGAAAGCACGCCGTGGTTTGGCGGGACGACCGCGTTTTCTGGCGGCGGCGCGTGGCTTCCTGGCCATCGCCACATGGCCGAAACGGGCAGCGCGGACAGCCGCGAAGAGGTTGAGACCTACTTGCGCGCGGTGCTTGGCGATAAATACGATCCGGAGATCATCGGCGCATTCCTGGACAACGCCCCGGCGATGGTGGCGCATATGGAGGACAGTTCGCAGGTTCGCTTCGTGGCGAACGATGTCCCGGACTACGAGCCTGAACATGCCGGATGGAAAGCCGGGCGCATGCTGCTGACGGCAGATTTCGATACGAGGCTGCTGGGGAAACTGCGCAACCGGCTGCGGCCGCCGCGCCGGGACATGGGTCTGTTCCATTCGATGCAGGTGTCGATGTTCGATCCGGCGATGTTCAAGCGGTTTCACAAGTCGGCTGCGGCCTTTCGCTACACTGCCGCCCGGTTCGTGCGCTACCTTGCCGACCGGCTCCGCTATGGCCGGGGCATGCGGGTGGTGAACGGCAATGCGCTCGTCGCGCGTCTGCTGCTTTCGGCGTCCGAGCGGGGCGTAACGCTTTGGACAGAAGCCCGCGCGAGTGAGCTGATCTTCACCGCGGGCGCGGTCACGGGAGTGAAGATCGAACGGAACGGCAAAAGCGAAGCGGTCGATGTGCGCGGCGGCGTGGTTCTGGCCACGGGCGGGTTCGGGGCCAATCCCGAAATGCGGACCCGGTTCATTCCACACGCCGATTATGGCTGGAGCCTGCAGCCCGAGGGGTGCCGTGGCGACGGCATAGCGATGGGCATTGCGGCGGGCGGCGCGATCAATGAGGGCAATGTCGCCAATGGCATATGGCAGACGACCTCGGGCTATCCGCGGGCGGACGGAAGCATGGAAATATCGATCCACGCATTCGGCGATCGCCATTGTCCGGGTTCGCTCATCGTCGATGCCGCAACCGGGCAGAGGTTCGTCAACGAGGCCGGAAATTACCAGCGCTTCGGGCAAACCATGCACAAGGCGGGCGTGCGCTATGCATGGATGATCAGCGAAGCCCCCGCTGCGCGCAAGTATGGCATCGGACTGGCCAAGCCCTGGCCCTTTCCGATCAGGCCGTGGCTGCGGAAGAACTACGTTGTCGCAGACCGGACAATTGCCGGATTGACCGGCAAGATCGGGATCGATTCCGGCGTGCTGTGCGCTACCGTGGAGCAGTTCAACCGAAATGCCGCGTTGGGCATGGACCCCCAGTTCCAGCGAGGCGCGGATGCGTATTCGCGCTACAACGCCGATCCCGATCACAAGCCCAATCCGTCGCTTGGGCCGCTTCGCACCGCGCCGTTCTATGCGGTGCAGATCCGTCCCGGCGAACTCAGCACGCTGGCCGGTCTGGTCACCAACGGCAAGGCGCAAGTGCTGCGGCAGGACGGCCGGCCGGTTCCGGGCCTCTATGCGGCGGGGCTCGACAACAACAGTATATGGTCGGGACACTATCCCGGGGGTGGCTGCAGCATCGGGCCGGCAATGACGTTCGGCTACATTGCCGCGCGGCATATCGCCGGGACGCTCGCGGCCCGGGCGTGATCGGCGCTGCCTGGACTGGCGGCGCGATCAGTTTGCATCCGGATCGGCCTGGGCGGCTGCCGAACCGCGCCGAAAGGCGGCGGGGGAGCCGCCGGTCCAACTGGCGAAGGCGCGGGTGAAGCTGGATTGATCGGCATAGCCCAGCGCGGAGGCGATCTCGCTGATCGGCATGCGGGTATCGCGCAGGTAATCGGCGGCGAGAAGCGCGCGGCGCCGCGCCAGAAGGGTCGAAAACTCGAGTCCCCGTTCCGCCAGCTTCATCTGCAAGGTGCGCGGGGACGACCCGAGTTGCCACGCGCACATATCCAGCGTGCAGCGCCCCAGGGGAAGCATCGAGATAATGAGCTTGTCGACCTTTTCCTCGACCGGCAGGTGATCGACGATGCCGATCTTCTCCATGTGTTCGTTGACCAGCCCGGCGATGAAATCGTTCTGGGTAGATAGCGTATGCTTCATGACGTCCGCGGGGATCGCGATCGCGCTGATTTCCTGATCGTAATAGAGGTCGCAGCCGAAGTGCTCCCTGATCGGGGCAAGGTCGTTACCGGGCTTCGCCGCGGCAATGCGCAGGTAAGCGGGGCGAAACGGCGCGCCCAGCAGTTCGGTAATGATCTTCACGATGAGGCCGTGGCCCTGTTCGATGGCCTGCCGCTTGTGCGACAGTCCCGGCAGCCGGCTGATGGTCGTGAACTCGATATAGCCATTGCCGGTATCCTCCAGCGTGATCGATGCGGAGGGAGCGTGGAATGTCTGAAACTTGACCAGATATTCAAGTGCTTCGCGCACTGTGGTCGCCGCATGGATGAGGATCGCGAGCGTCCCGAACACGCTGATGGCTTGCAGCTTTGAGACTTCTAACCCGAAAAACGGACATTTTAGACTGGATGAGCAATGTTCCAGAAGTCTGAGGTAGGCCGAGCACGAAATAAGATCGTCTGGGTTCTTGTGACTAATGTCATCCTTGAAAAAGATAGCGAAAATTTCGTCGGGATCGCCGCCGTATTTTCTGATGATCGTGCTGACACCGTCCAGCATGCTGGCACGCACGACGTCCCTGTTACCAGAACCTTGCTGAACGGGCTTCCATCTGGGCACGGGCCGATCTCCATTCGCGATACCGCCGATGTGATGCTCTTTGCGCAAATTGCAAATCAATTTGCGCGAATTGTAAAGAGGGCGGCCAGCGGGAGGCATATGACGGTTTGCAAGCGGAGCACGCGAAGGTGGCTCCGGGCATTGGGACAGGATGAGTTATGACGACGGTTTCGCTTCCGGAAGGCCTGATGAAATATGCGGGCCGGATCTGTGATCTCGATAGCCATGAAATGCTTCCGGCGCAGGCTTGGGTCGAAACCTATGGCACGGTGGCGACCGAACTTGCCGACGTGTTCCTGACCCAGCAGGAAACCGACGAATTCAACAAGAACCATCCGAATGTCCCTGATTTTGCCGGCGATACCCGGCCCGTCGATCCGGCCAGCGTGTGGTTACAGAAGGGCTGCAAGGCGCCGGGCGCGATGGACATCGCGCGGCGGCTTGAGGTGATGGACGCGATGGGCGTTGGCCGCCAGCTCATGTTCCCGACCGGCCTCGGGCTGTTTGGCCTGGTCCTCGCCGTGATGCCTCAGGAAAACCTCTACCACTGCATGGGCAACATCGGCGGCGACCGGCGGGCCAAAGGCAAGGAACTGCTGAAGGCCTATAACGAGTGGGGGCTGCGCGTCGGCCGGATCTCGGACCGGGTACGGCCGGCGTTGCCGCTGCTGGCCGAAACGGTGGACGAACTCATGGAGTCCGCACGCTATCTTTTGAGCAACGGCGCCCGGGCCCTATTCCTGCCCAGTTCCATTCCTCCAGGCGGTCGCTCACCCGCCCACCCCGACCTCGATCCGTTCTGGCAAATGGTAACGGACGCGAATGCGGTGATTTGCTTGCACATCGGCGGCGAGGGCGGCACTTTCCTCGATACGCCCGAATGGGGCAATTCCCCGGTGTTCGAGAATTTCCGGTCGCTCGGTGAATTCCGGGTCGATCCCTGGGCGCTGTCGGTCCAGCACCTGCCCACGCAGAACTTCCTGGCGACCGCTATTGTGGGCGGGGTGTTCGACCGCCACCCGGATCTGCGCTTCGCGGCGGTCGAAACCGGCGCGGGATGGATCGGGCCGCTGCTGGAAAACCTCGACGTCTGGAACGCCATGGGCAAGGCGTTCGGCACCAAGGATTCCTTCAAGCTCCCGGAGAAGCCGTCGTTCTACATCCGCCGCAACGTGCGGGTCACGCCGTTCGATTTCGAGCCGATCGACCGCTACATCGAATGGTACGGGCTGGAAGACGTCCTCTGCTTTGCGAGCGATTACCCCCACGTTGAGGGCGGCACCAATCCAGCAGGTGCGATGTACGACCGGATTGCGCGGCTGGGTCCCAAGGTCGTCGAAAAGTTCTTTGTCACCAACGGCCAGTGGCTGCTGCCCGAGTGACGGACCTTTCGCGTAACACGCAGAGCAGGATCATTCCATGACTGTCAGGACGATTATCATGACCGGGGCCGGCAGCGGTATCGGCCGCGCCGCGGCCTTGCTGGCCGCGCGGGGTGGGGACGCGGTGGTGGTGGCCGACGTCAACGAGGACGGCGGCGAGCAGACGGTCGCGGCGATCCGTGACAATGGCGGAACGGCGAGTTTCATCCGCACCGACATCGCACAGGAAGCCGACGTTCAGGCCATGGTCCAGCACGCACTCTCGCGCTATGGCCAACTCGACGGCGCGTTCAACAATGCGGCTATCCCGCAATGTGCCAAACCGGTCCACGAGGTCACGCTGGCCGAATGGCGGCGCAATATCGATATCAATCTCACCGGCACGTTTCTTTGCATGAAATACGAGATCGCCGCGATGCTGGAAACCGGCGGCGGCGCCATCGTCAACACTTCGTCCGGCGCGGGTCTGGTCGGGTTCCGCATGGGCGGCGAATATTCCGCCAGCAAGCACGGCGTGGTGGGCCTGACACGGTCCGCCGCGCTGGATTATGCCGCTCTGGGCATCCGGATCAATGCGATCGCCCCCGGTGGCGTGCGGACTCCGATGGTGACCGCCTGCTTTGCCGCAGACCCAACGCTGGAAGCGCACGCCACCGCCATGCACCCCATCGGCCGTCTGGCCGAGCCGGAGGAGCTCGCGGACGCGGCGATCTGGCTGCTGTCCGACCGCTCATCCTACGTAACGGGGGCTTGCCTCGCGGTGGATGGCGGGTATACAACATTTTGACCATATGGTCAGAATAATGACGTGATGCGAGTCGTATGACTTCGGACCCGAGACCGCACCTGAATGGTCCGGGCAGAGCGCATGCGTTTGGAGAGGCTGAGGCATGGCAATACTCGACGGGAAGAAAATCGTGCTCGTCGGCGGTGCTACCGGCATCGGCCAGGCCGCGGCGCGCGCGTTCGTTTCCCACGGCGCAAGCGTGGTGATCGGCGATACCAACATCGCTGGCGCGGTCGCCCTGGCGGGGGAGCTGCGGGCGCTGGGCGGAAATGTCGACGCGGTCGAGGCGGACCTTGCCAGCGAGGTGTCGATGCAGGCGGCCATCGCCTTTGCCAGGGAGCGTCTCGGCGCGATCAACGGTCTGTTCCTGAACGGTGCCGACACGCGCCCGGCAACGCTTGCCGGCGATACCGACATCGTCGCCATGGACCTGGACTTGTGGGACCATGTGCTTGCCGTGAACCTGCGCGGCTATATGCTCGGTGCGCGCTTTGCCATTCCCGTGATGCTGGAAAACGGAGGCGGGACGATTGTCTGCACCTCGTCGGAATTCAGCTTTGCCAGCCAGGGAATCCAGCCGGCCTATTGCGCGTCAAAAGCGGCGGTCAACCAGTTGATCGGGCACATTGCCGCCCGCTTCGGACGCGAGGGCATCCGCTGCAACGGCATTGCGCCGGGTTTCATCTTGACGGAAACGGCCGCGCTTAGCTGCCCCCGAGAGATCCTCGACCATTGGGAAAGGACCGTCCTCGGCCCGCGCCTTGGAACGCCCGAGGATATCGCGGCGATGGCGGTGTTCCTGATGAGCGAACAATCCGCATACGTGCAGGGCCAGACCATTTCGGTAAATGGCGGCACCTTGATGCGATGACGGCAACGGCTTGAAATCAAGCGGTTATTCGAAGGTTAAGCGAGACAGGCAATGGTAGCAATTCACTTCACGGATATCACCGGCTGCGCGCGCGAGCTTGATGCGGCGACGGGCAAGAGCCTGATGGAAGTCGCCGTCAGCAACGATGTCGAGGGCATCGAGGGAACTTGCGGCGGGGCGTGTAGCTGCGCCACCTGTCACGTCAAGATCGCGGCGGCGTGGAGCGCCATTGCCGGCGAACCGTCGGAGGAGGAGCTCGACATGCTGTCTTGCGTGCCCGACGCCGATTCCACCTCGCGCCTGGCGTGCCAGCTGATGGTGGATGAACGGCTCGACGGTCTGGTCGTCCGCGTGGCGGAAAAGCTGGCCTAGGTTCGGGCCTGACCACCATTTTCAAATCAGAAGGAGAGCATTGAATGTCTGGTGAGCCGAGCAGGAAAGTAGTTGAGCAGTTCTTCGAAGGCATCAGCGCCGGCGATTTCGACAAGGCTTATGCGGTGATTGCCGAGGACGTCTATTGGTGGGTCGCGGGCGGGGAATATTTCCCGTTTTCCGGCGTCCACACCAAGGCCGACGCGGTCAAGACGACGGCGGGCATCGTTTCGGTATTCCCCGCTGGCCTTCACCTGACGCCGACCAACTGGGTCGTGCAGGGCGGCGACGTGTCGGTCGAGGTCGACGGCCACGCCGTCACGGTGGATGGGCGCAACTACGACAACAAGTACCACTTCTTCTTCCGCGTCAGGGACGGGCAGATCGTTGTGGTCAAGGAATACCATGACACGCTCTACGCCACGAAAATCCTCATCGAAGGCCTGGGCTGACCCTCGTCAGAGGAAGAAGAAACAGCATAAATCGGAGTGGAAAGCATGAAGCGCGTCGAAGGCAAGGTTGCCATAATAACGGGTGCCGCATCGCCCAACGGGATCGGCTTCGCCACCGCGAAGATCCTGGTCCGCGAAGGGGGCAAGGTGGTTCTGACCGACGTTGACGCGGAGGGCGTTGCCGCACGCGCGGCCGAACTGGTCGAAGATGGCGGCGAAGCGGTTAGCATGAAGCACGACGTGCGCAGCGAGAGCGATTGGGCCGATGCGATCGCCCTGGCCACCGGCGCGTTCGGCAGGCTTGACATCCTGGTCAACAATGCTGGCATCGCCTACGCCCTGCCGATCGAGGAGACGACGCTCGAACAGCACGACACGATGATGGCTGTCAACGTCGGGGGCGTGTTCCTGGGCTGCAAGGCGGCAATCGCGCAGTTCCGCGCCCAGAAAGGGCCGGGGGCGATCGTCAACGTTTCGTCGGCGGCCGGCATCATCGGCATCCCTCGCGCTTCGATCTACGGCGCTAGCAAGGCGGCGGTCTGCATCATGACCAAGTGCCTGGCCGCCGAGCTCGGGTCTGAAAACATCCGCGTGAATTCGGTGCATCCCGGGACGATCGCCACCGATCTCCTGCTGGGCAACGCCGCCAAGGATCCCGGCTCATCGGTCGATCTGCCGATGCCGCTGAGCCGGCTTGGCGAGCCAATCGACATCGCGGCGATGATCCTGTTCCTCGCGTCGGACGAGGCAAAATACATCACCGGCGGCCAGTATCTGGTCGACGGCGGACTGACAGCAATCTGAACGCAGGGAATTTGGACATGGACGGACTGGCGAACAAATCGATCATCGTAACCGGCGGTGGAAGCGGCATCGGCGAAGCGGCGGCGGTGCTGCTGGGCCGCGCCGGGTGCGACGTAACCATTGCCGATATGAACTCCGAAGGCGGTGCACGGGTGGCTGCGGCGATCAACGCCGAAGGGATCGGCCGCGCGCAGTCGCTGGTGACCGATGTATCGAACGAGGATGCCGTTCGGGCGATGGTTGACGCTGCGATGGCGACCTATGGCAAGCTGGACGGCGCGATCAACTCGGCCGGCCTGCCACCGGTCGGCAAGAAGGTCTACGACCTCAGCCTTGCCGAATTCGAGCGCAATTACGCGGTCAACCTGCGCGGCATGTTCCTGTGCTTCAAGTATCAGATCCAGGCCATGCTGAAATCCGGCGGCGGTTCGATCGTGGCGATCGCGTCCACGGCCGCGCAGCGCGGGCTGCAGGATAGCGTGGAATATTGCGCCAACAAGGCCGGGGTAACCGGGCTGGTGCGGGGCGCGGCGGTTGATTGCGCTCGCCAGGGCATTCGCATCAACGCGGTATTGCCGGGCGGAACGCTGACCCCGATGTCGATGGCCGCCGTGGAATCGATCGATTCCATGCCGGACGCAAGCGCCATGTGCCCCCTCGCGCGCTGGGCGCAGCCGGTCGAGATCGCCAATGCTGCGGTCTGGTTGATTTCCGACCTGTCGTCCTATGTGCATGGCACGGCGATGGCGGTCGATGGCGCGCAGCTAATCGTTTGACCGGCGGACCCCGTGCGCGGGGCCGCCGCCCGAAACTCCTAATATCGCACATTCCGTGCCGCTCACGGGCTCGATGCAACAGGCAGCCAATTCCATGTACGAACACGCATTTTCGCCTTTGAAGATTGGCGGCGTCGAAGTCGCCAATCGGCTGTTGCGCACCGGGCACGGCACGGCGCTGGCCAAGGCGCAGATGCCGGGCGAGGACGTGTTCGTGGCGTATCACCTGGAACGGGCGAAGGACGGCTTCGGGCTGTCGATCCTTGAGGGAACGTCCACCCATCCTACATCCGGCGCGGCGCTGCTGGCATGGGACGATGCGGTGATACCGCAATACCGCAAGCTGGCCGATGCCATCGCGCCGACCGGCATGAAGCTGTTCCAGCAGCTTTGGTTGGGCGGGCACAGCTTCCCGCGCCCGGACGGCGGACCGGGCTGGGCACCCTCGGCGATCACGGGGCGCTATCAGACCCTGATGCCGATCGAGATGACCACCGAGCAGGTGCGCGAACTGATCGCGTCCTATGGGACCGCGGCGGCACGCGTCGAAGCTGGCGGACTTGACGGCATCGAAGTTCACGCGGCGCACGGCTATCTGATCGGCCAGTTTCTCTCGCCCGTGCTCAACCGGCGGGAAGACGAATATGGCGGGAGCGAGGAAAACCGCGCCCGCTTCCTGGTAGAGGCCTTGCGGGCGGGGCGCGCGGCAACCAGCCGGAATTTCGCCGTTGGCATCCGCATCAGCGCCAACAGCTATCAAGGCGGGGTCACCGTCGAGGCGGCCAATGCGCTCTGTCTCCGGCTTGAGGCCGAAGGGCTCGTCGATTTCGTCAATATTTCCTACAGCGACTATTACGCCATCTCGGGCATCATCGGCGCGATGCACTTGCCATCGGGCTACGAGATGGATGATGCGCGCAAGATTGGGGCAGGGCTGAAAGTCCCCCGGATGGTTGCGGGCCGATTTGCGACGCTCGACGATGTCGAGCAGGTGCTGCGCCAGGGGGAGGCCGAAATGGTCAACCTGGTCCGCGCCAGCATCGCCGATCCCGAACTGATCCGCAAATCACGCGCTGGTCGGGCCATCGAGGTGCGCCCTTGCATCGGGTGCAACCAGGGCTGCCTGGGCGGCGCCATCCTGGCAAACCACCTGGGGTGCACGGTGAACCCGGCAGTGGGGCACGAACTGACGTTGTCGGAGGATCTGATCGAGCCGGCCGAAAAGCCGCGCAAAGTCTTCATCGTCGGCGGCGGACCGGCGGGGATGGAGGCGGCCCGCGTCGCGGCGCTTTGCGGCCACAAAGTTGTCCTGGCAGAGGCTTCGTCAAGCCTTGGCGGCATGCTGAATTATGCCCGCAAGATGCCCAAGCTGCAGGCTCTGGGCGATATCGGTATCTGGCTGGAAGCGGAAATCTACCGCCTTGGCGTGGATGTACGGCTTTCGACCTATGTCGAAGCAGACGAGATCGCGGCCGAAAATCCCGATGTCGTGATCGTCGCGACCGGAAGCTACCCCGCCGATGGACCGATCGCGCAGGTGGCGCTGCCAAATGAGGACGTGGTCCCGGCAAAGGGCGCGCGGGTGCTCAATTCCCTGTCGCTGCTCGACAGCCGCGGCACGGACATCGGCACCTCAGCGCTCGTACTCGATGACATCGGTCACTACGAATCCATCGCGTGCTGCGAGGAACTGCTCGGTCGGGGGCTCGACGTTACGTATGTCACGCGCCTGCCGGGTTTCGTGCCGATGATGGAAGCGACTTACCGGGTCGATGCCGCGCTGAAGCGTCTGCATGCCCTCGGCAATTTCCGCATTCACGTGCAGGCGGCGCTGGTTTCGATAGAGCCGGGACGGGCAGAAATCCGGCCGATCTATTCCGAAAAGACTGAATGGGTTCCCGCCGATACGGTGGTCCGGGTCGATTACCGGGTGCCCGCCAACGACATCTGGAAAAGTCTGAGGACACGGATCGGGCAGGTCGTCCTGGTGGGTGACGCCATGTCTTCGCGCGATCTGCAGGTCGCCATCCGCGAAGGTCACTGTGCCGCGCGGGAAATCGCCTGACCTGCAGCCCAACACCGATTTTGACATACGACTTTGGAGACCTTCGATGGATCACCAGACAGACACCATTTCCAGGGACGAATTCCGTGCCTTCCAGTACTGGAAGGATCCGGGGCTGGCGGACCGCGGCCTGGATCGGTGGGATGAAATCCGCCAGTTCGGCCCGAGCGCCTTCAAGACCGAGGCCGTCTATCCGGGACGGAGCGATATCAGTTGGTGGGTCCTGATGCGGTTCGACGAGGCTCACGCCGCGCTCAACGACCCGGGCCTGTTTTCCAGCCGGACCTGGCGGCACACGGAAATCGGCGAAGAGCTGCCTGACTTGCTGCCGCTCTCGCTCGATCCGCCGATCCACGCGGATTACCGGCGACTGCTGGTTGCCAAGCTCACGCCGTCGGAAGTCAAGAAGCGGCTCGAGGCCGTGCGCGCGTTCTGCCGCGAGCTGGTGGAAGAGATCGCTCCCAAGGGGCGGTGCGACTTCGTGAAGGAATTCGCGATGCGCTTTCCCACGGGGGTCTTCGTGCAATTCATGGGGCTGCCGATTGAAAATCTCCCCTACTATCAGCAGCTCGTAAACGTCGTTTCGCACACTCCGCCCGATGAAGAGAACTACGAGGCGAAAGTGAACGCGGCCGAGGCGGAAATCCTGGCCATGTTCGCGGAAGTCATCGACGAGCGGCAGCGCAAACCGCAGGACGACTTCATCAGCTACCTTATCGGGTGCGAAATCGGCGGCGAGCCGATCAGTCGTGAAGCCAGCCTCAATTACTGCCGCCTGCTGCTGACCGGCGGGCTTGATACCGTGGTTGCGCAACTGGGCTTCAATTTCCTGCGCCTCGCTCGTGACCAGGACCTGCGCAAGGCGCTGATCGCTGACCCGGCGATGATACCCGCCACGGTCGAGGAACTGGTTCGCTTCTACGGGTTTGCGATTATCCCGCGGACCCTGACGCGGGACGTGGACTTCGCGGGCTGCGCGATGAAGAAGGGTGACCGGGTCATCATCCCGACCGCAGCCGCCAACCGCGACCCCGCGCATTGCCCGGGCGGCGAACGCTTCGATCCTGCCCGCCCGCGTACGCGCCACGTTTCGTTCGGCGATGGCCCGCACGTCTGCCCCGGCCAGCATCTTGCCCGGGCAGAATTGCGCATCGCGATCGAGGAATGGCACCGCCTCATTCCGGAATACCGGCTTGCCAGTGAAGAGCCCAACCTCGTGACGAACGAATTCTTCGCATCGTACCGGGGCTTCGAGCTCGAGTGGCCGGCCTGATCGTTAGAATGACTGCGTAAGGAGCGGGTGCAATGTTCAAATGGATAGTGCTGATCAGCAAGCGCAAGGACCTCAGCCGCGAGGAATTCATCGATTATTACGAGAATTTCCACGTTCCGCTGCTGCGGCGCATCCTGCCCAGGATCGAGATCTACCGGCGCAACTACATCTGCCATGACGACGCGATGTTCGCGATCGACGATCGCGGGGGAAACGCCGAGGATTACGGCTTCGACGTGGTGACCGAGGCAATTTTCAACACCCGCGCAGAAGCTGAAGCGCTGATGGCTGCTTTCGCCGATCCGGACATCTTCCGGCAGGTGAAAGAAGACGAGGCGAAATTCGTGGAGCCTGGCTGCGCAAAAATGTTCGTCGTCGAGGTTCGGGAATAGCGAATATCCTGACCATCATGTCTAAATGATTCGCAATTGCGTGGTCCGTTGGGAGCCGCTCAATCGGGCGGAGCCGCTCACGAATGTGGCTGGAAAGATGGTGGAGCGACGGTTTTGCGTTCGCGCGAAGCGGCGAGGCAGGAGACATCCTTCTCGTGGCCGCTGCCGGAGCAGAATAGTACATATGACGTTTTCAGTAGTGAGGCTCCCAATAAATGTCTGAAAAATTGACAAATTCCCAGATCGCCGATGCGTTTCTCGAGGCAATCTCTTCCGACAATGAAGCTATTTTTTCTGATGTTTGTGCACATGACATGATCATTTGGCACAATGTTGATCGCGAGGATAAGTTGTTCCGCGAATATTTTTTTATCTGATGAGCATAAGGCGCATTGCAAGCCAATGGAATTACAAGGTTATACGTCATATTGAGACTTCGAGCGGGTTTGCCAGACAACTTATGGTCGAGGGTGCTGACAAAAATGGCCAGAAGTTCGTAGCTGCGACGTCCATGTTCGTCGATATTGTGGACGGAAAAATCGCCAGAATAGACGAATATTTCAATCCGACGGACGTCGCGTGCCTTCTGGAAGCGATGCCGACCTGACTCCAGCGGTATTCTCGCGGCGCGATGTCGCGATATCGGAAAATGCCGTTTGCGGCGTGCTCCGGCCGCGCGAACCCGGTTGACAATGAACCACATGGTCAGGTAAACATTTGCCGAGTGGATATGGCCCATCGCATGATAAGGGCGCAGACCCCCGGGGAGGACGTATGAAAATGAATACTTTTTCGCGAGGCACTGTCTATCGCGTGGCGCTGCTTGCATCGTGCGCGGCTGCGTTCGGCGCAGTGCCTGCCTATGCGCAGGACGCCGAAACGGCGGTGGCGGAAGAAGGCGGCATCGGTGACATCGTGGTTACCGCGCAGCGCCGGTCGGAAAAGCTGCAGGACGTTCCGATCGCGATCACCGCACTGACGGGCGATACGCTGACTGCGCAAGGCATCAGTTCGACTGACTCGCTCCAGCTCGCCACTCCGGGCCTGGTCATGAATCGCCAGTTGCTGGGCTCTGCGCCCTACTTGCGCGGTGTGGGTTCTGATTCCAGCCTGACGCCCGGCTTTGAGGCGCCCGTGGCGACCTA
>JADLHU010000150.1 GCA_020848655.1 Novosphingobium sp.
AGGCCCTGCGGCACCGGCGGCGGCGCCAGCGATGAAAGGTCGAAGGCCTTGACCGCGCGTTCGATCAGCGATGCGCCGCTGGCGTCGGATGCGTGGGGCGGAACCGGGATCTTGCTGTGTTCGCTCATCGTCCTGCCCCTCACGCCACCATGCCGCGCTGGACGAATTCAACCGCCAGCAGCAGCACGAACAGGCCCGCCAATGCGGCCGATCCGGCAAGGAAATACTTGAACCGGCGCTGCGCCACGTCGCGCGCGGCATCGGTCATCGTGCGAGTGATCGCGCCCAGGACCGGCAGGCCGGTGGCGCGTTCAAGTTTGGCCGTGGTGGCGAAAGTCGAACGGACCTGGCCCAGCGCGAAAGCCCCGCCCACGCCCGCGCCAACGCCGGCGACCAGCACCGCCAGCAGCAGCAGCGGGCGATTGGGCGCGATCGGCTTGCGCGGCGTCGTCGGTGGATCGACCACCTCGAACTTGATCGCCTCGCGCTCGGTGCGCACTTCGCCGCGCAGGCGCAGTTCCTCGCGGTCGCGCAGCAGCTTGTCATATTGCTGGCGCAGCACGTCGTAATCGCGGCCGATGCGCTGCGCTTCGGCCGCGATCTGGGGATCGTTGATCTGGCGCGAGGTAAGCTGCGCGATATCGGTCTGGAGCATCGAGCGGCGCGCCTGAAGCGCGCGCACGCTGGCTTCGCGATCGGCGCGGATCGATTGCAGCGAACTGTAGGCCGGGTTCGGCGCGCCGCCGCCGCTGCCTTCGGCCTGCGCGGCGGAACGCAGCGCGGCGATCTGGCTTTTCAGCGATATGACATCGGGATGGTCATCGGTCATGCCGCGCGCGCGCATCGCCGAAAGATCGGACATGGCCTGCGCCAGCGCGCCTTTCGCGCCGCCCGCCGCCCCGGCCACGGCAATCGTCGGCGGCGTGCTGGAAAGCTGGCCGCTGATCGCCGCCAGCGCGCTTTCGGCGGCGGCGATATCACCATCGATCGAACGCAAGTTGCTGCGCGCCGCTTCCAGCCGCTGGACGCCGGCCGCGCCGCCCTGGATCATGTCGGGGTTCTGCGCCTCGAACTGCAGGCGGCGTTGTTCGGCCGCTTCCAGTTCCTTTTCGCGCTGCGAAAGCTGCTGGTTCACGAAAGCCAGCGTCTCGGTCATCTCGCCGCGCCCGCCGGACAGGTTTTCCTCGCGGAAGATGTCGATCACCTTCTGCACGATGTCCTGCGCCAGCCGCGCGTTCTCGGCATCGGACAGGCCCGGTTCCTGCGATACGGCGGTGATCTCGAACAGGTTGTCCTGCTGGCTGACCACCGAGATGGTCTTGGCCAGCTTCTGGACGACCGGCTCCATGTCCTTGGGATTGGCGACCTGATCGCCCAGCCGCGTGGAGCGCACGATCTTTTCCAGGTTGACCGCGCTGGTCAGCGTCTGGCGGATGCGTTCGATGTCGCGGCGGCGATCGCCCGGATCGATGCCGACCTGCTGGGCCAGCGCATCGTCAAGCTGCAGGAAGATGCGCGCCTTCGATTCATAGGTGTTGGTCAGCATGGCCACGGCCAGCCAGCCCACCAGGCAGACCAGCCACGCCACCGCCAGCGCCAGCCAGCGCCGGTTCCAGACGCTGTGCAGGCCAGCCAGGATTTCTTCGTAGAGCGAGTTCATCGGTTCGACCTGGTTCCTGTCCTCAGAACATGCTCTCGGGGATGATGATCACGTCGCCGGGCATCAGCATCACGTTGGCCTTGCTGTCGCCCTTCTTCAGCAGGTCGCCCAGGCGAAGCTGGAACTCGCGCTGGGTGCCGCGTTCCTTGTCGAAGCGGATCAGGCGCGCGCGGTTGCCCGCCGCGAATTCGGACAGGCCGCCCACCGCGATCATCGCGTCGAGCAGCGTCATGTTGGCGCGATAGGGGATCGAGGCCGGCTTTTCGGTGGCGCCGACGATGCGCACCTGCTGGCTGAAGGTGCCCGCGAACTTGTTGACGATCACCGAAACCAGCGGGTCCTGGATATATTGCGAAAGCTGAAGCCGGATGTCCTCGGCCAGCATCGAGGGCGTCTTGCCCACCGCTGGCATATCGGTGATCAGCGGCGTGGTGATGCGCCCGTCGGGGCGGACCTGCACGCTCGCGCCCAGTTCGGGATTGCGCCAGACGAACACAGTCAGTTCGTCCAGCGGGCCGATCACGTATTCCTCGCCCGGCCCCTCCTGCATCGCCACGAACGATGCGGGCGGCAGTTGCGGCTGCGATCCAGCGCCCGCGCAGCCCGACAGCGCCAGGCTGAGAATGGCGCTGCCGGCAAGCAGGCGGGAGAACCGGTGGCTGGGCATCGACAAATCCTCGACAGCGCCGAAATCGATACGCAAGGAGGCCTGCCTCGCGCACTTTCGGCCATTTCAGCCATCGCTATCGGGAATAAGGGTGAATATTGCGTTAGCCTTGAAGCCCAATCTCGGCGCAGTCCCAAACCGGGACAGCCGGGACGGGCAGGCTTACACCAGCATTTCCAGCGCCGGGCCCTGCCCCAGGAACGCCGAAGGGCTGGCGCTGGCGCCATAGGCCCCGGCGCAGAAGATGGCGACGAGATCGCCCGGTTCGGCATGGGGCAGGCCCGCCTTGTCGGCCAGCCGATCAAGCGGCGTGCACAGGCAGCCGACGATCGAGGCTTCTTCCGCCACCGGCGCGGCAAAGCGCGTGGCGATGGCCGCCGGATAGTTGCGGCGCACCACGGTGCCGAAGTTGCCCGAAGCCGCCAACTGGTGATGCAGGCCGCCGTCCGTCACCAGGAACACTTCGCCATGGCTGATCTTGCGATCCACGATCCGCGCCAGGTAAACGCCTGATTCGCCAACCAGATAGCGGCCCAGTTCGATGCAGAACGCGGTGTCGGCCAGCACCGCCGGCAGCGCCGCGAAGCGTTCTTCCAAAAGCGCGCCGATGCGCGAGATGTCCACCGGGGTGTCGCCGGGGAAATAGGGGATGCCGAAGCCGCCGCCCAGGTTACAATGCGGCAGCGCCGCGCCGCTGTCTTCGGCCAGCCGCGCCGCCAGCGCCAGCGTCTGCGCCTGGGTATCGGCGATCGCTTCGCTGTCGAGCGACTGGCTGCCGGCGAAGATATGGAACCCGCGCCATTCGGCCCCAGCAGCGATGATCCGCCGCGCCAGCGCCGGCACGCGCTCCGCATCGACGCCGAAGGGCTTGGCCCCGCCGCCCATCTTCATGCCCGATCCCTTGAGATCGAAATCCGGATTGACTCGGATCGCGAGCCGCGGGGTCAGCCCGGCGCGCGCGCCGATCGCCAACGCGCGGTCCGCCTCGGCCTCGGATTCGAGGTTCAGCGTCACGCGGGCGCAGATCGCGGCGTCGAGTTCCGCGTCGCGCTTGCCCGGTCCGGCAAAGCTGACCCGCGCCGGATCGATCCCCGCCGCGCGCACCAGCGCCAGTTCCCCGCCCGAAGCGATGTCGAACCCGTCGACAAGTTCGGAAAACACGCGAAGAACGGGGTCATAAGGGTTTGCCTTGACAGCATAATGGATCGCCAGCCGATCCGGCATCGCGGCGCGCAATTGCTGCACTTTGCTGCGCATCATTCCGGCCGAATAGACGAACAGCGGCGTGCCGCCCGCGCGCTCGACCAGATCGGTCACGGCCACGCCGTCAATCGCCAGAACGCCATCGCGCGCGGCGAAGCCGGGCGGGATCGGCCCCAGCGGCTTCATGCCGCCAGCTCCGCCTGAAGGCCCGCGCGATCGATCTTGCCGTTCGGCCCGATGGGCATCGCATCGCGCCAGTGGATCTGCTTGGGGTGCATGAAGTTCGGCAATTCCTGCATGAGTTTGCGCGGCAGTTCTTCCACCGCATCTGAAGCATCCGGCGCCGCGCGCACGACGAGGTGGACGGCCTGGCCCAGCCGCGCGTCGGGCAGGCCCAGCGCCACCGCTTCGGCCACCAGCCCGGTGCCGATCGCGGCGTCCTCGATCTCCTGCGGGCTGATGCGGTTGCCCGCGCTTTTGATCATCGCATCGCGCCGCCCGACGAAATAGAGCAGCCCTTGCGCATCGCGCCGCACCCGGTCCCCCGACCATACCGCCGTGCCGCCATAGCGCGAGGCGGCGGGCGCGGGGCGGAACCGTTCGGCCGTGCGCGCCGCATCGCGCCAATAGCCTTGCGCCACCAGCGGCCCGCAATGGACCAGTTCGCCTTCCTCTTCGTCGGCCGCCACCGCGCCGCCATCGGCGATCACCAGGATTTCGGCGTGGGGAATGGCCGTGCCGATCGACGTCGGATGGCTATCGATCAGCGCGGGATCGAGGAAGGTCGATCGGAACGCCTCGGTCAGCCCGTACGTCGCGAACAGGCGCGCCTGCGGGAACAGGGCGCGCAGCCGCCGGACCAGATCGGGCGTCAAGGCGCCGCCGCTGTTGGTCAGCCGGCGCAGATGCGCGCGCGCATCCTCTGGCCAATCGAGTTCGCACAACTGCACCCACAGCGGCGGCACGGCGGCCAGCGTGGTGATGCCGTGCCGCGCCACCGCCTTGATGACGTCACGCGGGGTCAGGTAATCGAGCGGGGCCACGCTGGCGCCGGCACACCAGCTTGAAAGCAACTGGTTCTGCCCATAATCGAACGACAGCGGCAGCACCGCCAGCGTGCGGTCATCGGCGGCAAGCCCCAGATACGACGCCACGCTCTGCGCGCCCAGCCACATGTTGGCATGGCTGAGCATCACGCCCTTGGGCCGCCCGGTGGAACCGCTGGTGTAGAGAATCGCCGCCAGGTCATCGGGATCGGCGGCCGAAGGCGGCAATTCGCGGGCCAGCGCCGCGGCCTCGGCCAGCGCTTCGCCCTCGGCCACGCCATCGCAACCGGCGGGCACATCGCCCGGCTCCAGCGTGCCCAGCCGCGCCGGGGTGGCGATCAGCAGCCGCGCGCCGCTATCGGCCAGGATATGCGCCACTTGCGCGCGCTTGAGCAGCGGATTGACCGGAACGTGCACCAGCCCGGCGCGCGCCGCCGCCAGCGGCATCAGGCAGGCCAGTTCGCCCTTCGCCACCCAGCTTGCCACGCGGCCGCCCGTTTCGGGCACACGGGCCAGAAGCCAGCCCGCCAGACGGGAGACACGCGATCTTAAGTCCTTGTAGCTAAGCGTGCCCTCGCGCAGCACGAGCGCGGGGGCATCGTCTGCCCCGGCAAGCGCGAGATGGTCAAGCGGCCGGATCGTGTTCTCAGCTTGCGCAGGCACGGGTATCTAAGGCTCCAGATCGGGGAAACGGGCGAGTGATCGCGATCGAGTATCACGCTGATCTTAAGGAAGTGCAATCGGATGAAGCGCTGAACCGGCTGCTGTCAGATGCGGAGCAGGCCGCGCCGTTCGATCGGCTGGCCTGGTGGCAGGGGCTGGCCGCGCATTGCGGGGCGGCCCCGCTGCTGGCGGTGGCGCGCAACGGCGCCGGGCTGGCGGTGCTGCCGCTTCAGGCGGCTTCCGGGCAGGCGGGCACGGCCACGCTTACCGGCCTTGCCAACTGGTACACCTTTCGCCTGCGCCCGATCGCATCGCCCGCCGCCGACGCGCCCCGCCTGCTGACCGCGCTGGCCCGCGATCTGGCGCGCCGCGCGCGCCGCGTCACGCTTTCGGGCCTGCCCGACGAGGATGGCAGCGCCGCCCTGACCGAACGGGCCTTCCGCGCCGCCGGCTGGATCGTGCGCCGCGAGGCCTGCGATACCAACCACGTGCTCCACCTGAACGGCCGCGCGTTCGACGAATACCTCGCCAGCCGCCCCGGCCCGCTGCGCAGCACGCTGAAGCGCAAGGGCGGCAAAGTGGAAACCCGGGTACTGACCGCGTTCGATGCCGCCGTGTGGGATGAATACGAGGCGATCTATGCCGAAAGCTGGAAGCCATCCGAAGGCTCGCCCGCCTTCCTGCGCGCCTTTGCCGAGCAGGAAGGCCGGGCCGGCCGCCTGCGGCTGGGGCTGGCCCGCGCCGAAGGCCGCGCGGTGGCCGCGCAGATGTGGACGGTGGAAGGCGGCACCGCCTTCATCCACAAGCTGGCCCACCGCGAGGACGCACGCGCGCTGTCGCCCGGATCGGTGCTGAGCGCGGCGCTGTTTCGCCATGTCATCGACGGGGACCATGTGGCCATGGTCGATTTCGGCACCGGCAACGATGGCTACAAGCGCGACTGGATGGAAGAGGTCCGCCCGCGCTATCGGCTGGACATGTTCCGCCCCTTCGCGCCGGGCAACTGGCCGGTATTTGCCGGCCAGGCGATACGCCGCCTTGCCCGAAAGGGTAACCATGGCTAGAGCGCGGAAAAATTCGAACCGTATCAGCCGAGGGGCCATGGCCAGCAATACCGACCTGCTTCTGCGCCGCATATTGACCGACGTGCTCGGTCTCAAGCCGGGGCAGGCCGATCGCTTCACGGCGGACACCGGCCTGTTCGGGCATCTGCCGGAACTCGATTCGATGGCCGTCGCCGGCCTGCTGACCGAGATGGAAGACCGTCTCGACATCGTGATCGAGGACGACGAAGTGGATGGCGAACTGCTGGAAAGCTTCGGCTCGCTGCTCACTTTCGCCGAGGGCAAGCGCGCGCAGGCGTGAGCCAGCAAAGCTATCCATCCCCCCTTCCCGGCGGCGGCACGGCCGGGGAACTGGCCCTGACCTTCGATCGCGCGCGGCCCTTGCGCCTGCTGATCGTGCCCGCCCTGTTCGACGAAGCGAACCGCCTGCGCCGGCTGACCGTGGAGGTCATGCGCCGGCTTGACGCGGCCGGCATCGACAGCGCGCTGCCCGACCTGCCGGGCTGCAACGAAAGCCTTCAGCCGCTGGATGCGCAGACCGTGGCAACATGGCGCGCGGCCATGGCGGCGGCGGCGGCGTGGTTTGGCGCCACGCACGTGCTGGCGCTGCGTGGCGGCGCGGCGCTGGTGCCGCCCGGCCTTCCGGGCTGGCACTATGCCCCCGCCAAAGGCAGCGCGATCCTGCGCCAGATGCTGCGCGCGCGCATCGTCGCCGCGCGAGAGGCGGGGGTGAACGAGAGCCAGGACGAACTGCTGGCGCTGGGGCTGGTCGAAGGGCTTGAGCTGTCCGGGCACCGGCTGGGGCCGGGCCTGCTGGCGGACTTGCGCGATCTGGCGCCCGAACCGGGCGATCGCATCACCACGATCGATCAGGACATGCTGGGCGGCGCGGGGCTGTGGCTGCGCGCCGAACCCGATGAAAGCCGCGAACAGGCCGATGCGCTGGCAGCGATCCTCGCCATCGGCATGAAGCCGGCGGCATGAGGCGGCACCTGACATTCGCCTGCGAAGGCTCCGCGCTGGCCGGCACGCTGGATGAGGCGGCGGGAACCAGCGGACTGCTGCTGGTCAGCGGCGGCAACGAACTGCGCTCGGGCGCATGGGCCGGGCAGGCTCGGCTGGCCGCGCGCATCGCAGCGGCGGGTTTCCCCGTGTTCCGCTTCGACCGGCGCGGCGTGGGCGACAGTGAAGGCGGCAATGGCGGCTTTCGCACCAGCGCGCCCGATCTGGCCGCCGCGCTGGCCGCGTTCCGGCGCGAGTGCCCGCACCTGGCCCGCGTGGTCGGGCTGGGCAATTGCGATGCGGCCAGCGCGCTGATGCTGGCTGGCGGCGCCGGGCTGGACGCGCTGGTCCTGTCGAACCCCTGGACGATCGAGGACGAGGCAGCCCCCGCCCCGCCCGCTGCGATTCGCGATCACTATCGCCGGCGGCTGGCCGATCCCGCCGCGCTGCTGCGGCTGCTGTCCGGCAAGGTCTCTCCCGCCCGGCTGATCGCCAGCTTGCGCGATGCCCTGCGCAAAGCCCCCCCGCCCGGCACGCTGGCGCAGGACATGGCCGCTGGAATCGCCGGTTTTCCGGGCGAAATCGTGTTCCTGGTGGCCGATCGCGATCGCACGGCCCAAGCCTTCCTCGCCGCGTGGGACAAACCCGACCGCCGCATCCGCCGCTGCCCCGACGCGACGCACAGCTACGTGGAACCGCACGCGCGCGACTGGCTGGCCGAACAGGTGCTGGGCGTGTTGCGGGGCTGATTCGGCGCAGGGTCCGAATCTATCCAGGGCGGAATCCACCAGAGCGCCATCCGTTCGTGTCGCCAGTGCGGCATCCGCCAGAGCCAAATCCGTTCGTGTCGAGCGTAGTC
>JADLHU010000151.1 GCA_020848655.1 Novosphingobium sp.
GACTTCTTGGCGCCGACCAGCTCGCCGAAGGCGCGAATCCCCTTGGTCAGCGCTGCGCGCAGGCCCTGCTCGTGCGTGCCGCCGTCATGGGTGGGGATGGTGTTGCAGTACCAGCTATAGGAACCGTCCGACCACAGCGGCCAGGCGATCGCCCATTCGACGCGGCCCTGCTGTTCGCCCGGAAAATCCTGCGATCCCGAAAAGAACTTGGTGGTCACGCATTCGCGCGTGCCGACCTGCTCGGTCAGGTGATCGGCAAGCCCGCCGGGAAACTGGAAGGTGGCTTCGGCCGGAACGTCATCGCTGGCCAGGGAAGGCGCGCACTTCCAGCGGATTTCCACCCCAGCGAAAAGATAGGCCTTCGACCGGACGAGGCGGAACAAGCGCGCCGGCTTGAACCGCGCGTCGTTGCCGAAAATCTCCGGGTCCGGCGTGAAGCTGACCGAAGTGCCGCGCCGATTGGGCGTGCCGCCCAGCCTTTGCAGCGGCCCGGTGGGCAGCCCGCGCGAAAATTCCTGCGCGAACAGTTCCTTGTTGCGCGCCACTTCGATGCGGGTGTGGCTGGACAGCGCATTGACCACCGACACGCCGACGCCATGCAGCCCGCCCGACGTGGCATAGGCCTTGCCCGAGAACTTGCCGCCCGAATGCAGCGTGGTGAGGATCACTTCCAGCGCCGACTTGCCGGGGAACTTGGGGTGTTCATCGACCGGGATGCCGCGCCCGTTGTCGGTGATGGTCAGCCGGCCGGCGGTGCCCGGCGCTTCTTCCAGCAGGAATTCGATGCGGCTGGCGTGGCCGGCGACGGCTTCGTCCATCGCGTTGTCGAGCACTTCGGCGGCAAGGTGGTGCAGCGCGCGTTCATCGGTCCCGCCGATGTACATGCCCGGCCGGCGGCGGACCGGCTCAAGCCCCTCCAGCACTTCGATGGCCGAGCCATCGTAGGTTTCCGTGCCGCTGCTGGGAAGCTTGTCGAACAGGTCATCTGCCATGCGAACGCCTATAGAACATGCGCGATTCCACAGGCAAGCGCGCGCTTGGGGTTATCGCCAGCCCCAAGCGGCTCAATCGGCGAAACGAGCAGGGGCGGGGCTGACCACCGCGACACCGCCCGCGCGCACTTCGCGCACTTCCAGCGCCCGCTCGATCACGCCATTGCCGGAAAAGCGGAACGGCCCGTCCAGCCCCAGGAAGCCGTCCTTGTCGGTCAGCCGGGCCAGCGGGAACGTGGTGCCGGGCCGCCATTCGCGCGCGATGCGCAAGGTCAGCAGCACGCCGTCATAGCCCAGCGTCGCGATGCGATAGGGCTGGGCGCCGAAACGCGAGCGATAGCTTTCCGCGAACTGGCGAAAGCGCGTGTCGGGCACGGCCGCGAACCATGCCCCGCGCAGCGCCGGCGACGTGGTGACCGAGCCTTCGCCGCTCCACAGTTCCGTGCCCAGGATGCGCGGCGTGGCGGCGGTGGCCGGGGTCTTCAGCGCGCCGGCCGCCTGCGCGGCAAGCCGGCCGCCATCGGCGATCAGCACCGCGTCGTAGCCGCCCTTGGCGCGCAGCCGGCGCGCGGCGCTGGTGACCGAGGTGTTGGCGCGGTCATAAGCCTCGCTCGCCACCACGCTGCCGCCGTTTGTCCGAAGCTGCGAAAACAGCGCGGCGGAGGCGCGGCGGCCATATTCGCCATCGGGCACCATCGCGGCGAACCGGGTGACGCCCTGCGCGCGCGCATAGGCCACCGTGCGCGCCACCGACTGGCTGGGCAGGCTGCCCATGATGAACACATCGCGCGCGGCGGCGGTTTCATCGTTGGAGAACGAGATCACCGGCACTTTCGATCCGCGCGCCGTGGCGGCGACAGCGGGAATATCCTCCGCCACCAGCGGGCCGAGGATCAGCTTGTTGCCATCGGCCACGGCCTTGGCGGCGGCGGACGCCGCGCCGGTGGATGTATCATACGTGGTGATACGCAGGTTCTGCGCCGAGGTATCGAGCAGCGCCATCGTGGCTGCATTGGCGATCGACTGGCCGACCGCGCCGTTCGGACCGGCCATCGGCACCAGCAGCGCCACGCGGTGGCGCGCCTGATCGGTGGGCAGGACATTGGCATTGGGGTTTTCCGGCGGCGGCGGAGCTTCGACCCCGCCCTTCGGGATGACCTTGCAGCCCGCTAGCAAGGCGACCGCCATCAAGGTTGCCAGCTTGCGCCGGTCCAGTGTCACTCCGAACATTACTTGCCGCTCCCTGCCCGGATGATCCATGGATGGATTTATGGATCAAACGCTTTCGCCCGGTCTCTACATTGTCGCCACGCCGATTGGCAATCTCGGCGATATTACCTTGCGCGCCATAGAGGTATTGCGTGGCGTGTCGGCGGTGGCCTGCGAGGACACGCGGATCACCGGCAAGCTGCTGAACCACCTGGGCCTGAAAAAACGCATGATCCGCTATGACGATCACGCCGGCGAAGCGGATCGCGACCGCCTGCTGGCGCTGATGACGCAGGAACCGGTGGCGCTGGTCAGCGATGCGGGAACGCCGCTGATCTCCGATCCCGGCTACCGGCTGGTGCGCCACGCACGCGAAGCCGGGATCGCGGTGACCAGCCTGCCGGGGCCAAGTGCGGCGATCGTGGCGCTGACGCTGTCGGGCCTGCCCAACGACCGCTTCCTGTTCGCGGGCTTCCTGCCGGTGAAGGACAAGGCCCGCCGCGACGTGCTGGGCGATCTGGCCGCGGTGCCGGCCACGCTGGTGTTCTATGAAACCGCGCCGCGCCTGGGCGATTCGCTGGCGGCCATCGCCGATGTCCTGCCCGGCCGCGACGTGGCGGTGGCGCGCGAACTGACCAAGAAGTTCGAGGAATGCCGCACCGGTGCGCCCGCCGAACTGGCCGCGCACTATGCCGCCCATCCGCCCCGGGGCGAGATCGTGCTGCTGATCGGCCCGCCCGTCGATTCGCCGGTCGAAGCGGTGGACGCCGACGCCATGCTGCGCGCCGAACTGGCCACGTCCAAGCCTTCGCAGGCAGCCGGCAAGGTCGCGAAGCGGACCGGGCTGGACCGCAAGACGCTCTACGCCCGGGCGCTCGAACTCAAGTGAGCCGGACGCGCGCCGATGCGGAGCAGCGGGGCCGGCGCGCCGAAACGCTGGCCGCGTGGTACTTGCGGCTGAAAGGCTGGCGCATCGTGGCGCGCCGCGTGAAGACGCCGCGCGGCGAGATCGACCTGGTGGCGCGGCGCGGCCGGACGCTGGCCTTCGTCGAAGTCAAATGGCGCGGCGGCGCGGCTCAACTGGACCATGCCATCGATTCGCACCGCCTGCGGCGCGTGGCGGCGGCGGCCGAAGCGATCGCGCCGCGCTATGTGCGTGAGGGGGATGACCAGCGGATCGACGTGGTGCTGCTTGCGCCGGGCCACTTCCCGCGCCACATCGTCAACGCCTGGATGCCCTGATTTGGAGCCTGCAATCTTATGACCTTACGCGTCGCGGTCCAGATGGACCCGCTGGAAACGGCCAATATCAACGGCGATTCAAGTTTCCACCTGATGCTGGCCGCGCAGGCGCGCGGGCACGAACTGTGGCATTATGACGTGCGCACGCTGGCGCTCGATACAGATGGCGGCGCGGGCGATCGCCTGACCGCCTGGGCGGCGCCGGTCACCGTGCAGCGCGTTGCGGGCGATCACTTCAAGCGCGGCGACTATCATCTGCTCGACCTGGGGCGCGAGGTGGACGTGGTGCTGATGCGGCAGGACCCGCCGTTCGACCTGGGCTATATCACGGCCACGCACTTGCTCGAACGGCTGAAAGGCCAGACGCTGGTGGTCAACGATCCGGCAGCGGTGCGCAACGCGCCCGAGAAAGTCTTCGTGCTTGATTATGCGCGGTTCATGCCGCCCTCTCTCGTGGCTCGCCGGCTTGAGGACGTGAAGGCGTTCCATCAGAAGCATCCCGGCGATCTGGTGGTGAAGCCGCTGCACGGCAATGGCGGCAAGGCGGTGTTCCGCATCCCCGCCGACGGCAGCAACCTGGGCGCGCTGACCGAACTGTTCGGCCAGGTCTGGCCCGAGCCTTTCATGGTCCAGCCCTTCCTTCCCGAAGTGAGCGAGGGCGACAAGCGCATCGTGCTGATCGACGGTGCTTTCGCCGGGGCGATCAACCGAAAGCCGGGCGAGGGCGAGTTTCGATCGAACCTGGCCGTGGGTGGCTATGCCGAAGCGGCGACGCTGACCGCGCGCGAAGAGGAAATCTGCGCGGTGCTTGGCCCGGAACTGAAAGCGCGCGGGCTCGTTTTCGTCGGCATCGATGTGATTGGCGGTAAATGGCTGACGGAAATCAACGTGACATCCCCGACCGGCATCGTCGCCATCGACCGATTCAACGGATCGGACACCGGCGGCCTGATCTGGGACGCGATCGAGGAACGCCACGCCGCGATGCTGCGGGGGTGAGGCACGGCATCCACGCACTGCTGCCATCATGACCGAGTTCATCCTGCGCCTGATCGAACAGGGCGGATACTGGGGCATCGCGTTCCTGATGTTCGTGGAGAACGTGTTCCCGCCGATCCCGTCCGAAGTCATCATGGGGCTGGGCGGCATGGCGGTGGCGCGCGGATCGATGACCTTCTGGCCGCTGCTGGCGGTGGGCACCATCGGTTCCACGCTGGGCAATTACGTGTGGTTCCTTGTCGGCGACAAGCTGGGCTATGAACGTCTGCGGCCCTTCGTCGATCGCTGGGGCCGCTGGCTGACGCTGGAATGGCACGATATCGAACGGGCGAGCCGGTTCTTCCGGCGCCACGGGCAATGGGTGGTCTTCGCGATGCGCTTTTCCCCGTTCCTGCGCACGATGATCTCGCTTCCCGCCGGCCTTGCGCACATGCGGCATACCACGTTCCTGGCTTTCACCTTTGCCGGCGCGGCGGTGTGGAACGCCGGCCTGATTGCTGGCGGGCAATGGCTGTCAAAATACCTGGCCGAAGCCGAAGGCTGGATAAACGGCATCGTCATCGGCACCATGGTGCTGGCGCTGGGTGCCTATGCGTGGCGCGTGATCACCTGGAAACCGCGCGAGTAGCTCACTGCTCGCGCGGGTGGGCGTTGCGGTAGACATCGAGCAGCGTGGCGGCATCGACCCGCGTGTAGATCTGCGTCGAACCGAGGCTGGCGTGGCCGAGCAGTTCCTGAAGCGAGCGCAAGTCCGCACCCGCGCCCAGCAGGTGCGTGGCGAAGCTGTGGCGCAGCGCATGCGGCGTGGCGCTGGCGGGCAGGCCGAGCACGACCCGCGCCCGCGCCATCGCCTTTTGCACCATGCCTGGCGACAGCGGCCCGCCCTTCGCCCCCCGGAACAGCGGATCGCCAGGCCCTACCGGCCATGGACTTTTGGCAAGGTAATCGGCCACGGCTTCGCGCACGATCGGCAGCAGGGGCACCACACGCTGCTTGCTGCCCTTGCCGGTTACGGTCAGCACCTCGCCCAGCGGCAGCGCGCGGCCGGTGAGCGAAAGCGCCTCGGCGATGCGCAGGCCCGCGCCGTAGAGCAGCAGCAGCACCGCGCGGTCGCGCGCGCCGATCCATGGCGCAGGGGCGTCTTCATCGACCATGGCGGCAAGGTTCACCGCTTCGTCGGGAGTGACCGGACGCGGCAGGCCTTTCTTGATGCGCGGCCCGCGCATGCGTGGCGCGGCGGTTTCGGCCAGCCCGGCGCGGTCGCGCGCGAAAGCGATGAAGGCCTTGAGCGCCGAAAGCTCGCGCGCGGCGGAGACATTGCCGATGCCATCGGCGCGGCGGGCCGCCAGTTGCCGGCGCAAGGCCGTGGCATCGAGCCGCGCCACGCCATGCCAGTCGGCCAGTTCCACCGCGTCGAGCAGCCGTGCGGCGGTGGCCAGATAGGCGCGCACCGTGTGCGGCGATCGCCGCCGCGCTTCAACCAGATAGCTGCGCCAGGCTTCGAGGAAATCGGCCTTGGTCATGGCGGTGACCATGCCCGCCTTCAGGCCGAGACAAGCGCGGCGGGCACCAGTTCGCCCAGCAGCGCATCCAGCAGCGGCATGCCATCGGGCGTCACGCCGATGCCTGTGCCATGGCGCCAGGTCAGGCCCTGCGTTTCGTAGAACGCCAGCTTGGCCGGATCGCACAGCGCATCGGTGGGCAGCGCGAACCGCGCGGCCATGGTGTCAAGGTCCACGCCTTCGCGCAGCCGCAGCCCCATCAGCATGGCTTCGGCGGCTTGCTCGCCCAGCGGCAGCGCGCGCGCTTCGGTAATGCCATCGCCATGCCGCTCGATCGCGGCGAGCCAGTTCTCGGGCTTGCGATGGCGCACCGTGGCCATGCCGCCGCGCCGGCCATGCGCGCCGGGTCCGATCCCGCAATAGTCCTGATAACGCCAGTAGGTAAGGTTGTGGCGGCTTTCCTCGCCGGGGCGGGCGTGGTTGCTGATCTCGTAGGCGGGCAGGCCGGCGGCATCGGTCATCGCGCGGGTCAGCGCGAACAAGTCAGCGGCGGCATCGTCGTCCAGCGGGGTGAACCTGTTTTCGCGCACCAGCGTGGCAAAGCGCGTGCCCGGCTCGATGGTGAGCTGGTAGAGCGAGAGGTGGCCCGTGCCGAACGCCAGCGCACGGCCCAGTTCCTCGCGCCACCGCGCCTCGGTCTGGCCGGGGCGGGCATAGATCACGTCGAAGCTGACCCGGCCAAAATGGCGCTGCGCGATGTCGAGCGCGGCAAGCCCCTCGGCCGCGTCGTGCAGGCGGCCCAGGAAGCGCAGCGTCTCGTCGTCCAGCGCCTGGATGCCCAGCGACACGCGGTTGATCCCGCCTTGCGCCAGCGCGGCGAAATTGGCCGCCTCCACCGACGAGGGGTTGGCTTCCAGCGTGATCTCGATGCCCGGCGCAAAGCCCCACAGCGCTTGCGCCTCGGCCAGCAACCGCTCGACCAGCGCGGGCGGCATCAGCGAGGGCGTGCCACCGCCGAAGAAGATCGATGCCAGCGGCTCGCCACCCGCCACTTCGGCTTCGCGGCGCATGTCGGCCAGCAGCGCGCGTTCCCACAGGCCATGATCGACCGAAGCGCGGACATGGCTGTTGAAGTCGCAGTATGGGCACTTGGCGAGGCAAAACGGCCAGTGGATGTAAAGCGCGCGGGCCATAGGGGCTTCTAGGCAAGTTCGCGCGTCAGTGCGAGGAGCGAACGCGGCGAAGCAATCCAGGGCGCCATGGGGGACTCTGGATTGCCGCGCGGCTTCGCCGCTCGCCAAGACGAAGGGGGGGAATTATCCGAACTGTTCCGCGACCAGCTTGGCGAAAGCATCGGCGCGGTGGCTGATGTTGTGCTTTTCCTGCGGATCAAGTTCGGCAAAGGTCCGGTCGCGCCCTTTGGGCACGAACACCGGATCGTAGCCGAAGCCCATCGTGCCGCGCGGCGGCCAGGAATAGCGGCCTTCGGCCCAGCCTTCGTAGACCGCGCTCGCGCCATCGGGCCAGGCGATCGCCAGCACGCAGGCGAAGCGGCAGGTGCGGTCCACGTCCGGGCCAAGTTCGCACAGCAGGCCTTCGACCTTGCCCATGGCCATGAACCAGTCGCGCCCCGGCGCACCTTCGAACCACTGCCGCTCGGCCCAGTCGGCGGTATAGACCCCCGGCCTGCCGCCCAGCGCATCGACGCACAGGCCCGAATCGTCGGCCAGCGCTGGCTTGCCCGATGCCTGCGCCGCCGCGCGCGCCTTCAGCAGCGCATTCTCTATGAACGTGGTGCCTGTCTCTTCCGGTTCGGGCAGGCCCAGTTCCCCGGCCGAGACGCAATGCACGCCATAAGGATCGAGCAGCGCCCCGATTTCCCTGAGCTTGCCCGCATTGTGCGTGGCAATGACCAGCGTTTCGGACCCGAGGCGCCGCGCGTTCATCAGGAAACCGCCTTGGCCTGCGCCGCGAAAATGCCGTCGCAGCCGATGCGCGCCAGGCGCAGCAGGCGCAGCAGCGCTTCCTCGTCATACGTCGCGCCTTCGGCGGTGGCCTGCACTTCGGCGATATGGCCGCCTTCGATCAGCACGAAGTTGGCGTCGGCATCGGCGGAGCTGTCCTCGATATAGTCAAGATCGAGCACCGGCGTGCCTATATATATGCCGCAACTGACCGCGGCGACCTTGCGGGTCAGCGGATCTTCGGTGATGGCCTTGGCGTCGAGCAGCTTCTGCACGGCCAGGCGCAGCGCCACCCACGAACCCGAAATCGCGGCGGTGCGGGTGCCGCCATCGGCCTGGATCACGTCGCAATCGAGCACGATCTGCCGTTCGCCCAGCTTGCGGAAATCGGTGACCGAGCGCAGCGAGCGCCCGATCAGGCGCTGGATTTCCTGTGTGCGGCCCGATTGCTTGCCCTTGGCCGCTTCACGGCTGCCGCGCGTGTGCGTGGCGCGGGGCAGCATCGAATATTCGGCCGTGACCCAGCCTTCGCCCTTGCCGCGCAGGAACGGGGGAACCCGCTCCTCGATGCTGGCGGTGCAGATCACCTTGGTGTCGCCAAACGAGACCAGCACCGAGCCTTCGGCATGCTTGGTGTAATGAGTCTCGAACGAAAGCGCGCGCATTTCGTCTGGCGCGCGGCCGGAAGGTCGCATGGGATTCTCCGTGGTTCCGGGACGAAGGCCCCGGCATCTGTCGCCGCCGTCCTTACTTGCTGGGGCGCAGAAGGGAAGGGCGCGCGATGGTGTTTGCCCGATGGCGCGAAATTCCTACATAAGGGGCGCCATGTCATCGCTGCCCATCACCGAACTGACCACCCGCGCCCGCGACATCTTCCGCATGGTGGTGGAAGGCTATCTGACCTCGGGCCAGCCGGTCGGTTCCAAGACGCTGGCGGGCGATAGCGGCATCAACCTTTCGCCCGCCTCGATTCGCTCGGTCCTGGCCGATCTCGAAATGCTGGGCCTGCTGGCCGCGCCGCACACCAGCGCCGGGCGCATGCCCACCGAAATGGGGCTGCGCCTGTTCGTGGACGGCATGATGCAGGTTGCCGAACCCACGGCGGACGAGCGCGCCGCGATCGAACGCCACTTGTCCGAACCCGGCCCGATCGAGGCCGCGCTGGCCGCCACCAGCGCCGTGCTGTCCGATCTGTCCGCCTGCGCCGGCCTGGTCATGGTGCCCCGCCGCGAAGCGCGTCTGGCGCAGTTCAGCCTGGTGCCGCTGGCCACCGGTCGCGCGCTGGCCGTGCTGGTGGGCGAGGACGGCGCGGTGGAAAACCGCGTTCTCGATCTCGCCGCGCCCGTTCGCCCCGGCGCGCTTGAGGAAGCGTCGAACTTCATCACCGCGCGCCTTGCCGGGCGGACGCTGGCCGAAGCGGTGCGCGCGATGCGGGCCGAGATCGCCTCGGGCCGCTCCGCGCTCGACGCTGCGAGCCGCGATCTGGTGGAGCGCGGCATCGCGATCTGGAGCGAGGACGCCACCCAGCGCCCCGTGCTGATCGTGCGCGGCCAGGCCAACCTGCTCGACGAATCGACGCTGGGCGATCTCGAAAGAGTCCGCTCGCTGCTGGATGACCTGGAAAACAAGCAATCGGTGGCTGAACTGCTCGACATCGCGCGCGAGGCGGATTCGACGCGAATCTTCATCGGTTCGGAAAACCGGCTTTTCGCGCTTTCGGGTTCGTCGGTGATCGCATCGCCCTATCGCGATCGCGAAGGCCGCGTGGTCGGTGTGGTGGGGGTTATCGGACCGACGCGGTTGAATTATGCGCGCGTTGTCCCCATGGTGGATTTCACCGCCCAAAGCCTGGGCAAACTTATTGGTTAGCTGGAACTTTTGACGACATGAGCGACGAAAACAAGCCGCAGGGCGACCCGGCGGTTGCAGAGGAATTGAAGGGCGTTCCAGAAGAACTGCTGGAAAACGCCACCGTTTCGCTGGGAGGCGAGCTGGAATCGCTGCGCGACCAGCTCGAAACGGCCAAGCAGGACGTGCTCTATGCGCGTGCCGAAACGCAGAACGTGCGCCGCCGCCTGGAAAAGGACATCGCCGATGCCCGCGCCTATGCGGCAACGGGTTTTGCGCGCGATATCCTTTCGGTGGCCGACAATCTGTCGCGCGCGCTCGGCTCCATCCCGGCAGACTTGCGCGAGGACGAAAAGCTGAAGAACGTGATCGCCGGCATCGAGGCGACCTCGCGTGAGATCGACAAGGTGTTCGGCCAGCATGGCATCAGCCGCATCGCCGCCGTTGGCCTGCCGCTCGATCCCAACCAGCACCAGGCCATGCTCGAAATCCCCTCGGCCGATGCGGAGCCGGGCACGGTGATCCAGGAATTGCAGGCCGGCTACCTCATCAAGGAGCGCCTGCTGCGCCCGGCCATGGTCGCGGTGGCCAAGAAACCGGACTGAACACGCCCGACTGAACACACGCGCATCTGCATTATTCGGAACCCATCGCGCGCTCCCGCATTGTCCTGTCATCAGACGGAACGATGGAGAGCGTGATGCGTAACCTGATCCTTGCAGCTTCTCTGGCCGGCGCGATGGCGCTGGCCGGCTGTGCGAGTAACTATGCCGGCGAAGGCGCGCTGGCCGGCGGCGCGGTAGGCGCCGGCGTTGGCGCGGTGACGGGCGGCGACGTGGGCGAAGGCGCCGCGATCGGCGCGGCCGCCGGCGCCGTTGGCGGGGCGCTGCTCAAGAAGGACGGGGATCGCGGCTGTTATCGCTATGATCGCCGGGGTGATCGTTACTGGGACAGCGACTGCCGCCGTCGTCGCTAGAATGATTTCGAACCAGATGGAATCATCTGGCGGCTCGGAAATCACGGAAAACCAAGAAGCTCGAGAGCATCGAACGGCAGGAGCGCGCGATCGCTGCGCAGCGATGGCGCGCCCGCCACGCTGACCCCGCGTGAC
>JADLHU010000152.1 GCA_020848655.1 Novosphingobium sp.
CCCATCGTGTTGTAGCTGGGCACCATGCGCACCGCGCCCAGGTAGGTCAGGGCCAGCAGCGCCGCCTTGCGGCCCTGCATCATGGGGTAGGCCGCTTTGGCAAGCGCCGGAAAGCTGTAGCTGGAGATGTCGTGGGCCACTCGGAAGCCCTCGCGCGAGAGGCCGTCGAGGAAGTCGCCGGCGATCGCTTCGCGTGGTGCGAACGCGATGGCATGGACCAGTCCGTCCAGCCCGTCCCAATGCTGGCCCAGGTCGGCGAACAAGGCTTCGATTTGCGCATCGTCGGCGACGTCGCAGGCGAACACCAGGGACGAGTCGAATTCAGCGGCCATGTCGACGACGCGTTCCTTGAAACGCTCGTTCTGGTAGGTGAACGCGAGTTGCGCACCCTGCTGGCGGCAGGCCTTGGCGACGCCGTAGGCGATGGAGCGGTTCGACAGCAGCCCGGTGATCAGGATCCGCTTGTCGGCGAGGATGCCCATGGTCGATTTCCTTGTGCGGCTCTGAGGGATCATGCGGGGTCGTGCGGCGGGGCCGCAGTCGGCCGGATTCTCGCACGGCTGCCCGCGCGCGGCCGGTACCCATAGGGCGCCAGGCCGACGCCGGGCGAATTGCTTGCGATATCATCGAATCCGTTTCGAGCGCGGGGGGGGCGTGCGGCCCTGTGCCATGATCCGAGCTGTCGGCGCGACATGCGGGCGCCGGCCTTGTCGATTTGCTGGAGAATTCATGTTGCGCAACTCCGTGGCCGCTCTTCGAAGCGTCTCGTTGATTGTCCTGTCGGCCACTGCGCTGCTGGGATCGGTCCTGCCTGCCACGTCGGCCGCCCAGGACAAGGGCGCCAAGCCCGCCGCGCAGCAGGCCGGCCCGGCGGCGGCGCCGGCGTCCGATGGGCCCGCCGGCGCATCCGCGCCAGCCGTGTCCGGCGCATCCGCCGCCAGCGCCGCCAGCGCCGCCGCGCCCGGCGGCCCGATGGCCGCGGGCGCGGGGCCGGTGTCCGCCCGACAGGGCAAGGAGACCGTCGAGAACCCGTACGGACTCGAAGCACTCTGGAAGGGCTCCGACTTCGTCGCCAAGACGGTGCTGGTCCTGCTGCTCGTGATGTCGATGGGCAGCTGGTACATCATCGTCACCAAGTTCGTCGAGCAAGGTCGCATCAAGCGCCAGGCACAGGGCGTCGACAACGGGTTCTGGAACGCGCAGACGATCCGCCAGGGAGCCGATACGCTCGAAGATGGCAGCCCGTTCCGGTTCATTGCCGAGGCCGGGCTCGAGGCCACCCGAAAGCACGAGGGCTTGCTGGGCCAGATCAACTTGAACGACTGGATGAGCATGTCGATCCAGCGCTCGATCGACCGGGTGCAGAGCCGGATGCAGGACGGCCTGGCGTTCTTGGCCACCGTGGGTTCGATCAGTCCCTTCGTCGGACTCTTCGGCACGGTCTGGGGCATCCTGAACGCGCTGACCGCGATCGGCGTGGCCGGTCAGGCGTCGATCGACAAGGTGGCCGGCCCGGTCGGTGAGGCGCTGATCATGACCGCGATCGGACTGGCCGTGGCCGTGCCGGCGGTGATGGGCTACAACTGGCTGGTCCGGCGCAACAAGGCGGTGATGGACGACGTGCGCTCGTTCGGTGGCGATCTGCACGCGGTGCTGCTTGCCGCCGGCAATACCGGGGCAGGCGCCACCGCCGCGAAGGGCTGACATGGCCATGAACGTCGGTTCGCCTCACGGCGATGACGAGGTCCTCTCGACCATCAACACGACGCCTCTGGTCGACGTGATGCTGGTGCTGTTGATCATCTTCCTGATCACCATCCCCGTGGTGACCACGTCGATCCAACTGCAGCTTCCCAAGGAGACCATCGAGGTCCGCGAGACCAAGCCCGAGAACATCATCATCTCGGTCGATCGCGACGGCCGCATGTTCTGGTACGACGTCCGGCTGCCCAATGCCCAGGCACTTGTCGATCGGTTGAAGAAAGTGTCGACCCGTGATCCGCAGCCCGAGGTTCAGATCCGAGGCGACCTCGCGGCCAACTACGATTCGGTGGGCAAGGTGATCTATGCCTGCCAGCGCGCCGGCATCACCAAGGTGGCATTCATCACCGAACCGCCCGCGCGTGGCAACTGAGCGGGGCAACTGAGCGTGGCAGCCGAGTGCGGGCCCGCGCTCCGGGCAGGTCGTCCGAGGAGCAAGAGATGGCGATGAACATCGGACCGGACTCCGGGTCGTCCGAACCTGAGGTGATGATCGAGATCAATACGACCCCGCTGATCGACGTGATGCTGGTGCTGCTGATCATGCTGATCATCACCATCCCGATTCAGCTGCACTCGGTCAACCTGAACATGCCGGTTGGGGTGCCGCCGCCTTCGTCGATCAAGCCGGAGGTGGTCAAGGTCGACATCGACGACAAGAGCGTCGTCTACTGGCAGGGCGAGGCACTTCCCAGCCGAGAAGCGCTCGACGCCAAGATGCAGGCGGCCGCGGCGCAGCCCGTTCAGCCCGAGGTGCACCTGCGGCCGAACAAATTCGCCAAGTACGAGGTTGTCGCGTATGTGCTCGCGTCCTCGCAGCGGCTGGGCCTCACCCGGATCGGTGTGGTCGGCAGCGAGCAGTTCGCCCAATAGCGCCGATGGACCTTTCGTACAAGCCGCGCCACTCCGGTCGCCGCATGGTTGGCATCGGGGTCGTGGTCGCGCTGCACGCGCTGGCGGGCTACGCACTGATGTCGGGCCTGGCCCGCAAGGTGGTCGACGTGGTCAAGAAGCCTCTGGAGACCAAGATCGTCGAAGAGGTGAAGCCGCCGCCGCCGCCTCCGCCGCCGCCACCCCCACCGCCCCCGCCACCCCGTCAGATCGTCAAGCAGCCGCCTCCGCCACCGGCGGCGGTGCCTCCTCCCTATGTCCCGCCACCCGAGGTGACACCGCCACCGGCGGCGCCGGCGCCAGTGATCACCGCCGTCACGCCGACACCGCCGGTCGTGCCGCCCGTGATCGCGCCGCCACCGCCGCCGGCTCCGCCGGCCCCCGTCGCGGTGCCCGCGCCGGCGCCGCCTGCACCGGCGCCCAAGCCGGCCTTGCGCCGAGGTGTCACACCGATTCGCCAGGCCAGGCCAGAATATCCGCGTCGCGCGCTGCAAGAAGAGATCGAAGGCGAGGTGGTCGCGCGGGCCAGTGTCAGCCGGGCGGGCAAGGTGATCGCCGTCACGATCGTGAGCGCCAAGCCGCGCGGAGTGTTCGAACGTTCGGTCGAAGCGGCCTAGCGCCAATACGAGTTTCCGCCCGACGATACGGAGTACATCGTCGAGGTTCCGTTCACTTTCCGCTTGGAGTAACGGGTGTGAGGCAGCGGCTGACCGTGGTGGCGCTGATGATGGCGGTCATCTGGCTGGCCGCGATGGCGCCCGTGCGG
>JADLHU010000153.1 GCA_020848655.1 Novosphingobium sp.
AGGTGCGGTGGTTTCGCCGCGCGCGCAAGCTGCGAACTGGTCTTCGGGCACGGTGCCCCAATTGAACAGTTGCTGCTGCATGTACTTGTCGCGATCGAAACCGGCGCCCGCGCACAGTTCGACCAGCGACTGGCGGCGGAACTGGGCATAGTACGGTTCGTTGTTGTTGTAGGCGTCCCAATCGAAATAGAAGTTGCGATAGGGATCGACTTCGGAACTGGGCGGCAGTTCGAAATGGATCATCACGCCGCCCGGCTTCAGCACGCGATAGCATTCCGCGAAGATCCGCTTGGTCGACTCGACCGGGATTTCATGCAGCAGATAGCTTGATGTGATGACATCGACGCTGTTGTCCGCGAAATCGAGATGCTCCGCGTCCTGCTGCGAGAAATGCACGACCTTGCCCGCCGCTTCGGCGCGCGCGTGGCCATAGCGCAGCAGCGGCGCGCCGACATCGATGCCATGCACGGCAGCGTCGGGAAAGACATCGACATAGGGGAACGTGTTGTCTCCGGTCGTGCAGCCCAGATCGACGATCACCTCGGGTTTGAAATCAGGATGGGCGGTGCGCAGGAAGTTGGCGATCGTGGCGCCGGGGCCGCTGCCCCGCGTGGTCATCGGCAAGCCGCCATAGAACACGCCGATGCCATAGCTGTAGACCGCCCCCTGGGCGACATCGTCTTCGCGGTATTCGCTGTGAAAGCAGCCCGGCATCAGGTGGACGTCCATTTCCGAGACGTAATGCGGGATTTCCAGCGACGGATCGAGGCGCAGCGTGCCGCCGTTGCCGGGGGCGAGATCGCGCGCCATGTCCACCATGGTGTCAAGATTGCGCTCCACCTGCGGGCGTACCGATTCCCAGGTCATTTCCTGAAGTTTGTAGCGCGCGCTCGAATAGAACTTGTAGATCATCGTGCCGTCGATGGCGCGGCGCACGGCCACCGGGTCTTGCGGTTCCTCGCCGGTCTTGCGCGCCACTTCGGGGGCGACGACCTCGCGATAGGTGCGCTGCATGTCGCCGGCCAGATCGACCAGGACCTTGCGCCGCAGCACCGATATGGTGCGCTGGCGCGCGCGCTCTTCCGCCGTGGCGGGCGCCGCGTTGTCAACCGAGGTAGGGGAATAGGCTGTCATGGCCGTCACCTTCTTACGCTGTCGTGTGTGTCAGTGGTACTCTTCGCCGCCCGAAACATTCATCGCTTCGCCGGTAATATAGCTTGCCTGCCCCGAAGCGAGAAATGCGCAGGCATTGGCGGTGTCGGCCTGCAGGCCGACCCGGCCCAGCGGGATGCGGCTGCGCATGTCGTCCAGATAGTCTTCCACGCTCTTGCCGCTGGCCTGCGCCATGAAATCGTTCTGCCAACTGCCAAGCTGCGTGGTGACGTGATTGGGGCACACCGCATTCACCGTGATCGCGCGGCTGCCCAGTTCGTGCGCCAGCGAGCGCGTCAGCCCGACGACGCCGTGCTTGGACGTGGCATAGGCGCCGGCCCAGGCGGAGCCGGACTTCGAGGCGCGGCTGCCGATCGAGATGATCCGGCCGCGCCCCCAGCCTTCATGCTCGGGCTGGGTGATCATGCGGCGGGCGGCATGCTTCATCGCCAGGAAGCACCCGCGCAAGTTCACGTCGTGGACCAGGTCCCAGTCTTCCACCGTCATGTCGAGCAGCGGGCCGAACTTGAAGCCGACGCCGGCGTTGTTGACCAGGATGTCGATCCGGCCGAAGCGGGCGACCACGGCCTCGACCATCGCCTCGACTTCGCTTTCGATCGTCAGGTCGGCGGTGCAGGCCGCCGCCGAATGGCCGCGATCGAGGATCGAGCGCACCGCCGCGTCGAGATCGTCGGTCGATCCGACACCGTTCGTCGCAATCCCGTCGCGTGATGTGCCCCGGTCGTGCAGCATGACATGCGCGCCTTCCGCGGCCAGGCGGCTGGCGATCGCCAACCCCAGGCCGCCCGGACGCCCCGCGCCCGTCACGAGTGCCACTTTGTCGCGCAGATCGTCGTACATTTGATACAACCTTATAATGATTTCGTATGCATAAATTGATCGGGTGGAGCCTGTCAACCGGCAGAGTTCCTTGGGCCATAGGTATATATACGCTGCACCATATTGACTTCCGGGGGCATTGGTGAAACATTTGAATGCGTATTCATTAAGCGGCCGCAGACCCGCAATTCCATCGGGCGTGCCGCCGCGTTGATCCCGGATCGGCGCTTGCGCAATGGGCGCGCCGGGGGCAGGTTTTACTGATGCAGGGATATTCACATGACGGATGAATTCAGCCTCCCCCGTTACGCCAAGGGCAAGCGCCCGGCCTTCTTCCAGGAAGACGGCGTCGATCATCTCCTGGCCATGGTGCTGGAACTGGCGACCGAACTGAGCGTTGCCCATGCCCGGGCCGACCGGCTGGAACAGTACCTTGCGCAAACGGGCCAGCTTGATCCGGCCGCGCTCGAAGCCTTTGAACTCGGCGCGGAAGTGGCGGCGGCGCAGGACCGGCGGCGCGACCTGTTCCTCGACCGGCTGTTCAGCAGCGTTCGCCAGCAGGCGCAGCACGAAGAAGCCAGCGCCAAGTGACGCCACGCTGACCGGCTGGACCGGGCATGCGCGATGGCGCGCGCCCGGTCCCGGGATCAGGCTTCCTGAAGCGCCTGGAACCATGCGCCGTTCGGCCCTTGCACGGTGACGGCCAGCGCGGCGCCGAAGCCCGGCACTTCGGCGGGAACCACCGCCACGCCGGCCTTGCGGGCGATCTGCGCCGCATCGCGCACGCGCAGCGTCGCGCCCAGCAGGCCACGGGCGGGCGGGCGCGCCACATCGAACAGCGATGTCTGCGTGCCTTCGGGCATGCCATAGTGAACGATGCCGAAGTACGGTTCGGTCTTGCGCGGCCCCACGTTCCACGCGCGCAGCCGCACGCGCGATGCGGTGCCGACCAGCGCCTGGAAGGTCGGGTCTTCGAGCTGATACTGGTGAATCACGCCAAGCCCGAAGACATCCTCCAGGAAGGCGAGGATCGCCTCGGGGTTCTGCACCGGGCCGGAAATGCTCTGCGGTTCGCTGAAGGTCCGGTCGCAGACGGTCGCCAGGTCGGCGAAGAAGGCCGGATCGCCGGCCAGCAGCGCGCAGACCACGCCGTCAGGCCCCCACAGATGCGCTTCCTGGAAACGGCCCTCGGCGGTTTCATAGTCGGCGATCTCGTCCTTGAAGCGGAAGCCGGCGGCTTCCACCTGCTGCCGCGCGGCGGCAAGGTCGGGCGTGTAGAAATCGATGACCTTGAGCGCCTCGCTGTCCGACCCGCGCGAAGGCTGGCGGATTTCCACGTCCGACCCCGGATCGAAGCCGACCAGGCGCACACCGAACGGCGTGCCGGGGGTGTTCATCGTGATTTCGCGCGATGCCTGGCCGGTGGTGCCCCAGATGGCAGCGGTTTGCGCGATCGAGCGATCGATCCGCCCGATCTCGCGCAGGCCGAAGGCTTCGAACATGGCGAGATGGGTGGCAAGATCGCTCGACGAGACGATCGGCCCGTGGACATTTATGACGGGGGTGGGGTCCATGGTCATGCCGCCGCCCGCCGTGCGGTCCACTGCGGCTGACGCGGTGCGGGAAGGCCGGTCTCGGCCAGGCAGTTGGCGCGCAGCGTGTCGTGATCGGGGCCGAAGTCGAACACCGGGATCGCGCCGCGCTCGGCGCGCATGGCTTCGCGCAGCGCTGCGGTGGCGGTGGCATCGACCGAACCGTCCGCAGCGATCACCACGCCATAGGCGCGTGCGCCCTGCACGGTGACGAGGCCCTGGACGATCTCCTTGGCGACAAGCGCGGGATCGCGTTCCAGCGGGTCGCCCCAGCCGCCCGCGCCCCAGGTCACGAAGTGCAGGACATCGTCCTTTTCCACTTTCATGTCCTCGGCCTTGTTGGGCACGGTGATGCGCGTGCCATCGGGCTTTTCCAGGATCTTGCTGGCGCGCGCGCCCGGCCGGCCGCCGTTGACGCCCCAGGGCGGCACGAACCAGCGGTCGTCATGGATGGAAATCACGCCCGGTTCCAGGAAGCGATAGGACATGATGATGCCGTTGCCGCCGCGATGCAGCCCGGCGCCGCCCGAATCCGCCACCGTTTCATAGCGCTCGATGATCAGCGGGAAATAGCGTTCCAGGAACTCGTTGGGGACGTTGGTGAAGCCCGGCCACAGCGAATGCCCGTCGGGCCCATCGCCCAGCGGACGGGCGGGAATGCCGCCGAAGCCGATCTGGAACAACTGGAACCACTTTCCGTCGCTGTCGGTGCCGGCATAGAACAGGTGCGGCGATGACGAGAAGCCTGCGGCGTTGAGGAATTCGGGCGTCTTCTGGCCCAGCAGCCCGCCCAGGATGTCGAACAGCCGGCCCAGCACATGGGTGCGGCCCGAAAGCGCGGCGGGGAAGTTCGGCTTGAGCAGCGAGCCTTTGGGAATGCGCACGTCGATCAGATCGTAATAGCCATCGTTGAACAGGATCTGCGGATCGAAGACCATGATCATGTAGATGCCGAAGAACATGCGCATCATGTTCTCGTTCAGGAACATGTTGATCGACGCCTGGCTTTGCGGGTCGGTGCCGTTGAAATCCAGGATGACACGGCCGTCCTCGCGCCACATCGTGCATTTGATCTTGTACGGGCCAAAGCCCATGCCATCGTCGCAGATATAGTCTTCGAAGCTGACCTTGTCCTCGCTGATCGCCTGGGCGATCAACTGGCTCATCGCCTTGTGGTTGCGCGCCAGCAGTTCGTCGCAGGCGGAAACGAACACATCGTCGCCAAAGCGCTCGGCCATTTCGATGACGCGGCGCGCGGCGACGCGGCACGATGCGATCAGCGCGTTGAGATCGGCCTTGCACCAGTCCGGCGTGCGGACCTGATGCATGACCAGCTTGATCAGGTCCTCGTTGTATTCGCCCTTCTTCCAGATCTTCACCGGCGGGATGCGCACCCCTTCCTGGAAGATCGACGTGGCGTCGATCGGCATCGATCCGGGGACTTTGCCGCCGATGTCGCTCTGGTGGCCGAACATCGACGTATAGGCGATCAGGCGGCCGTCCTTGAACACCGGCAGCAGCACCAGCCAGTCGTTGCAGTGGCTGATCGCGCCGCCGACCGAATAGGGATCGGACAGGAAGATCATGTCGCCTTCCTCTACCGTGCCGTCATAGCCATCGAGGAACGGACCGATATAGCTGCCGAACTGGCCGACGATCATGCGGCCCTTGTGATCGGCGATCAGCGGAAAGGCATCGCCCTGTTCGCGGATGCCGGGCGACATGGCGGTGCGCACCAGCGTGGCGTCCATTTCGATGCGCGCGTTGCGCAGCGCGTTTTCCATGATGTCGAGCGTGACCGGGTCGATCGCTACTTCGGCGAAGGGGGTTTCGTTGCTTTGAATGATCCGTGCGGGCATCGGGGATTTCCTTCTCTGGATCAGGCCAGGGTGATGAGGATGTTGCCGACCGCATCGACCGTGCCGACGCAGCCGGCCTCGATCAGCGTGGTCGAATCCATCTCGATGACGATGGCGGGGCCGGGGATCACGTCGCCGGCGCGCAGCCGGGCGCGATCATAGATCACGGCGGGCTGCATTCGCCCGTCCGCCCACAGTTCATGATCGCGCAGCTTGGCCGCCGAAGGATCGCCATCGCCGACCGGCAGCGGCACGGCGGGCAGGTCCAGCGCCTGGCCCAGCGCCACTGCGCGCAAGTTCACGATTTCGTGATCGGCGTCCATGTTGAAGGTGAACAGGCGGCGGTGCTCGTCGTCGAAGCGCCCGGTGAGCCAGGCGATGCCGTGCTCGGCCAGATCGGCAAGCGTCACTTCCATCGGCACTTCGAAGGCCTGGCCGGAATAGCGCACGTCGATTTCGAACAGCAGCGTCACGTCTTCGGGCGCAGTGCCTTCGGCTTCCAGTTCGGCGCGGGTCTGCACGGCCATGTCCTCAAGCACGGTGACGAGCGTATCCAGCGTGGTTTGCGAGGCGAGGCGCGAGAAACTGCGCGCGGTTTCGGTGCGCATGCGGGTGGTGGCATCGCCCAGCGCGCAGAGCACGCCCGGCGAGACCGGCGAGACCGCGGGCCAGCTTCCCATCAGCCGCGCCACGGCGTTGACGTGGAGCGGCCCGGCGCCGCCAAAGCCCATCAGCGCGAAGTCGCGCGGGTCATAGCCCTGCTGCACCGAGATCATGCGCAGCGCGCCGAACATGTTCTCGTTCACGATGTCGATGATGCCGCGCGCGGCGGCATAGAGGTCGATGCCCAGCGCGTCGGCGATGGTCTGCACCGCCTTGATCGCGCCTTCGCGGTCCAGCTTGAAGGTGCCGCCCAGCAGCGCTTCGGGCAGGTATCCCAGCACGACGTTGGCATCGGTCACGGTCGGCAGCGTGCCGCCCTTGCCGTAGGCGACCGGGCCGGGCACCGCGCCCGCCGATTGCGGGCCGACGCGCAGCGCGCCGGTCAGCTTGGGGACATAGGCGATAGAACCACCGCCCGCGCCCACCGTCTTGACGTCGAGCGCCGAGGCGCGGACGGCCAGGTGGCCGACTTCGGTGGTGCGCACGCGCCGCGCCTCAAGGTTTTCGATCAGCGCCACGTCGGTCGACGTGCCGCCGACGTCCAGTGTGAGGATGTTCTTCAGCCCGGCGTTCCGGCCGACCCAGATCGCCCCCGTGACCCCGCCGGCCGGGCCGGACATCAGCAACGAGACCGGATGTTCCTCGGACTTTTCCGAAGACATCAGCCCGCCGTCCGATCGCAGCAGCGAAAGCTGGCCCGCCATGCCGGCGCCGCGCAGCTTCTCGCGCAGGCTGCGGACATATTTGCCGACCACCGGCCGCACCGCCGCGTTGGCCACGGTGGTCAGCGTGCGTTCGTATTCCTGCATTTCGGGCAGCACCACATGGCTTAGCGATACCGGCACATCGGGCATGATGTCGGCGGCCAGTTCGCCGACGCGGCGTTCGTGCGCGCCGTTGAGATAGGCATTCATCAGGCTGACGGTCAGCGCCTCGACGCCTTGCGCCTTCAGCTTTTCCAGCGCCGCGCGGATATCGTCATCGTCGATTGGGCGCAGTTCCTCGCCGCGCGCGGTCATGCGGCCCTTGATCTCGAACGTGTCCTCCAGCGCCGCCAGCGGCTGCGGCTTGGGCCAGACGATCCAACCGGCCAGACCGCCGGGCACCAGGCTGCGCGCGATCTGCATGATCTGGCGATAGCCTTCGGTCACGATCAGGCCGACGCGCGCGCCCTTGCCTTCCAGCATGGCATTGGTGGCAACGGTGGTGCCGTGCAGGAAGATGTCGATATCGGCCGGCGTTATTTCGGCTTTCTCGCAGATCGCGGAAAGGCCGGTCAGGATGCCTTCCGAACTGTCGCGCGGGGTCGATGGCGTCTTGTGCCGCCAGAAGGCGCCCGAGGATTCCTCGAACAGCAGCAGGTCGGTGAACGTACCGCCAACGTCGACGCCTAAACGATATGCCATGTTGGGTCCTTGTGCCTGTGGATCGGGGGGCAGGCGCCGTGGCGCGCCGCGAATGGGAAGGGGGCGGCGGCGGTCATCGCAGGTCCACGATGACCTTGCCGCACGATTGGCCGGAAAGCAGGCGTTCGACCGCGTCGAACACCCCGTCCAGCCCGGCAAGGCGAGGCGCGTCGAACGTGACGCCGAGCTTGCCCGCGCGGTAAAGGTCGAACACTTTCGCACGCGCGGCGGGCCAGTGTTCGGTCAGCAGGCCGTTCATGAAGCCGCGCACCGACGCGCTCTTGTAATAGAGTTTGTGCGCGATGCGCGGCGCGGTGACGATCTCGGGCCGGCCTTCCAGATCCTGCGCCGCGCCGCCGACGACAAGGCGGCCATGCGGCGCGATGTTATCGAGCAGGGCATCGAAGATCGCGCCGCTGACCGTATCGATCGCGACGTCGATGGCATCGCGATATTCGGCGGCCAGCACATCGCCGACCGCTTCGGCGCGATAGTCGATCACGCGGTGCGCCCCCAGGCCGCGCACGAACGCCGCCTTGTCTGCGCCGCCGCAGATGGCGATCACGTGGCATCCGCGCAGCACCGCAAGCTGCACCAGAAGATGCCCAAGGCCGCCCGCCGCCGCCGAGATGGCCACCGTCTCGCCATCCTGCAGCGCGCCGATCTGTTCCAGCGCGACCACGGCCGACACACCGGTTGACGCCAGCGCCAGCCATTCGGGGCGGGCATCGGGCACGCGCACGAAGTGGTCTGCCGGGGCGATGTTCCACTGGCGGTAGCCACCGGGAAAGCGCGTGGTGACAACGGCATCGCCGGGCTGGAACCCGGTCACGCCCGGCCCGCAGCAATCGACCACGCCCAGCGCTTCCACCCCCGTCAGCGTCGGAAGTTTGATCGCCACGTAATCGACCGCGTTGCGCGTGATCTGCGTGTCGAAGATGCCGTTGATGCCGCAATAGTGATTGCGCACGCGGATTTCGCCCGCCGCCGGATCGCGCAGCGGCAGGTCGATGATCGCGCTGCCGTCGCGAAACCGGTTCGCGAAGCGGCCAAGCTGGATCGCCTGGTAACTTGCCGTCATGCGCGCGGCTCGGGGGTCGCGAAGCCAAGCACGCCGGGGTTGATCGCGCCATCGGGATCGACCACGCCCTTGATCGCATCGAGCAGCGCGCGCGAGGCGGCATCGCGGCTTTCGCGGTAGGGATAGGTGCGGCCGATCTGGAAATGGCCGCAGCCATGGCGCGCGAAAATGGCCAGCACGGCCTTGCGCAGGTCTTCCACGATGGCCCGGCCGGCGGCGTCTTCGCCGCGCGGCGTCAGGCGGGCGAGGTGCGACGGCTCGATCGCCGATTCGTGGATCGGGCGCCAGCCCTGCTGCCAGAAGAACACCGGCTCGATGATGATCGCGTTGGTGGACATGTGGCTGAACAGGAAGCCGGTGTGGATCCGGGCATCGGCCATGTCTGCCGCTCTTTGGGCATAGAGCGCCTGAATTTCCGTCAGGATGGCCGGCGCGTCGGACAGCGGGCAAAGGCCGTGGATCGGCACCCACGCTTCGCCGGTCGGCCCGACCATGCTGTTGAGCGGGGGGAACGGCATGGCGCGGATCACCTTGGCGATCGAATTTTCGATCTCGATGCCACCGGCGGCGCTGGCGATGCGCCGCAGTTCCGCCATGTCGGCCTCGACCGCCGCCTTGGACCGCCCCTCGCAGGTGACGTGCAGCGGATAGTCGTTCTCGGGAACGAAGTTGCGCCCGCCGATCGCGATGCGCGCCGCCGCCAGTATGCCCTTGCCGATCGACTTCTGGCTGGCGACGACCGCGCTCAGCGTCTTGATGTCCGTTGCCAGCGAGGCGCGGCGCAGGCGGATTTCGGTCAGCCCCGGATCGAAGGCGCACGTCTCGGCGGCGATACCCGCGCGCGCGATCTCGGCCATGGCCAGCAGCAGCGCCTGTCCGGTTGGGAACGAGAGCGAGGCGTGATCCTCGAACGCCGGCGCGGTCATCAGGCGCAGCGTGATCTCCGCCTTGATGCCCAGCGCCCCGCAATCGCCGCAGAAGATGCCGGCAAGGTCCGGGCCGAAGTGGCGATAGAACGGCGCCCGGCCATCGGCGCCGCGCGCGCCAGTGCGCAGCACGCGGCCATCGGCCAGGATCACCGACAGCGCGATCACGCTTTCGCTGGTCGTGCCGTGGTGGCCCGCGCCGAACATGGCGTTCAGTTGCGAAAGGCCGCCGCCGATCGTGGAGGTGAGGCCCGACATCGGTCCCCAGAACGGTGTGCGCAGGTTCTGCCCGGCCAATGTGTCGTTAAGCTGGCGCCAGGTGACGCCCGCCTCGACTGTGACGGTCATGTCCTCCCGGCTGACGCGCAGGATGCGGTTCATCCGCGACATGTCGAGCGAAATGGTCCGCTCGGTCGCGGGAACATAGCCGCCGGTATAGCTCATCCCCGCGCCGCGCGGGGCGATGGCGAAGCCGGCGGCATGGGCTGCGGCAACGACGGCGGCGGCTTCGTCGAGCGATCCGGGCGACACGACAAGCGCCACCACCGCTCGGGCCGGAAGCCAGATGTCCTCGCTGTGCAGGCGGCGGACGGCTTCGTCTGCACGGACATGCGCCGCGCCGACGATCGCAGCCAGCGCGGTGGCCAGATCGGTGCCGCCAGACTGGGAGCGGGCCTCTGTCGCTTGCGCCTGCATAGTTCGTTCCCTGGTTGATTTGTACTAATAGTATGACATTTAAATTCGGAGTTGCAAGACCCTCCGGCGCGCGAATGCGTGCCTGCGCGATCCGTTGGTCAGCGCCGGGATTTTTCCGTCAGTTTCCAGCGCCAAGTTCGTCGCCGACGTCTTCGGAACCGATATCGTCCGGCGCCAGGTTCGCCTCGTTGCGCTGCTGCACGATGCGCAGAATCCGCGCGATATATTCCTGATTGGCAAGGGCGCGCGTCGTGGCGGCATCGGCATCGGGTCGGAAACTCTCGATCTCGGCGCGCGTCAGCACGCCCTTGGCTTCGAGCAGTCGTTCCAGCGTGTCGGCGCGCTGGCGCGTGACGGCAAGCTCCTGCGCCACCGCCATCGTGATCGCCAGGACGCTTTCGATCTCGGCATCGAGGAAAAAGGGGCGCTTGCCCGCGGGCTTGGCGCCTGCTTCGGCGATGGCATCAGGCAGGCTCATGAAATGCGCGCTCCGATCACGTGCCAGGCCGCCTTGCGGCCGAAATCCTCGGTTTCATCTTGCGCGGCGTCGGGGAACAGCTCCTTGTCGACCACCCCCGTCACGCCGCCGTGGATCAGGTCCTCGCGCGCGAAGCCGGCATCGACCATGGCCTGATCGAGGTCCATTTCGTGCATGCGGCTCCAGAACGGCTCGTTGTTGTAGAAGGCGTCCCAATCGCGCATCGCCTGTTCGAACAGCGGCATCTCGGCGGTGTATTGCGGCTGCTCGACATGAAGCACGATCCCGCCGGGGCGCAGCAGTCGCCGCGTTTCGCGAAAGATGTTGGCCAGCGCCGTGGTCGACAGTTCGTGCAGGAACATCGTCGTCTGGATCCAGTCGAAGCTGGCGTCAGGATAGCGCGAAAGGTCCTCGCCGTTGGCCTGCACGAAGCGCACGTTGTCCACCCCGAGCGACTTGGCGCGCGCCAGGCCATAGCGCAGCACGGGCGCGCCAAGATCGACGATGGTCATCTGGGCCTCGGGCCAGGCCTGGGCGATCGGCAGGCTGCTGTGGCCCACGGTGCCGCCGATCTCCAGAATGGTCTTGGGCGCAAAATCGGGCAGGTTGCGGCGCACCCAGCGGACCACGGCATGTCCGCCGCCGTCCGAATACTTGCCCAGAAGACCGGCTGTGGTGACGAAGCCGGCGTGATCGTAATTCGCGCCGTTCACGACATCGCCGGGAAACGCTTCGTGATGATAGCTGCCGGGCATGCAGTGGTGATCGACCGCGGAAACATAGCGCGGCACCGCCAGCGTGGGATCAAGCGCCAGCCGGTCGTCATCGCGGATCAGGTCGGCGGCGATGGCGGCCAGGCGCTCGCGCTGACGAATCGCGGTCCAGCGGCCCGCCTGCTGGCGCTGCTCCATGGTCATGCGCCGCAGCGCCGACCAGAACGCGAAGGACGGATTGGCGAGCAGCGCCTTGCGCGCTTCGTGCCGGTTGGTGATCGGCCGCCCTTCGCGCTGGAGGAACGCGGGGGCGACCTCGCGGTCATAGGCGGCGCGCACGCCGGGCACCACGTTCGCGGCAAGGTGGCGGTTCATCTGCGCCAGGAAGTTGATCCGCTCGATCTCGTCGTGCGAGGTTTCCGGGAAAACCGCATGGCGTCCCAGAACGCGGTAGTCGGGCGGGCCGTCATAGCCCCGGTTCGCCGCAGTGGTACTCGCGTCCGTCAAAGCGCTTTCCTCGGTCTTTGTTATATGTCTATAACATAATGACACCACCCAACCGACATGCCAAGAGGAAGAATGGCCATGACGCGCATTATCGTTTTGCTGAACCTGAAGCCGGGCAAAAGCCGCGCTGACTATGAAAACTGGGCACGCGCCACCGACCTGCCGACGGTGAACGCGCTGGCGTCGATCGACCGGTTCGAAGTGTTCGAGGGCACCGGCCTGCTGCGCGGCGGCCCTTCGCCCTATGACTATATCGAGATCATCGATGTGGCCGACATGGAGGCCTTCGGAAAAGATGCCGCGACCGATGCGATGAAGAAGGTTGCGGGCGAATTTCGCGAATGGGCCGATCCGGTGTTCATCGTCACGCGCAACATTGCCGCTGCCGCCTGATGGCGCGGCTGTGGGGGATCACCGGTCCCCCACGCCCGGCACGGTTCAGAATTCGATCATGACTTTGCCGAAATGGTCGCCCGACGCGAGATAGGCATAAGCCTCGCGGGCCTGGTCGAACGGGAAAACGCGGTCGATCACCGGATCAAGCGCATTGGCCGCCGCTGCCTTGACCAGCGCGTCCAGCATGGCGCGGCTGCCTTCGGCGATGCCGCATATGTGCAGGTTCTTGCCAATGATCGTGCCGAAATTGGGCAGGCCTTCGCTGGCCGCGCCCGCCAGCGCGCCGATGATCGCGATCCGCGCGTTGGCCGCCGCCGCCGCGATGGACTGGCTCAGCGTGGCCTGGCCGCCCGTTTCGATGACGATATCGGCGCCGCCGCCCAGCGCCGCGAACGCAACCGGCGCCCAATCGGGCGTGGTGCGATAGTTGATCGTCACGTCGGCGCCGAGGTCGCGCGCCATGGCCAGCTTCGCATCGCTGGACGAGGTAATGCACACCCGCGCGCCATGCATCTTGGCGATTTGCAGCGCGAAGATGGAAACGCCGCCGGTGCCGAGCGCCAGCACGCTGGACCCGGCCGTAACCTTGCCGATCTCGACAACGGCATTCCACGCGGTAAGCGCGGCGGCGGCCAGCGGCGCGGCCTGCCGGTCGCCCAGGCTGTCCGGCACCTTGATCAGCGCGGCGGCGGGCACCGCAACATATTCGGCAAGCCAGCCGTCATGCGTGACGCCAACGTCGTGGCCGAAGGCGGCGGGATCGAACGGTCCCTTTATCCACGTGACGAAATGCGGGCAGACCACGCGATCCCCCACCGCCAGGCCGCCAACGCCATCGCCCAGCGCGGTGATCGTGCCGATACCTTCGGACACCGGGATACGGCTTTCGGGCCGGCGCGCGCCATACTCGCCCGAAACGATGCGGATATCGCGATGGTTGAGGCCCACCGCCCTAACGCGCAAGACCACATGGCCGGGGGCGGGGACGGGATCGGGCCGCTCCACCAGAGTAAGCGATGCGATCCCCTGCTGGTCGCCGATCTGATAAGCCTTCACGTCTGTCTCCGCTGGTTGGGGGCATGGCTGTTCGACATCGGGCGCAACCGCGCCGATCTATTTGTATCCTATCTATAACAAATAAACCGCGCTGTCACGCCTCGCGCCGTCGGTTTTGAACCGCGGCGGGGCGCGTGCCTGCTGTCGGGTGGCCGGCTATTCCACGCTGGCGGAAACGACCGGCGATGCCTTGGGTGCTCGCGCCGGGGATGTTCCTTCGGGATCGTGCAGATCGATCCGAATGTGGAACTTGTCCGAACGGTAATGCGCGAACGTCAGCAGGAACGGCCTGTCGTCCTTGTCGTAGACCGTCCGGCTGATGCGCAGCAGCGCCGCGCGCGGTTCGATGGCGAGCGCCTGCGCGATGCGGGGGTCGGCCTCGATGGCGCTGATCGTCTGCTCGGCATGCTTGGCCTTGCGGCCGGCATTTTCGAGCAGGCGCAGGATCGGCGCCTTGGCCAGGCTTGCCGCCGAAATCACATTGGCGAGATCGGCCGGGACATAGCTGACGATATAGCCCAGCGGCTCGCCATCGAGGTGGCGGATGCGCACCGCGCGGATCACCTGCTGGTTGGGCGGCAGGTGCAGCGCGCTGGCGATCGTTGGGCTGGGCGTGTCGGTCGACACCTCGACCACGCTGACGCTGGTCTTCTGGCCGAAGGCGAGCAGCGAATCGACCGCCTGGTCGATATTCGCCTCGATCGGCTTGGCCGGGGACTTGAAGGTGACCCGGGTTCCCAGCCGGCGCTTGCGTTCGACGTAGTGATGCTGCGCCAGTTCGCTCAGCACCCGCCGCGCGGTAATCCGGGAGACGTCGAACAGGGCCGAAAGCTCCTGCTCGGTGGGCAGGGCGCTGCCGAACGGGCGCTGCCCGCTCAGGATCTCGTCACGCAATTGCAGATAGATCTGGTGATACAATGGCACTGCGCCATGCCGATCAATCAAGGCTGTTTCCCCCCTTGGCTTCGAACCCATGCTCGGACATGGCGTCCCCCGCCGGGTGGACGCCATGTCCTAGTTGATCCTTTAGATCGCGCCGTCAAGGATAGTTATGGCGCGGTTTTCCGCCAGTTGCCGTGTGATGTCAGCGCGCAAACGCAAAAAGGGGGCCGCCCGGCAGGCAGCCCCCTTTGCTTGATCGAGCGATACGATCCTAAAAGTTGAACCACAGGCGCGCGGTGAACCGGCGCGGGTCTCCGGGGAACAGCGCCAGGAAGTTGGCGGTCACGGTCTTCTGCTTGGTAAGGTTGCTGACTTCGAGCGAACCGCCCCACTTGCCGCCCTCGTTTTCATAAGACAGCGTCGCGTCCACGAAGTCCTCGGTCGGCGCCTTCGCCGTGTTGAGCAGCGCCACCCAGAACGGCGAGTTGTGGCGATAGGCCGCATTCGCGCCAAGCGAGCCGTCCAGCGCCTCGACCGGCACCTTGTAGCTGATGCCGCCCGCCAACTGGAACTTGGGGATGCGCACCGGCTTGGTGCTCTCCTGCACCTGCAGGCTGGGCGCGACGCCGGGCGTCAGTACGATCTTGGTGTATTCCCCGTGGTTGAGCGAACCGTTCAGGAACAAATTGAAGTTGCTGTTGAACTGATAGGCGGTTTCCCATTCGACGCCGTAGGCGCGCAGCGTGCCGGCATTGCGCGCCAGGCTGACGATGGCCGTCTCGCCGGGCGGGATGATGCCGGACGTGATCTGGATGTCCTTGGTGTCGGCCAGATAGCCGTTGACGTTCAGCCGCAGGCGGCGGTCGAACAGTTCCGACTTGACGCCCGCTTCATAGGACCAGGTCCGTTCGGGCCGGAACGGCAGCACGCGCGCCGGGGTGGCCGAACCGCCGTTCCAGCCGCCCGACTTGAAGCCATTGGTGGCCGAGGCATAGATGAGGACGTTGGGATCGACCTTGTAGGACAAGGCGACGCGCGGGGTGAAGCGCTTCTGGGTCAGCTTCAGCGGGATGCCCGCCGCGATGGCCGCCGCGCTGTCGAAGCCGAAACCGGGGAAGCGGTCCGATGTTTCGAAGCCCAGCTTCTTCGTTTCATACGTGTAGCGGCCCCCCAGCGTGGCGATCAGGCCAGGAACGGCTTCGTAATCCGCCTGGAGATAGATCGCTGCGGTTTCGACCTTCTGGTGGAAATGGCGGTCCTGAAGCAGGTTGAAGGCTGACGCTCCGGCAACCGTGCTCTGGAAGTCGGCCATCGCGTCCTTGTTCTTCTCCTGGAGATAGAACACGCCCGCGACATATTTCAGGCGATCTTCGAGCAGCGAGCTGCTCCACTTGAGTTCGCCCGAGAATTGCTTGTTCACCGTGGCGTCGGTCAGGATGTAGCTGTTGTAGAGCGCCGTGCCGTTGGTGTTGTACTGGTTGATGAACTGCTGATCGAGCTTGCGGTAGCCGAAGATCGCCATCAGCGTGCCGGTTTCAGCGGCATACGTCGCGTTCACTGTCGTCGCGATGCCTTCGGAAAGGCTGCACAGGCCGGCCTTCTGGGTCAGCAGAATGTTGACCGGATCGCCATCGCACTTGGTCTTGGGCAGGGTCAGGTTGGTCTTGCCGAAGACCGGTGTGGTCGTGGTCTTGAAGGTGGAAGAGGGCGTGGCGATGCTGCTCATGCCCAGGTAGGTGCCGGTGTTGTTGGTATATTCGCCCGCGACGTCGATGGTCAGCTTGTCGGTGGCCAGGAAGCGCAAGTCGCCACGGAAGCCATAGTTGCGCTCGCCGTTCAGCCGCTCGCCGTTGGCGGTGTTCTTCAGGTAGCCTTCGTCCTCGACATAGAACGCCGCGAACTTGCTCAGCACGCGCTCGCTCAGCGGAATGTCGACGATCACCTTTGCGGTCTTGCGGTCGAACGAACCGATCGTGGCTTCGCCCTTCACATGGAACTCGTCGCGCGGCTTGGCCATGATCACCGAAACGGCGCCGCCGGTGGTGTTGCGGCCGAACAGCGTGCCTTGCGGGCCGCGCAGCACTTCCACGCGCTGGGTATCGAAGAAGGCATAGTTGTTGGCGTTCTGGCGGGCGATGTAGACATCGTCCACATAGGTGCCGACCGGCGGATCGAACGTGGCGACCGACTGCGTGTTGCCAAGGCCGCGCAGGTAATAGGCGTTGGCCGATTGCAGGCCGGCATTGTGCCCGGAAATCATCGACGGCACATATTTCGACACGCTCATCGCGTCGTTCAGGTGCAGGTCCTTGATCGTGCCCTGGGTGAATGCCGTCACCGCCAGCGGGATGTTCTGGACCTTTTCGGGGCGGCGCTGGGCCGTGACCACGATGTCTTCGATGCCCCCGCTGGGGCGCGAAGCGGTTGCTTCGGTGTCGTCGGCGGCCTGGCCATGGGCCACCCCGCCGGTTATCAAGGCCGCAATGGCCGAAGCAGCAGCCAGCGCGGCCTTGCCTGTAGAATTGGTCCCCATTTTATGCCCTTTCGATTGGTCTCGTTCGCACGCCAAAATGCGGTCAGGTCACCGGAGCGCCTGTCCTCTGCTTATTGTTATACTCATATGACAAATGATTCTGCATCCCGTGTCAAGCGGGATTATCGATCCGGCGCTCAGGCTTTTGTGGCGTGTGGCTTGCGAACCATTTTGGCACCATCTGATGTTGTATTTTCCCATTTCGGATACGCGCCCAGCGTCAGCAGAAGCGCGGCCCCGACGATCAGGCAACCCACGCCAAGACGCAGGATGAGGACGTAGGAACCGGTTGAATCGAAAGCATAGCCATAAACGACCGGCCCCAATCCGCCGCCCAGCGCGATCACGGTGTAAAAGCAGCCGTAAATCGCCCCATAGTGGCGCCGGCCAAAATATCGGCTGATGAGAAAGGCCAGCAGGTCGAACTCGAAGCCGACGCCCAGGCCCAGGAAGATCACCGATGCCAGCGCCATCGGCGAATCAAGCGCAGCGCTTGTCAGCAGCCAGCAACCGATCGCTGGAAGCGCCAGGATCACCGCCGCGCACGCGGGCGCCCACAGGCGATCGAGAAGCCATCCGCCGATAATCCGCCCGGCGATCACCGCCAGCCCGAAACTGGCCGTGACTTTGGCGATCGCCGCCAGTTCGAAACCGGACGCGCGCAGGATGTTCTCCAGATTGGGCGTCGGCGCGGTGAGCGAGAAGGCGATCAGCAGGAACGCGGCCGCCAGCACCCAAAAGCGTGGATGGCGCAACGCGGCAAGCAGGCTCATGCCCTCTTCGTCATCGGGCGGCGGGCTTTGCTCGCCCAAGGTGCCGGACGCAATCGCGGCGGCGGCGCCCGATTTGTATTCGCGCAGCAGCCAGCCGATGATCGGCATGCCGATCACGATCGGCAATGCCCCGATCACCAGGAACGCGATGCGCCAGCCGTAATCGGCGATCAGCCACGCGGTCAGCGGCTTGACCAGGAATCCGGCGATGCCGCTGCCCGTGCTGGCCAGGCCCAGGGCAAGGCCGCGATGGCGATCGAACCAGCCGGTCACCACCCGGGTCCAGGTGGCCGAAAGCGTGCCGGTGCCCAGGATCGCCATGATCACCCACTGCGCGTAGTACAGTGTCAGCGATCCGTTGCTGAACGCCAGGCTCATATAGCACAGGCCGAACAGGAACATCGAAATCAGCGCAACAGGCCGTGCGCCGAAGCGATCGAGCGCCAGGCCGACCAGCGGGCTGGATATCATCACCACGCCCGATTGCACCGCGATGCTGCCCATCAGCGTCGCGAAGCTCCAGCCGAATTCGCGCGACAGTTCGGGCGCGAACATGCCGATCGTGTAGAACGGGATCGGGCTGAGGCCGAGCGCCACGCCCGTTGTCGCCGCCGCGACGACCACCCAGCCTTGCCGGCTGTCGCGCCCGCCTGGGGCTGTGTCGCCGGAACCGTCGATTCTCATCGCACACCGCCTTTGGGTCTGGACATGCGATCAACAATACCGCACCAATAGTTATAAGACTATATCATATTACGCGGTGCAAGGCCGATTTCGCAATCGCGAAAAGGCCGCCCGGCGATTGGGGCCAAAGCGCATGGATCTACCCCCGGAAATGCGGCATCTGCGGCGGTGTGACGTGGTGCGGGGCTTTGTCATGGCTGCGGGCCGCCGCGGCCACTATCGCGTCGCCGGTGCTGGCCCGAAGGTGGTGATGCTGCGCGATTCGCCGCGTTCCTCGCGCCGGGCCGTGGCCCGTTTCCCGTTTGCCGTTGCCCGACTGGAGGCGAGCCTATGAAGCAAGACCTGATATCCGCCAACGGCAGCGCCGCCAGTCCCATCCCCGCCGAAGGGATGGACTGGCCCCGCCGGAACTATGCCTGGTTCGTCGCCTCGCTGCTGTCGCTGGCTTATGCGGTCGCGATCCTGGACAGGGTGTCGATCGCGCTGCTTATCCAGCCGTTGCAGGCGGCGCTGAAGATCGACGATACCGATTTCGGCCTGCTTCAAGGCGCGGCCTTCAGCATCGTCTACAGCGTCCTTGGTCTCCCGATCGGGATGCTGTGCGATCGGACCCGGCGCGTTTCGATCATCGTTTTCGGCATCGCCTTGTGGAGCCTGGCGACGATCGCCTGTTCGCTGGCGACGACGTTCGAGCAGTTGTTCCTGGCCCGCATGATGGTCGGCGTGGGCGAGGCGGCGCTGGTTCCCGTCGCCACATCGCTGATCGCCGACTATTTCGCGCCCGACATCCGCCCCAAGGCCTATGGGCTGTTCCTCATGGGCAGCGCGCTGGGCACGGGCGTGGCCCTGGCGATGAGCGGGCTTTTCCTGGTCTGGGCGGAACACATCATTGCCGGAATCCCCGGGATTTTCGGCGCGATGCAGCCCTGGCAGGTGGTTTTCATCCTGTGCGGCGCGCCGGGTCTTGTCCTGGCGCTGGCCATGCTGGTGTCCTTTCGCGAACCGCGCCGGCGCGGCGTTGCCAGCCAGAGCACCAAGATCAGCCTGGGGCCGGTGTTCGCACTGCTGGCAAAAAGCCCGCTGGCATTCGGTTCGCTGATGCTGGGCACGGTGCTGAACCTTGTCTGCGTCTATGCCATCATGGGCTGGCTACCGGCGCTGTTCATTCGCGTTCATGGCTGGACCGCGCCGCAAACGGGATGGATGATGGGCATCGTGGGCGTGCCGATCAACATCGTTGCCGCGCTTTTCAGCGGCTGGGCGATCGCGTGGATGAACCGCCGGGGCTATCTTGCCGCGCCCGTCTATGCGGCGACCGCTTGCGCGCTGGCGATGATGATCTTCGCCACGGCGGCCTGTTTCGCGCCCAGCGGCGCGCTGGCGATCACCTTTTATGGACTGAACGCGATCTTCGTGAACTGGAACCTTGCCGCAGTCTATTCGGGGCTGACCCGCATCACCCCCAACGAGATGCGCGGCCAGATCATGGCGTTCCAGACCATCGCCCAGGGACTCCTGGCGCTCACCGCCGGCAATTTCATCGTCGGCTACCTGTCCGACACGGTGTTCCAGGGGCCGAAGGGCATCGCTTATGCGCTGGCCACGGTATTCTTCGTGTGCGGGCTTGCCGCCACCGTGATCCTGCTGGCTGGTCGCAAGGCCTATATCCGTGCGGTCGAAGCCAACGACCTGAAGGAACTGCTGGCGGCCGGGTGATCGGGCCACGGCACGACAAAGCCCCGTCCCGGCCGGCATGACGCGCCGGCCGGGACGGGGCGATACGCGCTATCAGGAGCGCGAGAATTCGACCAGTTCGTACCAGGTCTGCATGTAGCCGCCGACGCCGCCCTGGACGAAGATGGCGTCGTCATCGGCCGTGACCCACACGTCATAATCGGGGTGCGCGCCGTTGGTGGTGGCCATGCCGGCATGGTCGTCGGTAAAGCGATAGCGGAAGCAATCGAACGTGCCCGCCGCCACGGTCACCGTCTCCTCGCCCACATATTCAAGCTGGATGCGCGCTTCGGCCAGCAGCGGCGGGGTTGCGCCGCGATGGTCGGGCGAGGGCACGAAACAGCGGAAATCGCGCTTGTGCGGTCCGCGTGAGCGATCCATCTTCTTGGTGATATAGGCATCCCCGGCAATCGGGTGCGTGCCGAAGCCGTCATAGCCGCCCTTGATCTCCAGCCGCTGCGACACGCGGCCAAGCGAAGGTCCGAAGCTTTCACATTCGATGGCGTCGGGCGCCATGCGGAACAGCCCCGCTCCCATGAATTCATCACCGATGGTCAGGCGCACGAAGCAGTCCATCGGCATGTCGTTTTCATCGAGGCTGTAGGTGATGTCGCGCAGCACCGTCGGCTCCGGCTCCTCGATCTCGCAGATTGCGCGCATCGTGCGCTTGCCATCGCCGTGCTTGGTGAAGGTGAAATATTCGCGGCCGCGTTCCTGGCCTTCGCGGCCCGGCTTCTTCGAGGTGTAGAGGATTTTTCCGCGGATAGTCTGGTGCTTCATCACAGGCTCCTTGAAACGGGGGTCAGGCAGGTGTCGCTACGGGGGACAGGAATGCGGTCATCGCGGCAGTGCGCGCCTTGCGGAAATCGGGAGCGTCGAGCCGCGGCAGCGCCTGAAAGCGGCCGTCGGGGACGCATTGCGCCATGGCCGCGCTGGTGGTGAGCAGCGGGTCGTTCTCTGCGGCGATCACCAGCGTGGGCGCGGCAACCCGTGGCAGCCGGCCGGGGGCATCCCATTGGAACGCGGCGCGGTAATTGCGGTCATAGGTCTCGTTTGCCTTCAACACTTCGACGACCAGCGCGTGAAGGTCGGCGGCGCTGCCCAGCCCGCCGTCGCGCCGCGCCGTGCGTGAGCGGTCGTACCATGGGAAAAACAGATACTGGTCGCGGCAGAACTGGAAGACGCGCGCAAGATAGGCGCCATCGAGATCGGCGGGAAAGGGAAAGGCGTAATGCGCCAGGATTTCCTCAAGCTGCGCGCCGGTGACGCAGCTTATGCCACCCAGAACGACGCGGCCGATCCGCTCGGGCGCTAGGATCGCCAGTTCGCTGGCGATCGCCGCGCCGGTGTGCGAGCCATAGAGATCGACCTTGTCGATACCGATGCTGTCCAGGAACCCGGCCATCGCCGCCGCCAGATCGGCAATCGGCGCATCGTGCGCGGACAGGGCGGGGCTGTCGCCATTGCCCGGCGTGTCGGGCGCGATGACGCGAGCGGTGGGCGCAAGATCCTCTATCAGGCGCAGCAACTGGCGCGAACTGCCCGGCGATGCGTGAAACGCCAGCAACGGCGGCCCGGATCCGGCGTGGCGATAATGAATCTGGCCGTGCGCCACGTCGGCAAAACCGCGTCTGACGGAAAAATGCTGATCGATGGTTGCGGTCATTGTTCGATCACTTCCAGTAGCGCGCCTTCGGGCGTCGTCAGCACGCCGACGCGCCGGCCGGCATAAAGCGGGCCGCCGCGCACGACCGGCGGCGATGCCCAGTGGCCGTCCATTCGCGACAGGTCGGGGAAGGCCAGCGTGCAGATGGCGACACCGGGCGGCAGCGCGCCCGGATGTGCGGGGCGCGCGCTGGCCGCCTGGGGATACTGGTCGAGTTCGAGGAAAACCTCGCCCTGCCACTTGCCGGTGATCAGGTCCACCTTCTCGCCCGTCGGCAGGCCAAAGGCGAGCGAGATCATGGAATAATGGATGGCCACCGGGCCGACGAGTTCGAGGCCCAGAACGCTGTCCATCCAGTCCCGCGTGCGCGAAAGGTCGGGGCAGGCGAGCACCAGGATGAACGGCCGGTCGATCAGCGAGGCCGGGCTGGGCAATCCGCTGGCCGGGTCTTCGACGCGGATTTCGGTAAGGTAGACGGTTTCCAGGTCCGGCCCGCGCACTTGCATGGGCTTTACCGTGGGAAATCCGTCGAGCGGCTTGGGCGGGCCGATCACCTCGAACGGCGAATCGGCCGCGAGCATCCGCTGGTTGACGATTTCGACATCCTGCACGCACAGCTCGATCGCCGCCCAGCCATAGGTGCGGATCGGCCGGTAGTCGGGCACAGGATCGCCCTCCACGAAGCGCAGCAGCACGTCGCTGCCCGACGCCGCGCGCATCAACACATAGCGGCGGCCGGCACTGGCCGGGGCCAGCCACGCCGCGGCAAGATCGTCCGGCACCACGCCTTCCTCGGCAACCGTATAGTCGAGCCAGCGGGCATAGCGTTGCGCCGCCGCGGCAACATCGGCCACCACATGCGTCGCGCATCTCAGGGGGGTCATGCCAGTTCTTCCCGTCACGTTCAGAGGTAGACCCACGGGCGTCTGCCCGCGTCCGATGCCCGGAATGCCTCGATATCGGCGCGGCGCTTCAGCGTCAGTTCGATCGCGTCCAGCCCTTCCATCAGCATCATCCGGGATTCATCGTCGATGGCAAACGGCCAGCTTGCGCTGCCGGCCGAGACGCTGCGCGCCGCGATGTCGATCGTGATCGGATCGCCGCGTTCCGCCAGCGTCGCCAGCGCTTCCACTGCATCCTGCGCCAGCACGATCGGGGCAACGCCGTTGCGCACGCAGTTGGCGCGGAAGATCGGGCTGAACGAAGGGGCGATGATGGCGCGAAAGCCATATTCGGCCAGCGCCCAGATCGCGTGCTCGCGGCTTGATCCGCAGCCGAAATTCTGCCCGCCGATCAGGATCTGCGCGCCCTGGAAGCGCGGCTGGTTCAGCACGAAATCGGGATCGGGATCGCGCCCGCCCAGCGTGCGATAGCGCCAGCCGGCGAACAGGCCATCGGCCAGCCCGGTCTTCGAGACGGTCTTCATCTCGCGCGAGGGGATGATCGCATCGGTATCGATGTTCTCGCGCAGCAATGGCACCGCGATGTCGGTCAGGGAAACAAGCGGGATCATGGCAGCGGCCCAAAGTGGCGGGGATCGGCGATGTGGCCGGCGATCGCGGAAGCCGCGACGGTTTCGGGCGAGGCGAGGTGCGTGCGGGTGTTCGGTCCCTGCCGGCTTTCGAAATTGCGATTGGTGGAGGAGATCACGCGCTGCTGCGGGCCGAAGCTTTCGCCGCCGGCGAAGAAGCACATCGAACAGCCCGCCTCGCGCCATTCGAAGCCCGCCGCGCGGAAGATCGCATCCAGGCCTTCGCGCTCGGCCGCCGCCTTGACTTGCGTCGATCCCGGCACGCAGATCGCCTTCACGCCGGGCGCCACATGGCGGCCGGCCAGGATCGCCGCCGCGCGCCGCAAGTCCGAAATGCGGCTGTTGGTGCATGATCCGATGAAGGCCGCATCGATCGGCAGCGTGCGCAAGTCGGTTCCGGGCGCGATGCCCATATAGGCGATGGCGCGGTCATAGGCATCGCGGCTGTCGCCATTGTCGAGCGCTTCGAACGCGGGAACGGGCCGGTCCAGCGGCACGGCGTGCTGCGGGCTGGTGCCCCAACTGACCATGGGGCCGACTTCGGCCGCATCGATGCGATGCTCCGCCGCGAAAACCGCGTCCGCGTCGCTGCGCAAGGTGCGCCAAATGTCCGCGGCCCGGTCCCACAGCGCGCCGGCGGGCGCATAGGGGCGGCCCTTCAGATAGGCCAGCGTGGTTTCGTCGGGCGCGATGATCGCGCCGAACGCGGCCAGTTCGGTCGCCATGTTGCACAGCGTCGCGCGGGCTTCCATGTCGAGCGCGCGCACGGCGCTGCCGGCGAATTCGACCAGATGGCCCGCTGCCCCGGCCGATCCGATCCGCGCGACGATGTGCAGCGCCAGGTCTTTCGCGGTCACGCCGGGCGCCAGTGCGCCGTCGACGGTGATGCGCATGTCGCGCGGGCGGCTGATCCGCAGCGTCATCGTTGCCAGCGCATGTTCGGCCTCGGTCGATCCGATGCCCCAGGCCAGCGCGCCGAACGCGCCTTGCGTGCAAGTGTGGCTGTCGGGGCAGATCAGCGTCAGCCCGGGCAGCACGATGCCCTGTTCGGGCGAGATGACATGGACGATGCCCTGGCGCGGATCGTGCAGATCGAACAGCGTGATGCCGTGCCGCCGCGCGCCGTCGCGCGTCGCTTCTAGAAAGGCCTTGCCCGTGGGCATCAGCGTATCGTCGCTGCGGCCGGGGAAGGTATCGACGATATGGTCCATCGTCGCGAAAACCTGCGCGGGCGCCAGCACCTGCCGGCCCGCGGCGTCCAGGCTCTTGAGCGCGACGCCGCCGGTCCGTTCATGCAGCAGCAGGCGGTCTATCGCGACAAGGTCCGTCCCGCTGTCGAGCGTGCCGACGATGTGTTCGTCCCACAGCCGGACGGCGAGCGTTCGTGGCAGGGCGTGGCGCGCGGTCATGGCGTTCAGGATGCCCCCTGGGCCTGGCTGGCGACGACGACATGGGCCGCCAGCAGCGTACCGATCTCGCCATCGTCGAAGCCGAACTGGCGCAGGATATCGGTGCTGTCCTCGCCGGGCAGCGGCAGGTCGTGGCGCACGCCCGGCAGCGTGCCGTCGATCTCGATCGGCAGCGCCGGCAGGCGGATCGCGCGCCCATCGGGCAGGGTCAGGTCAACCAGCGCGCCATTGGCGTTGAGATGCGGGTCGTCCAGCAGGTCTTGCGGCCGGGCGATCGGCGCAAAGGCCACTCCGGCGGTTTCCAGGCGTTCGAGCAGTTCGGCGCGGCTGAGCGTGGCAAAGAGCGCACGCACCACCGGCAGGATCGTGTCACGCGCGCGGACCCGGTCGTTGTTCGTGGCGAAGGCGTCGTTCGCGCCCACCGGGCCAAGGTCGAACGCGCTGGTGAAAGCCGCCCACTGGCTATCGCTGACCACGCCGACGAAGACTTGTTCGTCGGGCTGCGCGGTGTCGAACACGTCATAGACCGCCCAGGCCGAAATCCGTTCGGGCATCGGGCGCGCGGCATGGCCGGTGACGGCCAGTTGCGCCATGTGCTGGCCGACGATGAAGGCGGTCGTCTCGAACAGCGAAGAGCGCACTTGTGCACCCTTGCCGCTGTGGCCGCGCTGATGCAGCGCGGCGAGGATGCCGATCACGCCCAGCATGCCGCCCGCGATGTCGATCACCGATGCGCCCGCACGCAGCGGCCGGCCCGAAGGCCCGGTCATATAAGCCAGCCCCCCCATCATCTGCGCCACTTCATCCAGCGCCGAACGCATTTCATAAGGGCCGGTCAGGAAGCCTTTCGCCGAATAATAGATCAGGCCCGGATTGCTCTTTTCAAATCGCGACGGGCCAAGGCCCAGTTTCTCTAGCGCGCCGGGGCGGAAGTTTTCGATCAGGACATCGGCGTTGTTCACCAGCCGTACGGCCGTTTCGACGCCGGCTTCGCTCTTGAGGTCGATCGCGATGCTGCGCTTGTTGCGGTTGAACATGGGGAAATAGCCCGAGCCCGAGCCCAGCAGGCGCCGCGTCTGATCGCCGCCGATCGGTTCGACCTTGACGACATCGGCGCCAAGATCGGCAAGGATGACGCCGGCCGAAGGGCCCATCACCATGTGGCTGAATTCCACCACACGGATTCCCGCCAACGGCCCGGCATCTTTCTGATCAATCAAAACTCTGTCCCCACTTCTCGACTTCCTCGTTTTAATTGATATATAAGCAAGACAATTGGATCAAGTCGGGAATGTTCAAGTGGGCGTTTTGATCAGCGAAGTGGGGCCAAGGGACGGGCTGCAGAGCATAGCCCCGATCATGCCGACCGCCGCGAAATGCGCGTGGATCGACGATCTTGCCGCCGCTGGCGTGACCGAGATCGAAGTGGGCAGCTTCGTGCCGGCAAAGCTCCTGCCGCAGCTTGCCGATACCGCACAGATCGTGCGCCATGCCCGCACGATTCCGGGGCTGACCGTGGCCGCGCTGGTGCCCAACGCGCGCGGCGCGGCCGATGCGATCGAAGCCGGCGCGCACAAGATCACGCTGCCACTGTCGTGCAGCGAATCGCACAGCCTGGCGAACTTGCGCCGCACCCATGCCCAGGTGCTTGCGGAAGCGGCGGCGGTCGCCGAACTGATTCGCGCGTTGCCGCAAGGCCAGCGCCCGCATTTCGAAGGCAGCCTTTCAACCGCGTTCGGCTGCACGCTGGAAGGCCATGTGCCGCCGGCCAAAGTGGCGGAACTGGCACAGGCGTTGATGAAGGCGGGCTGCGATGAGGTCGGCCTTGCCGATACCACCGGCTATGCCAACCCGGCATCGGTGGCGATCCTGATCCGTGCGGTGTGGAGCGCGGTGGGCAAGGACGCGCTGACCGGCATTCACTTGCACAACACGCGCGGTCTTGGCCTTGCCAACGCGCTGGCGGCGTTCGAAGTGGGGATCACCACGTTCGACAGTTCGCAGGCGGGGCTGGGCGGTTGCCCGTTCGCGCCCGGCGCCAGCGGCAACATCGTGACCGAGGATCTTGTCTTCATGTTCGAGGCGATGGGCGTTGGCACTGGGATCGATCTTGATGCCCTGATCGCCGCGCGCCGCCACCTGGCCACGGCTTTCCCGGACGAACCGCTTTACGGATTTACGTCCGCCGCGGGCGTTCCGCTTGATTTTGTTCCGGCAACCCCCAGCAAGCAGGGAGCTTTTGCGTGACTTTAGTGGGAACCAGAATGGTCTGTGAGGACAAGACCGCACGGCAGCTTTTCGAACAGGTCATGGCCAATCCCGAACGCGCCAAGTTCGGCTTTGGCGACAAGCTGGCCATCGTCAACGTCGATTTCCAGAACGCCTATACCCGGATCGACGAGTTCAAGACCGCCTATGAAACCGATCCGCGCCAGATCGAGCATGTGAACACGATTTCGGCGCTGGCCCGCGCCAAGGGCATGCCCGTGATCTGGACCCATGTCGCCTATGCCGAGGACGGCGGCGATGCCGGGGTTTGGGGCACGCGCAGCGATACGCCCGATTCGCTTCAGAACATCAAGTATGGCAGCCGCCGGCATGACTTCGACGCGCGCTGCCAGATCGATCCGGTGGACACGATCTATACCAAGCGCATGCCATCGGCCTTTTTCGAAACGCCGCTGCAAAGCCTGCTGGTGTGGCACAAGGTCGATACCGTGATCGTCACCGGCGGCAGCACTTCGGGCTGCGTGCGCGCCACCGCCGTCGATTCGCTGAGCCGGGGCTATCGCACGATCGTTCCGATCGAAACCTGCGCCGACAAGCACGAAAGCTATCACTTCGCCAACCTGACCGATCTCCAGCTCAAATATGCCGATGTCGAGCCGGTGCAGACGGTGATCGACTGGCTGGAGGCGCGCTGATGCGGGAGGGACAGGCGGACCCCGGCCTTTACGATTACAACGGCTATCGCGATCGCCCCAGGATCGTCTGGCCCGGCGACAAGCAGGTTGCCGTCTGGGTTTCGCCCAACCTAGAATTCTACGAGCTTGATCCCGCGATCAATCCGCATCGCAAGAGCTGGCCCAAGCCGCATCCCGATGTCGTGGGCTACAGCCACCGCGATTATGCCAACCGCGTTGGCCACTGGCGCATGGCCGAAGCGATGGAACGGCACGGCTTCAAGGGATCGGTGTCGCTTTCGGTCGCGCTGTGCCAGCACGTGCCCGATGTGGTGGAAAACGCCAGCCAGCTTGGCTGGGAATTCTTCAGCCACGGCATTTACAACACGCGCTACAGCTATGGCATGGATGAAGCGCAGGAACGCGCGATCATCGAGGATTCGATCCGCACCGTGCGCGATGCCACCGGGCAGACGATCCGGGGCTGGCTGGCCCCGGCGTTGACCCATACCCCGCGCACGCTGGACCTGATCGCCGAATATGGCCTGACGTATACCTGCGATCTCTATCACGATGACCAGCCGATGCCGGTCAACGTCGCCAGCGGGCGGCTGATCTCGATGCCCTACAGCCTGGAAGTGAACGATCACTACGGCTTCTTCATCTACAACATGAGCCCGCGCGAATATGCCGACACGCTGATCCGCCAGTACGATCGGCTGGCGCAGGAAGGCGCGGCATCGGGCACGGTGATGTGCATTCCGCTGCATTCCTACCTGATCGGCCAGCCGCATCGCATCGGCCCCTTTGCCGAAGTGCTGCGCCACATCGCGGCCGACGGGCGGGCCTGGATCACGCGCAGCGGCGATATCGCCGAACACTATCTCACCCATTACGCCGATCTTGCGGGAGACGCGGCATGACGCTGGACCCCAGCTATCTCGAATATCCCCGGCGGCGCCTGGGCATGGACCACGATCTCTATCCCTGGTCCAACCTCTTCACCCGGCCCGCGATCCGCTGGCCGGACGGCCGGCGCGTGCTGACCTGGATCGTGATCGACCTCGAATGGTTTCCGATCACGCCCAACGACACGCCGTTTCGCGCGCCGGGCCACATGCAGACCGCCTATCCCGACTATCGCCACTACACGTCGCGCGATTACGGCAACCGCGTGGGCATCTATCGCCTGCTCGATGCGCTGAAGGCGGTTGGCGCGCGGGTTTCGGTGGCGGCGAACGGCGCCATCGCCCAGCGCTATCCCGGCCTCATCGCCGATATCGTGGCCGAAGGGCACGAGATCATCGCCCATTCCACCGACATGAACGGCACGATCGCCACCGGCATCGGCGAGCAGGCCGAACGCGCGCTGATCGCGCAGTCGCTCGATGCGCTGGAGCAAGTCTCGGGCGCGCGGCCCACCGGCTGGCTCTCCATCGCGCGCTCGCAATCGTTCGATACGCCGCGCCTGCTGGCCGAGGCGGGGCTGCACTACATGTGCGACTGGGTGAACGATGACCTGCCCTATCGTATGTCCACGCCGGCCGGCCCGATCCTGAACCTGCCGCTCAATCACGAATTGTCGGATCGCCAGGTGCTGAACGTGCAGCAGCAATCGATCGATTCCTACTGCGAGCAGATCCGCGATGCCTTCGGCTGGCTCGATGCCGAGGCGCAGCACCATGGCGGCCGGCTGCTGCCGCTGAACCTGACGCCCTACATCATCGGGCTGCCCTATCGCATGGCGGCATTCGAACGGCTGCTGGCATGGCTGGCGGCGCAGCCCGGCCACGCCTTCGCGCGGGGCGATGCGATTGCGGCCACGGCCGGATCGCAGATCGCCTGAACGGCGCGGGGCGCCGGCGCTTTCTTTTGAAACAGGACACTTTACCGATGACCGATACCCGTCTGCACGAAAAGCTCGCGGCCCGGCAGTTCTTCGTCGTTCCCGGTGTGCAGGATATGATCGCGGCGGTGATGGCGGACCGGGTCGGGTTCGATATCCTCTATGGCAGCGGCTACTGGCTTACCGCTTCGGCTTATGGCCTGCCCGATGCCGGGATCGTCACCTACACGCAGATGCTCGATCGCATGGCCACGATCCGGCGGACCAGCAAGGCGGCGCTGATCGCCGATGCCGATACCGGCTTCGGGGGCCTGCTCAACGTCCACCACACGGTGAAGGGCTATGAGGCGGCGGGCATTTCCGCGATCCAGATCGAGGATCAGGAATTTCCCAAGAAATGCGGCCACACGCCGTTCAAGCGGCTGATCCCGATCGAGGACATGGTCGCCAAGATCCGCGTCGCGGTGGAAGCGCGCGAATCCATGCTGATCATCGCCCGCTCGGATGCGCGCCAGTCCGAAGGCATGGACGGCCTGCTTCGCCGGCTCGAAGCCTATGCCAAGGCCGGCGCGGACATCATCTTTCCCGAAGCGCTGACCAGCGAGGAGGAAATGCGCACCGCCTGCGCCGCGTTCGAAAAGCCGGTCATGGCCAACATGGCCAACGGCGGGCTGACCCCGGTGCTGAAAGCCGATGTGCTGCGCGACGTGGGCTATGCCTTCGCGATCTATCCCTCGCTCACCAGCCTTGCCGCCGCCGCCGCGATGGAAAGCGCGCTGGTTCGGCTGCGCGATCACGGCGATGGCGAACCGGCGGAAGTCACGCTGTTCGATTTCCGCACATTTTCCGAACTGATCGGCTTCCAGGAGGTCTGGGACTTCGAGAGGGCATGGGCCAGGTGATGGAAATCACGGCGGCCGTCCTGGCGCGATCCGGCGACAATCCGCAGCCCTATGCCCGCCACGCGCCGCTGGAACTGCGCGCGCTTCGCCTTGATCCGCCACGTCCCGGCGAACTGCTGGTGCGGATCGATGCGGCGGGGCTGTGCCATTCCGACCTGTCGGTGGTGAACGGCGATCGGCCGCGCCCGATGCCGATGGCCATCGGCCACGAAGCCACCGGCATCGTCGAAGCACTTGGTTCTCCCGATGACGGCGGCTTTGCCATTGGCGACCGGGTGATCCTGGCGTTCCTGCCGTCCTGCGGCGAATGCGTGCGCTGCCGGGCCGGCGAACCCTATATGTGCGCGCCCGGCGCGGCGGCCAACGGCGCGGGGCGGATGCTGCGCGGCGGATACCGCCTGCACGACGCCTGCGGGGATGTGCACCACCATCTGGGCGTCTCCGCCTTCGCCACCCATGCCGTTGTCGATCGTCGTTCGGCGGTGAAGGTCGCCGCCGATATCCCGCCGCATATCGCCGCGCTGTTCGGCTGCGCGGTGCTGACGGGGGCGGGCGCGGTGATGAATTCGGCGAACCTGCGGCCGGGCGAGACTGTGGCGATCTTCGGCCTTGGCGGCGTCGGGCTTTCCGCGCTGCTGGCAGCGCGCGCGGCAGGCGCCGCCACGATCGTGGCGATAGACCCATCCGCCGAAAAGCGCCGCATCGCGCAAGGCCTGGATGCACACGCCGTCGCGCCCGAGGATGCCGCCGGGCAATTTCCTACGCTGTTCCCCGATGGCGGACCCGACGTGGTGATCGAAACGGTGGGCAAGGCGGCGGTACTGGCGCAGGCCTTCGCGCTGGCGCGGCGCGGGGGGCGCATCGTGACTGTGGGCCTGCCCAACCCCGCCGAACGGTTCGATATCGCCGCGCTGGCGCTGGTATCCGAAGGCAAAAGCCTGATCGGTTCCTACATGGGTTCGGCGGTGCCTTCGCGCGATATTCCGCGCTACATCGCGCTGTGGCGCGCGGGCCGTCTGCCGGTCGAATGCCTGTTGACCTCTATCAGTCCCTTGCATGAAATCAACGGCTTGCTGGATAATCTCGCGAACGGAAATGCGATCCGCCAGATCGTCGTACCCTGATCGCCGCTGCCCACCACACCCGATCCCCCATCCTGGAAGAGAGCCATGTCCGACATTGAACTGAGCAAAGCCGCGCTTGTCCTGATCGATTTGCAGCACGGGATCGTCGCGCGCGATACCGCGCCTTATCCGGCCGCTGACGTGGTGCGCGCATCGGCCACGCTGGCCGATGCCTTCCGGGCGAAGGGGCTGCCGGTCATCGTCGTCACCGTGGGCTGGTCGGCCGACATGGCCGATGCGCCGCACCAGCGCCATGCCCCCGCGATAGACGCCCCCGCCGATCCCGAAGCGTTCACCGCGGTGGTGCCCGAGATCGGTCCCCGGCCCGGTGACATCCTGGTCCGCAAGCGCCAGTGGGGCGCGTTCTATGGCACCGACCTCGATCTGCAACTGCGCCGGCGCGGCGTGGATACCATCGTCCTGACCGGCATCGCGACGAACATCGGCGTCGAATCCACCGCGCGCGACGCTTGGGAACACGGCTATTCGCTGATCTTCGCCGAAGACGCGACGACGAGCTTCGGCGATGACATGCACCGCTTCGCCTTCGAGGTGATCTTCCCGAAGCTGGGGCTGGTCAGCACCAGCCAGGCCGTGGTCGACGCGCTGGGGGCCTGAACCCGTGCCCGCTACGCCCCGGAAAGCGGCGGGCGCGTGGTGCCGCGGCGGATCAGCGTGCCGGGCACGGCCTTGGTCAGCGCAACGCTTGGCACCGGCTGCGCGCTGAGGCCGAGCATGTCCATGACTTCGGCCACCATCCGTCCGATCGGCTGGCGCACCGTGGTCAGGTCATAGGGCGGGTGGCTGGCTTCGGGAATATCGTCGAACCCGGCGACCATCACGTCCTCGGGTATCCGCAGGCCCAGTTGATAGCGCAGCGCATCGAGCGCGCCCAGCGCCATCACATCGTTCAGGCACAGCACGGCATCATAGTGTTCGCCGCCGGCAAAGGCCTTCAGCGCCGCCTTGTGCCCGCCTTCATACGTGTACGATCCCAGCAGCAGCCGGGCGTTCTTGCGCGGGATGCCGGCCTGTTCCAGCGCGGTGTAGAACCCGGTCAGGCGGTCCTGGTTGGTCGATGCTTCCTTTTCGCCATAGACCACCACGAACGTGCGGGCGCCGGCCTCGATCAGCGCGCGGGTGATCGCCTTGCCGCCCTCGACGTTTTCGCAGCACACGCTGTTGACCTGCACGCCGGGGACATAGCGATTGAAGGTGACGACGGGAATGTTGCGGTTGAAGCAGAGCTGCGCCGATTTCATCGATGCTGTGGCGGCGGTCAGGATGATGCCATCGACCTGGTATTCCAGGATCTGCCGCACGGCTTCGTCGGTTTCGTTGCCGGTTTCGACATTGAACAACAGCAAGTGCTTGCCGCGCTGGCGCAGTTCGCGG
>JADLHU010000154.1 GCA_020848655.1 Novosphingobium sp.
GAACCCCGCAGCGGCCAGCCCTGCGTCGTGCTGGCGGGCGGGGCGGTGACGCGGGGCGAGATCGTTGCCGTCGAAGGCTGGCGGTTGCGCCGCACCTTCGCGACCATCCTCGGCGCCGACCTGGCCGACGAGGGCGACCCGATGATGCTGGGGCTTACCACCAGCGGCAACAGTTTCGTCGGCGACACGCTGATCCTGGGCGATGCTGCGCGCAACGAGATCCTTGCCGCCTTCAGCGCGCAGAACGAAACGACAAGCCAGAAGGCCGCCGTGCTCGCCTTCTACGAACAGCTGGCCTTCCGCACGCTGGTGCTGGTGCGCCGGGGCACGCGCACGCCCGATCTTGCGCGGCTTGCCGCCATCGCCTCGGCCGCTGCCCCTGCGCATGTCGCGGTGAACGTGTTGGAAGCCAGCCGCCCGCTGATCGTCGGCGCCGCCTCGCTGGTGGGCGTCGACACGTTCCTGGTCGATGGCCCGCCAGTGCGGCGCGTGCGCGTGAACCGCTCGCGCCTTGGCACCGGCGACCTGGTGATGGGCGAAGGGCGGCTGGACGCACGTGCCGAGGGCCCGCTGGCGCCGCGCCCGCACGCGGTGGCCGACGGGCCGGCCGAGGTGTGGTCGGGAACCGGATTCCTGCTGAGTTCCGCGCGGTCGGAAGCGGCCGCGGGGCGCGTGATCGAACGCAACATCTGGACCTGGACGTAAGGGAAGGAAGACCGCGATGGCCGAGTTCAAGCTGAATACGCCGGTGGTGCAGAAGGATGCGGTGGTCAAGGTGGACGTTGCCGCCGCCAACCCGCTGCCGGTCGGCGCCAACCGCTTCCGGCTGATCGTGGTGGACGACGCCGGCAACCTGTCCGACGCCACCTTCCTGGACGTGGTCGTCCGCGATACCCAGAAGCCCACCGCGGTACTGGACATGGTGAACAGCGACGGCAAGCGCATCGATGCCAACGTAGGACAGGGCGAGAGTTTCACCCTGTCGGGCGCCCGTTCGTCGGATGTCGCGCCGGGCAAGGTGGTGGAATACCGCTTCACGCTGGTCGACCGGACCTGACCCTGTGCCCGTCCTGACGGCAGGTACGGCGCTGCGATCGAAGGTTCCGACCGTGACGGTCGAGAACAAGCTTGATGCCGGATCGTGGCGCTTCCGCCTGACCGTCGTGGACGATGCCGGCAACGAAAGCGACCCGGCCGAACTTGTGGTCACTGTCGTGCAGGCACGCACGCCCGTGACACCTGTCGGCACGACCACGGGCCCCGTGCTGCGCGATACGGGGATACGCGACACCGTGCAGCCGACAACAACGACCGTGACGCCGGTGCGGCGACCGCTATGAGACGAGGAGACGCGCCATGAGCGATGCAGCGACCGATGCATTGGCCGACCCGCTGGAACTGATGCCGGCGCCGGAGCGCGTGAACTACGCCACCGGCGTACTGCTGGACGCGCAGGATTTCCAGGACGAGCAGACCTATCACCGCGCCCGCCTGGCGAAATTCCTGTCGGGCCTTGCGGGCTTCGGCACGCTGGCGGGCTTGCGTGTGCGCCCGCCCGAGGCAACGGATGCCGAGCTCGAGATCCACGTCGATCCCGGCCTTGCCATCGACCGGTTCGGCCGGCTGATCGAGATCACCGAGCCGTACTGCATCCGGCTTGCCCGCTGGTATGCGGCGCTCTCCACGCCGCAGGCGCGCGCGGCCATCCAGCGCAGCCCGCGCGTTGCCGTGCCGGTGGCCGTCGTGGCCGACGTGTTCCTTTCCACCGCCGCCTGCGCGCGGGCCAAGACGCCGGCCTTCGCCACCGGCCCGTTCGATGCGCTGGATGCCGTGGTGCCCGCGCGCCTGGCCGAAGCCCCGCAGCTGGAAATGGTGCCGCGCGACGAAGGCGGCCCCGACCCCATCCCGACGCCGCACAATTTCTGGCCCGCCGCCGGCGCCACCGACGCCCAGAAACTTCAGGCCGTGCTGGATTCCTGGGAAAGCGGCACCGCGGCCACCACCGCCGACGGCAGCCTTGATCCCTTGCAGGAGCATGTGGGGGGCCACAATAGCGCGGCCGTGCTGCTGGCGCGGGTCACCATTCCCGTGGTGCTGGCCGATGGCGCGCCGCCGGAAGTGCGCCCGACGCTGGACATGACCACGCGCGTCAGCGTCGACAACACGATTCGCCCCTTCATCTTCCTGCCCGGCAAGTGGCTGGGGCGCGGCTTCACCGCGCTTCCGCTCGTGCAGCCCTGAGACGCGAGGCTGATCATGGTTTCCATCACCGATCTTTCCGCCGCCAGCGCCCGCACCGCGATCGATGTCGCGGAAGCGTCCGAGATCGCGCGCATGGCGCGCCAGGGCGACCCGAACGTGCTGTCGACCGACGCGCTGCAGCGGCTGCTGGGCAATTCCGCGCTGGTGCTGGATGGCCTGCGCCGGCGCCCCCGCTATTTCGACGGCAAGTTCCTGACCGGCGCCGACCTGACGCGCGACCAGGACTATATCCGCCAGCGCCAGGCCGACCTGGCACGCGCCACCGGCACCGGTATCGTCGCCGGGCTGAACGTCACGGTGGAAGGGACGACCGGCGGCGAGACCGTGGTGATCACCCCCGGCCAGGGCGTCACGCCATCGGGCGACCTGGTGATGGTGACCAGCCGGCGGCGCGTCGCACTGCTGGATCTGCCGGCATCGGAGCGGCTGGATTCCACGATGGGCCTGCGCGCCATTCCGCGCCTGCCGCTGGGCCGGCGCACCGGCTTGTTTCTGCTGGTGCTGCGCCCGGTGGAATTCAGCGCCAACCCGATCGCAGCCTACCCCACCACCATCGCCGGCCCGCGCCAGA
>JADLHU010000155.1 GCA_020848655.1 Novosphingobium sp.
TCCTGAAGCCGGCGCTGTCGCGCGGCGAACTGCACTGCATTGGCGCGACAACGCTCGACGAATACCAGAAATATGTCGAAAAGGACGCGGCGCTGCAGCGGCGTTTCCAGCCCGTCTATGTCGACGAGCCGACGGTCGAGGACACGATCTCGATCCTGCGCGGGCTGAAGGAGAAATACGAGCTGCATCACGGCGTGCGCATCACCGATGGCGCGATCGTCGCGTCCGCCACGCTGTCCAACCGCTACATCGCGGATCGCTTCCTGCCCGACAAGGCCATCGACCTGATGGACGAGGCGGCCAGCCGCATTCGCATGGAAGTGGAATCGAAGCCCGAGGAAATCGAGGTTCTCGATCGCCGCATCATCCAGCTCAAGATCGAGGAAATGGCGCTTTCGAAAGAGACCGACCAGCCATCGAAGGACCGCCTCGACGCGCTGCGCGAGGAACTGGCCAACCTTGAGCAGCAATCGGGCGAACTGACCACGCGCTGGCAGAACGAGCGCGACAAGATCGCGTCCGAAGGCAAGATCAAGGAAGCGCTCGACGCGGCGCGGATCGAACTGGAGCAGGCGCAGCGCGCCGGCGACTATGGCAAGGCCGGCGAACTGACCTATGGCCGCATCCCCGAACTGGAAAGGCAGCTTGAGGACGCGCGCGGCCAGGCCGGGCCGGGCGGCAAGGGAGCGCTGCTGCGCGAGGAAGTGACGAGCGAGGACATCGCCGCCGTAGTCAGCCGCTGGACCGGTATCCCGGTCGACCGGATGATGGAGGGCGAGCGCGACAAGCTGCTCAAGATGGAGGAAACGCTGGGGCAGCGGGTGATCGGCCAGACCGATGCGGTCGCCGCCGTGTCACGCGCGGTGCGCCGGGCGCGGGCGGGGTTGCAGGACCCCAACCGGCCGCTGGGCAGCTTCCTGTTCCTTGGCCCCACGGGCGTCGGCAAGACCGAACTGACCAAGGCGCTGGCCGGCTTCCTGTTCGATGATGACAACGCGATGGTTCGCATCGACATGTCGGAGTTCATGGAGAAGCATTCGGTCAGCCGCCTGATCGGCGCGCCTCCGGGCTATGTCGGCTATGACGAAGGCGGCGTGCTGACCGAAGCGGTGCGGCGCCGGCCCTATCAGGTCGTGCTGTTCGACGAAGTGGAAAAGGCGCACGGCGACGTGTTCAACGTGCTGCTCCAGGTGCTCGACGATGGCCGGCTGACAGACGGGCAGGGCCGGCAGGTGGATTTCACCAACACGCTCATCATCCTGACCTCGAACCTGGGCAGCCAGTACCTGGCGAACCTGGCCGACGGGCAAAGCGTCGAATCGGTCGAACCGCAAGTGATGGAAGTCGTGCGCGGGCATTTCCGCCCCGAATTCCTGAACCGCCTGGACGAGATCATCCTGTTCCATCGGCTGGGCCACGAACACATGGGGCCGATCGTGGAAATCCAGGTGGGCCGCGTGCAGAAACTGCTCAAGGATCGCAAGATCGTGCTCGAGCTGACCGACGCCGCCAAGCGCTGGCTGGGCCGCGTGGGCTACGATCCGGTCTATGGCGCAAGGCCGCTCAAGCGCGCGGTGCAGCGCTACTTGCAGGACCCGCTGGCGGAGAAACTGCTCGCCGGCGAGATCCCCGACGGCGCGACGGTGCAGATCGACGAAGGCGATGGTGCGCTGGCGATCGTGGTGGTGTAATGGCGGGCGAATGAGCATTCGCCTGACCCGTCGCGGGGTCGTTGCCGGAGGGATCATGCTGGCCTTGAGCCAGGCTGCTCCGGCACGGCCCCGCACTGCCGCCCCCTGGTTCGACGGCCTCAGCTTCCTGCCGGAAGACATGGCGGACAGCGCCCATGCCCGTCTTGGCGGCATGATCTGCGATGTTTCTGAAATTCGCGAGATTCGCGATGCCAACGGCACCCCGCGCTATCTGCGCGACTATGAAACCAACGCCAGCGCGCTCGATCGCGCGGGGGCGAGGCTGGCCGGCAGCCCTTATGCCTTCCTCGCGCGCAAGGGCAGCGAGATCGGCAGGAAGCCGGGCTGCGCCACGTTCCTCCAGTTCCAGTCGTGCGAGCCGATCGGCACCGACCTGTCGCGCATGGCGGTGTTCCACGACAAGGGCCTGAGCGTCCTCCAGTTCACCCACCACAACAACACGTTGTTCGCGGGCGGCGCGCTGGAACGCGTGCAGAGCGGGCTAACCGATCTGGGGCGGGATGGCCTGGCCGAGATGAACCGGCTGCGCATCGTGCCCGACGTATCGCACGGATCGGAGCCGACCATGCTGGAAGCGGCGCGGCGCAGCACCACGCCGATCGCGCTGTCGCACGGCGCCTGCAAGACGATCGTCGACCATCCGCGTTGCGCCTCGGACGAGGTGATCCGCACCATTGCCGACCGGGGCGGGGTGATGGGGATCTTCATGATGAGCTTTTGGCTGACTCGCGATCCGGTTCCCACCGTCGACCATCTGATCGCCCAGTTGCGCCACGTGATCCGTATCGGCGGCGGCGAAGCGGTTGGCATCGCCAACGATTTCCCGATGAGCGGGCAAGCCAATCTGGTGAAATTGGGCAACGACAACACAGCCGGGGTGAAGGAATATCTTCCCTGGTGGCAGGCGATGCAGCGCGAAGGCATCCCCGGGTTCGCGCAACTGCCCCGGCATGTCGTGATCCCCGAACTCAACACCATCGATCGCATGGCCACGATCGCGCGCGCGCTGGACCGGGCGCGCTTCGGCAGCCGCCAGATCGAACGGATCATGGGCGGCAACTGGAAGCGTTTGCTGACCGACGTGCTGGGTTGAATGCGGCCAAAAAAGAAGGCGATCCGTTTCCGAATCGCCTTCCAGACCTTGTCCGTCACGCGGCCGCAGCCGCGCTCCGGGTTTTCGGTCCATCAGAAGTTGGCGGTAATACCGGCATAAAAGGCCCGGCCGAACGGATCGTAGGAATCCGCTGCGGTCTCGGTGCCGGTGATGTTCGACGCACCATTCTGGTTGATGAACGGCGGCTTCCGGTCGAACACGTTGTCGACGCCGACATAGAACTGGAACTGGTCGTCCTGGCCCACGTTGAAGCGCATTTGCGCATCGAAGTACCACCGCGAACTGACGCTGTTAGTCTCGTCACCCAGCGGCGAGTCCTCGTCAGGCCCAAGCGTGTCCTTGATGGCGCTGAGGTAATTGGCCTTCACGAAGAAGGTCACGCCGTCGATCGAGTAGGACGTCGAGATGTTGGCGCGGTGCTTGAACCCCGCACCGAGGCGGCCATCGCCGTCAAGCTGGCCACGGTTGTTCTGCA
>JADLHU010000156.1 GCA_020848655.1 Novosphingobium sp.
GCCTGGCCATGATCGAAGCGGCCGAAGCGGACGGCAGTCTGAAGCCCGGCGGCACGATCATCGAACCGACCAGCGGCAACACCGGCATCGGCCTTGCCATGGCGGCGGCGGTCAAGGGCTACAAGCTGGTCCTGGTCATGCCCGAATCGATGTCGATCGAACGACGCCGGCTGATGCTGGCCTATGGCGCCAGCTTCGATCTGACCCCGCGCGAAAAGGGCATGAAGGGCGCGATCGAGCGCGCCCGCGAACTCGTGGCCGAAACGCCGGGCGCGTGGATGCCGCAGCAGTTCGACAATCCGGCCAACATCGCCGTTCACGTGCGCACCACCGCGCAGGAAATCCTGGCCGATTTCGCCGAAACCCCGATCGACGTGGTGATTACCGGCGTCGGCACCGGCGGCCACCTGACCGGCACGGCCGAAGCGCTGAAGGCCGTGTGGCCGGGGCTGAAGGCCTATGCGGTGGAACCGACGCTCTCCCCGGTGATTTCCGGCGGCCAGCCTGCCCCGCATCCGATCCAGGGCATCGGCGCCGGCTTCATCCCCACCAACCTGCACACCCAGTCGATCGACGGGGCGATCCAGGTCGATCCCGCCGACGCCAAGCAATGGGCCCGCCGCAGCGCCACCGAGGAAGGCCTTTTGGTCGGCATTTCATCGGGCGCGACGCTGGCCGCGATCGCGCAGAAGCTGCCCGAACTGCCCGCCGGATCGCGCGTGCTGGGCTTCAACTACGATACCGGCGAGCGTTATCTCTCGGTGCCGGATTTCCTGCCCGAATGAGCGCGGCCCTGGAAGAAGTCGCCTATCGCGATGGCGATGTGGCGCTGACCGGATGGCTGGCACGTCCCGCCGGGCCGGCGCGCGCCGCGATCGTGGTGTTCCCGACGATCATCAACATCACCGATCACATGCGCCGCCGCGCGGGCATGCTGGCCGATGCCGGCTTCGTGGCGCTGATCGCCGACTTCTATGGCGTGCCCGTGCCCGGCTTCGAAGCGGCGGGGCCACTGGCGCAGGCCTTGCGCGCCACGGCGGCGGGCTATCGCGCCCGCATTGTCGCAGCGCACGATGCGCTGCGCGCGCACCCCGCCGCCGCCGGATTGCCCAGCACCGCGATCGGCTATTGCATGGGCGGGCAGGCGGCGCTGGAACTGGCCCGCACCGGTGCCGACATCGCCGCCGCCGTCAGCTTCCACGGGCTGCTCGACACGCAGGAGCCGGCGCGGCCCGGCGCGGTGCGGGCGCGGCTGCTGGTCTGCCACGGCGATGCCGATCCGCTTGTCCCGCGCGATCAGGTGCTGGGCTTCTGGCAGGAAATGGACGCGGCCGGGGCGCAGTGGCATTTCCACAGCTATAGCGGGGTTCGGCACGGCTTCACCGATCCCGCCAGCGATGCGCGCGGCCTTCCCGCCATCGGCTATGACGCCAGCGCCGACCGGCAAAGCTGGGCCGCGCTCATGGCCTTGCTGGACGAAGTGTTCCCCGCCTGAAGCCGCTCAACCGAACCAGAAGCTTTCCGCCGGCAGCGCCATCACCGCTTCGGACCCGGCTTCCAGCTTGCGCCGCAGCGCGCCGGCATCGGGGGTGAACCGTTCGCCGAAATAGCGCGCGGTGACGAGCTTGGCTTCATAGAACGCCGCGTCTCCCGCGCCCGCGTCCAAAGCGCGCGCGGCAACGCCGCCCATGCGCAGCCACATCAGGCCCAGCGCCACGATGCCCACGATGTGCATGTAGGGATAGGCCCCCGCCCCGGCGTTGTTCGGATTGGCCAGCCCGTTCTGGACGAACCACAGCGTAGCCGCCTTCAGTTCGCCATTGGCCTTCTCGACCCGCCCCGCCAGGTCGGCCAGGCGCGGCTCCGCTTTGGCGGCGGCGCATTCGGCATCGACCAGCGCGAACAGCGCCTGGATCGCCCGCCCGCCGTTCAGCGCCAGCTTGCGGCCGACCAGATCCATCGCCTGCACGCCATTGGCGCCTTCATAGATCATGGCGATGCGGGCATCGCGCACGAACTGGTCCATGCCGTTCTCGACGATATAGCCGTGCCCGCCCCACACCTGCTGCATGGCGACGGCGGTTTCGAAGCCCTTGTCGGTGCCATAGCCCTTGATCACCGGGGTCAGGAGGCCGATCAGGTCGTCCGCCTGCTGGCGCGCCGTCTCATCCGCGGACTTGTCGCTCAGTTCGCCTTGCAGGCCGACCCACAAGTACAGCGCGCGCATCCCTTCGATAAAGGCCTTGGCGTCCATCAGCATGCGCCGCACATCGGGGTGGACAAGCAGCGGATCGGCCTTTTCCGCCGGTTCGGCCGCACCGGTCAGCGCGCGGCCCTGCCGCCGTTCGCGCGCATAGGCCAGCGCGTTCTGGAACGCGACTTCGGCCTGCGACAGTCCCTGGATGCCAACCCCCAGCCGCGCCGCGTTCATCATGATGAACATCGCGGCCAGGCCCTTGTTCTCTTCGCCCACCATCCACCCGGTCGCGCCGTCATAGTTCATCACGCAGGTGGCGTTGGCGTGGATGCCCATCTTGTGTTCCAGCGCGCCGCACGAAACCGCGTTGCGCGCGCCCAGCGCGCCATCGTCGTCGACCAGGACCTTCGGCACCACGAACAGCGATATGCCCTTCGTGCCTTCGGGCGCATCGGGCGTGCGGGCCAGCACGAGGTGGATGATATTGTCGGTCAGGTCATGCTCGCCGGCCGAAATGAAGATCTTGGTGCCGGTGATCGCCCACGATCCATCGCCGCGCGGCTCGGCGCGGGTGCGGATGAGGCCAAGGTCCGTGCCGCATTGCGGCTCGGTCAGGTTCATCGTGCCCAGCCATTCGTTGCTGACCATCCTGGGCACGTACTTGCGCTGCAATTCCACAGACCCTTTGGCCAGCAGCGCGGCGACCGCGCCGTTGGTCAACCCCGGATACATCGCGAAGGCCTGGTTGGCCGATGACATGAATTCCTCGACCGCAAAGCCCAGCACATCGGAAAGGCCCTGCCCGCCGAACGCCTCCGGCGCCGACAGCGTCGCCCAGCCGGCCTCGCGAAAGCGCGCGTGCGCCTCGCGAAAGCCCGCCGGCGTGGTGACCGAACCATCGGCGCCGCGCGTGCAGCCCGCCGCATCGCCCGGCGCGTTCAGCGGCGCCAGCACTTCGCTGGCGAAGCGCCCGGCTTCCTCGATCACGACATCGACAATATCGGCGCTGCCGCCCGCGAAGCCGTGGCTTTCAAGACCGAGCACTTCGTTGACGATGAAACGAACGTCGCGCGTGGGCGCCTTGTAGCTGGGCATCGCCGGTCCTCTCCTGGCTGGTTGCCCTGCCTAGATAGGATCAGCCCGCCAGCGGCGCGAGGACTTCTCCATCCAGCTTGCGATAAAAGCAGCTTGGCGCGCCGGTGTGACAGGCCGGGCCTTCGGGGTGGACGAGCATGACCAGCGCATCCTGATCGCAATCGACGCGGATTTCCTGAACGCGCAGGAAATGGCCCGAGGTTTCGCCCTTCAGCCACAGCTTGCCGCGCGATCGCGAATGGAAGTGGGCCAGCCCGGTCTCGCGCGTCTTTTCCAGCGCTTCGGCATCCATGAAGGCCACCATCAGCACCTCTTTGGTGCCAGAATCGACTGCTATTCCAATTATCAGCCCCTGCGCATCAAACCGCGGCAAAAAGGCCGTGCCCCGCTCGCGCTCGGCGGCGGAAATGCTGCTCATATGGTATCTTTCCCTGCTTAACGCCGCCAATGACGCCAATTTGTTGCACGATAACCACAGACCCGGCCCAAAATCCACCACCGCCTGCGAAGCCTCTTTTAATTCGGCCCGTTTGCGAAGAACAAGGCGCTGCAAGTCGCAAGACATGCAAACCGGATCACAGGTGCACACAACAACGCGCCATGGTTCAGGGGGTTAAGGCTAACGCCCGCGAAAGCCTGGGCGAGCCGGCGAATGAGGGATCGGACGAGACGATTGCTGGGGGGCAATCATCGATCTGCTAACGCAGCGTCCAAACAGTTTCGTCACGAGGACGCCCAGGGTTAATCCCCTGGGCGTTTTCGTTTGGGCCTGATCGCGCTGGCAAAGCCGCCAGCGATGCTGAACCAAGTCCGGCATGACGATGCGCGAGCCATCCGATCCGCGCCCATATCGTATCCCGGCCCTGCGTTCGCAAGGGTCGTTCAGGCCAGCGGCAGCGCCTCGTCCAGCACGCGCGCGAAGCAGGCGATCACCACGCGCCGCGCGCCGGCCCGCTTCAGCGCCGATACGCAGGCCGCGCTGGTGGCGCCGCTGGTCAGCACATCGTCGACAAGCACCACGCTGGCCCCCTGAAGGCGATCCGCCCGGCAGGGATTGCCCCCGATCGCCCCCGAAAGCGCTCTTGCCCGCGCCTTGCGCCCAAGCCCGCCCAGGCTGGGCGTGCGCTTGCGCCGCTGCAATGCGTCCACCACCAGCTCCGCGCCGCGCAGCCGCGCGATCTCCTGCGCAAGCAGCGCCGCCTGGTTATAGCCGCGATGCCACAGCCGCCAGCGATGCAGCGGCACCGGGACGACCAGCCAGTCCGCATCCACGAACGGCAGTTTGGCCGCGATCAGCCGCGCCATCATCGGGGCCAGCGCCAGCCTGCGACCGTGCTTCAAGGCCAGCACCAGCTTGCGCGAGGCCGCGTTGTAAAGCGTGCCCGCCGCGATGCCGTCATGGCGCGGCGGCGCGGCCATGCACGGCGCGCAGACCGCGCCGGGCGCGACCGCTTCGGCGAAAGGGCGCTGGCACAGCGCGCAGGCCGGCTCACCCGGAATGGCAAGGTCGCTCCAGCAGGCGGCGCAAAGGCCCGTCTGCGCCGAAAGCCCCTCGCCGCACAGCGGACAGCGCGGCGGAAACACGAAGTCGATCAGCGGGGTAAGCGGCATGACGTCACTTCTAGGGCGATGCAGTGATGCCGCAAGCGCTTGCGCCCGCCGGGCCGACGCGGCAGGGGACGGCATGGCCGCTTCCGCTCCCCCGCTTCCGCCGATGATCTTCGCGCCCGGCCGCCGCCTCGCCGCGCGCCGCCGCATGATGCGCCTTGCCCCGCGGCCCGACGCGCCGCGCTACCTGATGGACGACATGGGCGAAGATGTGCTCGACCGGCTTTCGTTCCTGCGCGTCGCCCCCAGGCACGCGCTGGTCATCGGCGACTGGACGGGTGCGCTTGCCGCCGCATTGGCCGGGCAGGGCGCGGCGGTGGAAACGGCGGAACCGGCCCAGGGCTTCGATGAGGAACGCCCCTTCCCCGCCACGGGATACGATTTCATCGCCAGCCTGGGCACGCTGGATACGGTGAACGACTTGCCCGGCGCCTTGATCCACTTGCGCGGCGCGCTGGCGCCGGGCGGGCTGATGATCGCCAGCTTCCTGGCCGCCGGCAGCCTGCCCGCGCTGCGCGCTGCCATGCTGGCCGCCGATGGCGATCGGCCTTCCCCGCGCATTCATCCGCAAGTGGACGTGCGCGCCGGTGGCCAGTTGCTCCAGCGCGCCGGCTTTGCCGATCCGGTGATAGACAGCCGCTCGCTCGACGTCAGCTTCCGCTCGTTCGCGGGGCTGGTGGCCGACGTGCGGGCGCAGGCGCTGTCGAACGTGCTGGTCCGCTCCGGCCCGCCGCTGGGCAAGGCCGCGCTCGCCCGCGCGCAGGCCGCCTTCGCCGCCGCCGGCCAGGACGGGCGAACCGTGGAGCGGTTCGAGATCCTGACGCTCAGCGGCTGGCGACGGTAGCGCGCCCGATCAGCCCAGCGCCGCCTGCGCCGCCGCGAGCCGCGCGATCGGCACGCGATAGGGCGATGCGCTGACGTAATCGAGGCCCTGCGCTTCGCAGAACGCGATCGAGGCGGGATCGCCGCCATGTTCGCCGCAGATGCCCAGCTTGATGTCGGGCCGCGTCGCCCGCCCGCGCTCCGCCGCCAGGCGGACCAGTTGGCCGACGCCATCGACATCGAGGCTGACGAACGGATCGCGCGCGAAGATGCCCTGTTCGACATAGGCCTTGAGGAAGCGCCCGGCATCGTCGCGCGACAGGCCCAGCGTGGTCTGCGTCAGGTCATTCGTGCCGAACGAGAAGAATTCGCCCACTTCGGCGATCTCTGCGGCCATCAGCGCGGCGCGCGGCAGTTCGATCATGGTGCCGACCTGATAGTGCAGCGTGCGGCCCTTTTCGGCGAAGACCTGCCCGGCCACGCGATCGACCAGCGCACGCAGGATTTCCAGTTCGCGCCGGGTGGCGACGAGCGGGATCATGATTTCGGGCACCACGGCCTGGCCATCCTCGGCTTCGACCTCGCAGGCCGCCTCGAAGATGGCGCGGGCCTGCATTTCGTAGATCTCGGGGAAGGTGATGCCCAGCCGGCAGCCGCGATGGCCCAGCATCGGGTTGAATTCGTGCAGTTCATCGGCCCGCCGCTTCAGCGTGTCGACACCGATGCCGATGGCTTCGGACAACTCCTCGAACTCGTCGTCGCTGTGCGGCAGGAATTCGTGCAGCGGCGGATCGAGCAGGCGGATCGTCACCGGCAGGCCCGCCATGACTTCGAAGATCGCGCGGAAATCGGCGCGCTGTTCGGGCAGCAGCTTGGCCAGCGCGGCGCGGCGGCCGGCCTCGTCCTCGGCCAGGATCATCTGGCGCACGGCGCTGATGCGCTTGTCGTCGAAGAACATGTGCTCGGTCCGGCACAGGCCCACGCCTTCCGCGCCGAACTGGCGCGCCATGCGGCAATCGGCGGGGGTTTCGGCGTTGGCGCGCACTTTCATGCGGCGGTGCTTGTCGGCCCATTCCATCAGCACGCCGAAATCGCCGGCCATTTCCGGCTCGATCGTCGGCACTTCGCCGGCCATGATCTCGCCCGACGCGCCGTCGAGCGTGATCACGTCGCCTTCCTTGAGCGCGCGGTCGCCGATGCGCAGCGTGCGTGCCACCATGTCGATCGACAGGTTCGATGCGCCCGAAACGCAAGGGCGGCCCATGCCGCGCGCCACCACGGCGGCGTGGCTGGTCATGCCGCCGCGCGCGGTGAGGATGCCCTTGGCGGCGTGCATGCCGTGAATGTCCTCGGGGCTGGTTTCCACGCGCACCAGGATCACCGCATCGCCGCGCTCCGCCCGCTTTTCGGCGGTATCGGCGTCGAGCACGATCGCGCCCGATGCCGCGCCTGGCGAGGCCGGCAGCCCCTTGCCCAGCAAGTCGCGCGCTGCCTTGGGATCGAGCGTGGGATGCAGCAACTGGTCGAGCGCCATGGGATCGATGCGGCGAATCGCCGTCGATTCGTCGATCAGCCCCTCGCGGACCATGTCCACCGCCATGCGCAGCGCCGCCTTGGCGGTGCGCTTGCCGCTGCGGGTCTGGAGCATCCACAGCTTGCCGCGTTCCACGGTGAACTCGATGTCCTGCATGTCCTTGTAATGCAGTTCGAGCAGGTCGAAGACGCGCGCCAGTTCGCCGAACGCGTCGGGCATCGCCTCTTCCATCGACAAAGGCTTGGCATTGGCGGCCTCGCGGGCCTTCAGCGTCAGGTACTGCGGCGTGCGGATGCCGGCGACGACATCCTCGCCCTGCGCGTTGACCAGCCATTCGCCGTAATAGGCGCGCTCGCCCGTGGCGGGATCGCGCGTGAAGGCGACGCCGGTGGCTGAAGTATCGCCCATGTTGCCGAAGACCATGGCCTGCACGTTCACGGCCGTGCCCCAGTCTCCCGGAATGTCGTTGAGCCGGCGATAGACCTTGGCGCGATCCGCGTCCCAGCTATCGAACACGGCGGCGATGGCGCCCCAGAGCTGCTCCTGCACGCCCTGCGGGAACGGGCGGCCCAGCCCCTGTTCGACGATGGCCTTGTATTCGCCAACCAGCTTGCGCCAATGTTCCGCACCCAGTTCAACATCGGCGTAGAAGCCGTTGTCTTCCTTGGCGATTTCCAGCGCATCCTCGAACTTGTGGTGATCCAGCCCCAGCACCACGTCGGAATACATCTGGATGAAGCGGCGGTAGCTGTCCCAGGCGAAACGCTCGTCGCCCGACGTTGCCGCAAGGCCTTCCACGGTCTGGTCGTTGAGGCCAAGGTTCAGCACGGTGTCCATCATGCCCGGCATCGAGACGCGCGCGCCCGAGCGGACCGATACGAGCAGCGGATCGGCGGGATCGCCGAACTTCTTGCCCACGGCGGTTTCGATATGGACCAGCGCCCGCGCCACTTCGGCGCGCAGTTCGGCCGAAAAGTCCGACCCGCCGGCCAGATAGCGCACGCATTCCTCGGTGGTGATGGTGAAGCCCGGCGGCACCGGCAGGCCGATGCCCGCCATTTCCGCCAGATTCGCGCCCTTGCCGCCGACAATCACCTTGTCGCGCGAACGCGGATCATCATGCTTGACGCCGCCGCCGAAGGTATAGACCTGCATATTCATCAGATGCCCGACTTTCCTGTACAAGTTGGCACGATTCGCGCGATTCCGGCGCGCGAAGACCCCTTACCCCTCGATTTTCGAGAAATCCGCCACATTGTGCACTGCAACACGAAAGCGATCAAGCAGTGCAAGCCGGTTCGAGCGTTTGGCGGGATCGGCGTCGTTGACGGTGACGCTTTCGAAGAAGGCATCGATCGGCGCGCGCAGCGTGGCCAGCGCCGACATCGCCCCGGCAAAGTCCTCCGCCGCCACGGCTTCGGCCGCCTTCGGCCCGGCGCTGGCAAGCGCATCGATCAGCGCCTGTTCGGCCGGTTCGGGCGTGTAGCTGAGCGGTTGGCCCGCGAACTCCTCCTTCTTGAGGATATTCGCGGCGCGCTTGTACCCGGCCAGCAGGTTCGCGCCGTCCTCGGTGCCGACGAACGCCTGGAGCGCGTGGACGCGAGCGAGCAGGCGGACCAGGTCGTCCTCGCCGCCCAGTGCGAACACCGCGTCGATCAGGTCGTGGCGGACGCCGGCTTCCTTCTGCTGGACCTTGAGGCGGTCCGCGAAGAAGGCGAGCAGTTCACCTTCGCCAACGCTGAGGCGCAGGCCGTTTTCGGTGATGAGCCGGATGATGCCCAATGCCGCGCGGCGCAGCGCGAACGGGTCTTTCGAACCCGTCGGCTTCTCGTCGATCGCGAAAAAGCTGCGCAGCGTATCCAGCTTGTCGGCCAGCGCGACGGCCACCGTCACCGGCGCGGTGGGGACGTCATCGCCCTGGCCGACCGGCTTGTAGTGATCGCGGATGGCGTCGGCCACGGCATCGGGCAGGCCTTCGGCGCGGGCATAATAACCGCCCATAAGGCCTTGAAGGTCAGGGAATTCCCCGACCATCTCGGTGACGAGATCGGCCTTGCACAGCCGCGCGGCCTGTTCGGCGTGGTTGGCCAGTTCCTCCCTCTCCCCTTCAGGGGAGAGGGGCCTTTCGGAGAGGTCGCGCGTCGCCCCCTCTCCCAACCCTCTCCCCTGAAGGGGAGAGGGCTTTACGATGCCCTGTTCCACCAGCCAGCGCGCCAGTTTGGCGACGCGCTCCACCTTGTCGGCCACGGTGCCGAGCTTTTCGTGGAAGGTGATCCGCTCCAGCTTTTTCGCCTGATCCGCCAGCGACACCTTGCGGTCCTGCTGCCAGAAGAAGCGCGCGTCCGACAGGCGCGCGGCGAGCACCTTGCGGTTGCCGGCGACGATGCCCGCGCCGCCGTCGCTCGCCTCGATATTGGCGGTGCAGACGAAGGCATTGGCCAGCTTGCCATCAGCATCGCGGCAGATGAAATATTTCTGGTTTGTACGCGCGGTTAGCTGGATAACTTCGGGCGGAACCTCAAGAAATTCGGGATCGAAGCGACCCAGCAGCGGCACCGGCCATTCGGTCAACCCGGCATTCTCGATGACCAGTCCTTCGTCCTCGACCAGCGTCAGCCCGGCGGCTTCGGCGGCGGCCTTCGCCTTGTCGCGGATCAGGCCCTCGCGCTCGACATGATCGACGATCACGTGGCAGGCGCGCAGCTTGTCCTGATAGTCCGCCACGCTGCCGATGGTGATTTCGCCCGGGCAGTGGAAGCGGTGGCCCTTCGTGGCATAGCCCGAAGCGATCCCGCCGACTTCGGTTTCGACCAGATCCTCGCCCAGGATGGCGACGATGCCCAACAGCGGACGCACCCAGCGCAGGCTTTCGGTGCTGATCGAGGCCGCGCCCCAGCGCTGCGACTTGGGCCAGGGAAACGCACGCACGATGGCGGGAATGGCTTCGGCCAGCACGTCTTTCGTGGCGCGGCCGGGCTTCTCGGTGATCGCGAACCATACGCCGTCGCGTTCGGTCAACTGGTCCTGCGTCAGCCCGGTCTTGCGCAGGAACCCTTCCAGCGCCTGCGGCGGCGCGCTGGTGCGCGGGCCCTTGGCTTCCTCGCTGACGGCGGCGGTCGCCTGCGGCAGATCGCGGGCGATCAGCGCGAGGCGGCGCGGCGTGGACCACACGGTGATCGCGCCCACGGCAACGCCGGCGGCGGAAAGCTGTTCGCGCAGCAGCTTTTCCAGGCTGGCGCGCGCGCCGGCCTGCATCCGCGCCGGAATTTCCTCCGAGCGCAGTTCAAGAAGGAAATCGCTCATACCGTCCACCCCGGGAACTGCTGCGCCCAGCGGGCCTCGTTCTTCTCGATCCATGCCTGGCAACTGCCCTTGGCGAGATCGCGCACGCGGCCGATGTAGCTGGCGCGTTCCTGCACCGAGATCACGCCGCGCGCCTGCAACAGGTTGAACAAGTGGCTGGCCTCGATCGCCTGATCATAGGCGGCCAGCGGGATGTTGGCGTCTATGCAACGCTGCGCTTCGGCCTCGGCCTTGACGAAGCCATCGAAAAGGGCAGCGGTATCAGCCACTTCGAAGTTATACTTCGAAAGTTCCCGCTCGTTCTCCAGGAACACGTCGCCATAAGTCACGGCTCCTCGCGGACTTTTGGGATCGTTGAAGGCCAGGTCGAACATGCTGTCCTTGCCCTGGATATACATGGCCAGCCGTTCCAGCCCATAGGTCAGCTCGCCCGCCACGGGCTTGCAATCGAAGCCGCCGATCTGCTGGAAATAGGTGAACTGGGTGACTTCCATCCCGTCGCACCACACTTCCCAGCCCAGCCCCCAGGCGCCCAGCGTCGGGCTTTCCCAGTCATCTTCCACAAAGCGGATGTCGTGCGCCAGCGGATCGACGCCGATCGCGGCCAGGCTTTGCAGGTAGAGTTCCTGCAGGTTTTCCGGGTTCGGCTTCAAGATCACCTGATACTGGTAATAGTGCTGCGTCCGATTGGGATTTTCGCCATAGCGGCCATCGGTGGGCCGGCGGCAGGGCTGGACATAGGCCGCGCTCCACGGCTCCGGCCCCAACGCGCGCAGCGTGGTGGCCGGGTGGAAGGTGCCCGCCCCCATGCGCATGTCATAGGGTTGCAGGATCAGGCAGCCCTGCGCGCTCCAGAAGGCGTGGAGACGCAGGATCATCTCCTGAAAACTCAGGGGTTCGGCGCGTTCAGACATGGCCCGGGCCTTTGGCGGATGGGCGCTGCACGGTCAACCATTGTGGTGAAACGGCGCGTCGTTCATCGACGGGCAGCATCCGCCTTCCTATATAGGCCGCCATGTTGATCCTGATCCGCGATTTGCTCCGCCATCTGGCGCCGCGCCGCCTTGCCGCCGTGCTGATGGCGCTGCTGTTTCCCTTCGTCGTCACTGCATCGGCGCGTGAACCGGCGCCGTCATCCGCGCCGGCATCCGCGCCGGCGGCGGTGCAGGCCGCCTATCCGGCGCTGTGGAAAGTTTCGGACGCCGACACCACGATCTACCTGTTCGGCACGATCCACGCGCTGCCCAAGGGCATCGAATGGTTCGGCGGCCCGGTGGCCAAGGCCTTCGAAGGATCGCAGGAACTGGTGACCGAGATCGTCGAGAGCGACCCGGCGCAAATGCAGAAGCTGGTGATGGAAAAGGCCATGCTGCCGCAGGGGCAGACCCTGCGCGCCATCCTGCCACCCGAAACGCGCGTGACCTATGAAGGCGCGCTGGGCACGCTGGGCGTCGGCGCGGGTGCGTTCGATGCGTTCGAGCCTTGGTATGCCGCGATCGGCCTGGCCACGCTGCCGCTGGTGCGCCAGGGCTATGACAACGCCAATGGCGTGGAAACCGCGCTCGATGCCAAGGCCAAGGCGCTGGGCCGCCCGCACAGCGCGCTGGAAACCGCCGAGTTCCAGCTTTCGCTGTTCGATTCGCTGCCGCTCGACGTGCAGAAGCGCTATCTGGCCGAAGTGGTCACCAACCTGCCCCACGCCTCCGACGATCTGGCCGCGATGGTGGACGCCTGGCGCAAGGGCGATGCCGATCGCCTGGCCAGCCTGATGAACGCCGACGAGGACGATCCCGCGCTGGTCGAGGCGCTGCTGATCAATCGCAATCGCGCCTGGGCCGGCTGGGTGCGCGATCGCCTGGCAAAGCCGGGCACGGTGTTCGTGGCGGTGGGCGCCGGGCATCTGGCGGGTCCGGGCAGCGTGCAGGACCAGCTTGCCCGGCTGGGCATTGCCTCCACCCGCGTCCAGTAACCGCCCGTGGTCACGCCTGCCCGGCTGTTGCTGGGGACGATCCTGGCATTCGCCGCCGCGCTGGCGGCAAGCTGCGCGCCCCGGCCGCAGCCGGCCAACCCGGCGCTGTGGCTGGTCGAAGGGCCGCGCGGGCAGCGCGGCTGGCTGTTCGGCACGATCCACGCGCTGGAACGGCCGGCGCTGTGGCGCTCGCCCGCGATCGACGCCGCGCTGGCGGGGTCGGACCGGGTGGTGGTGGAAATCGCCAACCTGGCCGATGGCAAGGCGATGTCGGCGATCTACGCCCGGCTTGCGCACAGCCCCGGCCTGCCGCCGCTTTCGCAGCGCATCGATCCCGCGCTGCGCCCGCAATTGCGGGCCTTGCTGAAGCGCGAAGGGTTGGACGAGGCGGGCTTTGCCGATGTCGAAACCTGGGCGGCGGCGCTCACCCTGGCGCGGGCCGGCGAAGGCTCGCTCGATGCCGCCCATGGCATCGATCGGGCGGTGCTGGCCGCCAGCGCCGGCAAGCCGGTCGAGGAACTGGAGGGCGCGCGCGGGCAACTGGGCCTGTTCGATACGCTCCCGGAACGCGAGCAGGGCGATTTTCTGGCCATCGTGGTGCGCGACGATGGCCGCGACGGCACCGCCAGCGGCAGCCTGGCCGAAGCCTGGCGGCGCGGCGACATGGCGCCGATCGAGCGCGAGACGCATCGCGGGCTGCTCGCCGACCCGGAACTGCGCGCCGCGCTGTTCACCGCGCGCAATCGCGCCTGGACGCAGCGCATCGCCGCGCTTCTGGACAGCGGCGCACGGCCTTTCGTGGCGGTGGGGGCGGCGCACATGGCGGGGGCGCAGGGCCTGCCCGCGCTGCTTGCGGCGCGCGGCTTCACCGTCACGCGCGTGCAGGAGCCGGGCCGTTCGCGCGCGCGCAGGCCGGGTTGGCCGGGTTCGCTTGCATTTCGGGGCTTTTGCCGTTAACGGCCCGCGCTTCCGTCATGGTCATCCCTGGAGGCGTGGCGGATGAACCGTAATGTTAATTCGTTTTTCGAAAGGCAAGAGTCATGAGCGATACGCTTACCCTGCCGGCCGAGACGCGCGATCGGGCAGGCAAGGGAGCCTCCCGTGCACTGCGTCGTGAAGGCCGCGTCCCCGCCGTCGTCTATGGCGGCAATGAAGAGCCGCTGGCAGTCCACGTTGAAGAAAAGGAACTGCGCCGCCAGCTCGGCACCGGCCACTTCTTCAACTCGGTCGTCGAGATCGAGGTTGCCGGCAAGAAAGTGCGGACGCTGCCCAAGGACGTCGCTTTCCACCCCGTGTCGGACCGTCCGCTGCACGCCGACTTCCTGCGCCTGACCGGCAACGCCAAGGTCCACGTCAACGTGCCCGTGGTGTTCGTCAACGAAGACAAGTCGCCCGGCCTGAAGCGCGGCGGCGTGCTCAACATCGTGCACCATGATCTCGATCTGGTGGTCGATGCCGACAAGATCCCCGACGACATCACCATCGACGTCACGGGCCTTGAAGTGGGCGATTCGATCCACCTCGCCAACATCACGCTGCCCGCCGGCGCCGAAAGCGGCAGCCACGAGCGCGATCTCACGATCGCCACGATCGTGGCCCCCTCCTCGCTGAAGAGCGAAGAAGGCGACACCACGACCGAAGCCGGCGCCTGAGCCTGCTTGAGACCGAACGCCGCCCCGGGCATGGCCTGGGGCGGCGTTTCTATTTGCGGGGAGGCACGCATGCAGCTTTGGGTCGGCCTTGGAAATCCGGGTCCGCAATATGCGATGCACCGGCACAACGTGGGCTTCATGGCCGCCGATACGCTGGCCGAAGTGCATGGCTTCGGCCCCGTCCAGAAGAAATTCCTGGGCTGGCTGCAGGAAGGCCGCATCGGCGGCCAGAAAGTGCTGCTGCTCAAGCCCGCCACCTTCATGAACGAAAGCGGCCGCGCCGTGGGCGAGGCGCTGCGCTTCTACAAGCTGGGCACCGACGCGCTGACCGTGTTCCATGACGAGCTGGACCTCGCCCCGTTCAAGGTCAAGGTGAAGCAGGGCGGCGGCACCGCCGGCCACAACGGGCTGCGCTCGATCGACCAGCACCTTGGCCCCGACTTTCGCCGCGTGCGGCTGGGCATCGGCCATCCCGGCCACAAGGACCGCGTGACCGGCTATGTGCTGGGCAACTTCGCCAAGGCCGAGATCGACGACCTGTCCGACATGCTGGGCGCGATCGCCGGCGAGGCCGAATGGCTGGCGAAGGGCGATGACGTGCGCTTCATGAATGACGTGGCGCTGCGCCAACAGGGCTGAAAACTGTCGGGTTAGCTTACAGATCGCTCACCGCGCGCCGCGCGTTAACCATTGCGGCTGGCGCAAAACCGCCACTGGCACGGCGATTGCTTTGTTCTGCGGTAATCAAATTTTCGATGCAGGGGATTACCGACCATGAACCGCAAGCTGATCCTGACCGCCGCCGCGCTGTGCCTTGTCGGCGCCGCTTCGCCCGCCTTTGCCGGCCGGCTCTATCTGCCCGGCGGATCGACGTCGAGCACGTCGGGCGGGGCGACGCAGGTTCCCGAGCCGGGCACGCTGGCGCTGCTGGGCATGGGCCTGATGGGCCTGGGCATCGCGCGCCGCCGCCGCAACCGGGGCTGAGCGCCAGCCGCTTGCCCAACGGGCGCCTTTTCGAAGGCCCCACCCCCCAAGGGCCGCTGCCGGTTGAGCCACCGGCGGCGGCCTTTTGTCATGCCGGTCACGAATGCTCCCGCCGAAACTGGTCAAGCGGCGCGCCCCCCGCTATGGGCGCGCGCAGACAGGTGGCCGCAATCCGGTCCGGCATCGTGCGGACCTGGCCCAAGGGAGTATGACATGGGATTTCGCTGCGGGATTGTCGGGCTGCCGAACGTCGGCAAGTCGACGCTGTTCAACGCGCTGACCGAAACGCAGGCGGCGCAGGCGGCGAACTATCCGTTCTGCACGATCGAGCCGAACGTCGGCCAGGTCGGCGTGCCCGATCCCCGGCTTGACAAGCTGGCCGAAATCGCCGGCAGCCAGAAGATCATCCCCACCCAGCTTGGCTTCGTGGACATCGCCGGGCTGGTGCGCGGCGCATCGAAGGGCGAAGGCCTGGGCAACCAGTTCCTCGGCAACATCCGCGAGGTGGACGCGGTGGTCCACGTGCTGCGCTGCTTCGAGAACGACGACATCCAGCACGTCGACAACCGCGTCGATCCGATCTCTGACGCCGAGACGGTGGAGACCGAGCTGATGCTCGCCGATCTCGACAGCCTGGAGAAGCGCGTCCCCGCCGCCCAGAAAAAGGCCGCGCAGGGCGACAAGGAGGCGAAGCTGATCGCCTCGGTCCTTGGCCAGGCGCTGGAACTGCTGCGCGAGGGCAAGCCCGCCCGCCTCACCCAGCCGCGCGACGAGGACGAGGCCCGCGTCTTCGCGCAGGCGCAACTGCTCACCGCCAAGCCGGTGCTCTATGTCTGCAACGTCGAGGAAGAATCGGCGGCCAGCGGCAATGCCTTTTCCGAACGGGTCTTTGCGAAAGCCAAGGCCGAAGGCGCCAACGCGGTGATCGTGTCGGCCGCGATCGAGGCCGAACTGATCGGCATGGAAGCCGACGAACGCATGGTGTTCCTGGAAGAACTGGGCCTTGCGGAAACCGGCCTCGCCCGGATCATCCGCTCGGGCTATGATCTGCTGCACCTGATCACGTTCTTCACCGTCGGCCCCAAGGAAGCTCGCGCCTGGACCGTCCACAAGGGCGCCAAGGCCCCCGACGCCGCCGGCGAAATCCATTCCGACATGCAGCGCGGCTTCATCCGCGCCGAAACCATCGCCTTCGACGACTACGTGGCGCTGGGCGGCGAAACGGGCGCCAAGGACGCCGGCAAGCTGCGCCAGGAAGGCAAGGAATACGTGGTGCAGGATGGCGACGTGCTGCACTTCAAGTTTAACGTCTGAGGCCCGCTCAGGCCGGGCATTGCACGATGCCCGGCGAGAAATAGACCACGCGCTCGTACCGATCGAACAGGGTCAGCGATCCGGGCCAGGCCCGGTTGCCGCCCGTGGCGCGCGTTCCCTTGCCCGGCCCTTTGGTCAGCCGCATCGAAAGCCCCCGCCCGGCATAGCGCGTGTGCGTGCCGGGCGCGATTTCGGGGCTGCCGCTGTCGGCGGCCAGCGTATCGGCCTTGCCATTGAACTTGACGATGGCCTTGTCCGGCCCGGCCACGGCGACGGGGGCATCGGTCCACGCGCTTTCGAGCAGGAAGGCACAGCCCGCGCGCGCGGTGTCGCCAGCGGGATTCTCCGCGCGGTCCGGCTGCGCCAGCGGCTGCGGGGCAAGCAGCACCGGCGCGGGATGGCGCTTTTGCGCGGCCTCGACTTGCGCCACCGCCTGCGCGTCGCTTTGCGTCTCGTCCCGCTGGCCCGCCCGGTCGCAACCGGCGACGGCAAGCGTCAGGACAAGGCAGGCGATGGTGCGTTTCATTTTCGTCCGAACAGCTTCTCGATATCGGCGTGTGCCAGCTTAACCCACGTGGGCCGCCCATGGTTGCATTGGCCCGATCGCGGCGTGCGTTCCATCTCGCGCAGCAGCGCGTTCATTTCCGCCACCGAGAGCATCCGCCCGGCCCGGACCGAACCGTGGCAGGCCATCGTCGCCAGCACGAGATCGAGCCGCTCGCCCAGCAGCAGCGCATCGCCGTTCTTCGCCAGATCATCGGCCACATCGCGCACCAGCGCCTGCACATCGCCCTTGCCCAGCGCGGCGGGGACCGATCGCACCAGCATCGCGCCGGGTCCGAAGCGTTCCAGCGCCAGGCCATATTCGGCCAGTTGGCCGGCGCGCTCCTCAAGCCGGTCGCAATCGGGTTCGTCCAGTTCGACCACTTCGGGCATCAGCAGCACCTGCCCCGCCGTCATGGCATCGCCCGTCCCCGCCGCCTTGAGCCGTTCGAGCACGAGCCGCTCGTGCGCGGCATGCTGGTCGACGATGACGAGGCCGTCCTCGGCCTCGGCCACGATATAGGTGCCCGCCACCTGCCCGCGCGCGACGCCCAGCGGATAGTGCCCGGCCGCCGCGTCGATCGGCTCGGCCGCTTCGGCCCTTCCCGCCGGCGAAGCCATCACCGCCGGCGCGGCCATCACCGCCGCTTCATAGCCGCGCCAGACCTGGCCCGCTTCGCCGAGGCGCGCGGCGGGGCGATCGAACCCGGCGAACAGGCTGCCCGAAGGGGCCGGCGCCACGGGAACCGGCGGGGCCAGCGGTTCCACCTGCCAGCTTGCCATGGCGGCAGTGGCCGGGGCCTGCGCGCTGCGCTGGCCCGAACTGTCGAGCGCGTGGCGCAGCGCGCCGACGATGAAGCCGCGCACGAAGGCCGGATCGCGAAAGCGCACTTCGGTCTTGGCCGGGTGGACGTTCACGTCCACGTCCTCGGGCGGAAGATCGAGGAACAGCGCCAGCACCGCGTGCCGATCGCGCGCCAGCATATCGGCATAGGCGCCGCGCACCGCGCCGATCAGCAGGCGGTCCTTCACCGGGCGGCCGTTGACGAACAGGTACTGGTGATCGGCAACGCCGCGATTGAAGGTGGGCAGGCCGGCCACGCCGCTGAGGCGAGCGGTTCCCCGTTCCGCATCGATCACCACGCCATCGTCGGCCAGTTCACGCGCGATCAGGCGCGAGACGCGCGCGGCCAGCGGTTCGCCCGTCTGGACCGCCAGGATGCGGCGGCCATCGTGCTCCAGCGTGAAGCCGGTTTCGGGCCGCGCCATGGCCAGCCGCCGCACGACATCGAGGCAGGCGGCATATTCGCTGCGCGCCGAACGCAGGAACTTGCGCCGCACCGGCACTTTGCCGAACAGGTCTTCCACCCGGATGCGCGTGCCCGGCGGCAGCGCGGCGGGGCCGTCTCCCGCCGGTTCGCCGTGATCCACCACGCGCTTCCAGCCATCGCCAGCCGCTCTTGGCCGGCTTTCAATGGTCACGCGGGCGACGCTGGCGATCGAAGGCAGGGCCTCGCCCCGAAACCCCAGCGTGGCGACCTGTTCGATGTGTTCGTCGGGCAGTTTCGACGTGGCGTGGCGTTCCAGCGCCAGCGCGATTTCATCCGGCCGCATGCCGCAGCCATCGTCGGTCACTTCGATCAGATCCAGCCCGCCCTGCCCCAGGCGCACGGTGATGTTGGCCGCGCCGGCATCGATCGCGTTCTCGACCAGTTCCTTGAGCGCGGAGGCCGGCCGTTCAACCACTTCGCCCGCGGCGATGCGATTGACGAGTTCCTCTGGCAGGCGGCGAATTGTGGGCATGCCCCCTAGGTAGCGGTGAAGCGTCGCCAATTCGAGACGGAAGGCGACGGAGTGGGCTGCCGTCCACACAAAATTTTGGCCTTTCGCCCAGTCATGGGTTAATAGCCCGCGTTCCAGCCTCACACGCTCGACCATGACTGCCGCCCCCGGGCGGTAAGTGTCGGGCAAGCTTACGGATTTTTCGATGGCCTCGATGATGTCGCGATTCTTCAAATTCGGTTCCCAAAACATGGCCATCGACCTTGGTACGGCCAACACGCTTGTCTACGTGCAGGATCGCGGCATCGTGCTGAACGAACCTTCGGTGGTCGCCATCGAAACGATCAACGGCATCAAGCGCGTCAAGGCCGTGGGCGATGACGCCAAGATGATGATGGGCAAGACACCCGACAACATCGAGGCGATCCGCCCCTTGCGCGACGGCGTGATCGCCGACATCGAAATCGCGGAAGAAATGATCAAGCACTTCATCCGCAAGGTGCACGGCAAGCGCAGCATGTTCCGCTACCCGGAAATCGTGATCTGCGTTCCTTCCGGTTCCACTTCGGTCGAACGCCGCGCCATCCGCGATGCCGCTTCGAACGCCGGCGCCAGCCAGGTCTACCTGATCCTCGAACCGATGGCCGCCGCGATCGGCGCCGACATGCCCGTGACCGAACCGGTCGGCTCGATGGTCGTCGACATCGGCGGCGGCACCACCGAAGTGGCCGTGCTGTCGCTGCGCGGGCTGGCCTATACCACGTCGGTGCGCGTCGGCGGTGACAAGATGGACGAATCGATCGTCAGCTACGTGCGCCGCCACCACAACCTGCTGATCGGCGAATCGACCGCCGAACGGATCAAGAAGGACTATGGCATCGCCATGGTCCCCGCCGACGGCATCGGCGAGACGATCCACATCAAGGGACGCGACCTCGTCAACGGCGTGCCCAAGGAAATCACCATCACCCAGGCAAACATCGCCGAGGCGCTGTCCGAACCGATCGGCGCGATCATCGAAGGCGTGCGCATCGCGCTGGAAAACACCGCCCCCGAACTCGCCGCCGATATCGTCGACCAGGGCATCGTCCTGACCGGCGGCGGCGCGCTGATCCAGGGGCTGGACGAATACCTGCGCGAGGAAACCGGCCTGCCGGTGTCCATCGCGGAAGATCCGCTGTCCTGCGTCGCGCTTGGCACCGGCCGCGCGATGGAAGACCCGGTCTACCGTGGCGTGCTGATGACGGCCTGACGATCGGACATCCGGTTTGCGACCGGCTGAGTAATCACGAAGCGACGGTCCGACCCGGCAGGCAGGAGGCCGTCCAGAAGGGAGAACGCGCATGGCGCCGTCGGCCAACCGGCGCTCCGGCCATTCCCGCAGGGCGCAGTACAGCACGTTCTTCGGCTATATCGCCGGCGTGGCGGGCGCGCTTGTCGGCGCCATCGTGCTGTCCGTGTCGATCTTCGATCCGGCGGCCTTTGCCGCGCTGCGCGGCGTGGCTTCGGATGCGTCATTGCCGGCCGGCCGGGCCACCGCCAGCGGCCGCGCCTCGGGGCAGGATCTGTTCACCACGATCGGCGGCTATTTCGCCGCGGGCAGCCAGAACGCCACGCTGCGGCGCGAACTGGCAGAAGCGAAAGTCCGCCTGGTAGAAGCCGAGGCGCTGCGCACCGAGAACCTGCGCCTGAAGGCGCTGCTCGGGCTGGCGCAGGAAGACCCCCGCCCCGTCGTCGTCACGCGGCTGACCGGGTCCACCGCATCGAGCACGCGCCGCTTCGCCACGATCGCCGCCGGTTCGGCCAGGGGCGTGGCGGTGGGCATGCCGGTGCGTTCGCCGCTCGGCCTTGTCGGGCGCGTGCTCGAAGTCAGCGCTGCCTCGGCGCGCGTGCTGCTCATCACCGATAGCGAAAGCGTGGTGCCCGTGCGCCGCGCCAGCGATGGCCTGCCCGGCTTTGCGCAAGGGCGCAGCGATGGCACGCTCCAGATCCGCCTGATCAACCTGGGCGTCAATCCGCTGAAGCCGCGCGATGTCTTCGTCACCTCGGGCTCGGGCGGGCTGTACCGTCCCGGCACCGCCGTGGCGATGGTCACCAAGGTCACGCGCGACGGCGCGGTGGCCCGCATGCTGAGCGATCCCACGGCCAGCGAATTCGTCTCGGTCGAAGCGATCTGGGCACAGGAAGCCGCGCCGCTCGCGGCCTCATCCGAAGGCGCCGGCGAACCGGGCGCCACGCGCACGGGAACGCGCCGCCCATGACCTCGCTTCGCTGGCCGCGCGGCGGTTCCGACCAGTTCCGCAAGCGCATCAACCGCGCGCCCTCGCCGTTCATCGCGCGCGGGCTGCCGTGGCTGTCGATCATGCTGGCCTCGCTGGTGCCGGGCTGGCTGGTGATCGCCTCGGCCCCGGTCATGCCGCCGCTGGGCTTCCTGGTGCTGGTGGCGTGGCGGCAACTGCGCCCCGGCCTGCTGCCGGTCTGGGCCGGCCTGCCGCTGGGCCTGTTCGACGATCTCTACAGCGGCCAGCCCTTGGGCAGCGCCGTGCTGCTGTGGTCGCTGGCGATGATCGTGCTGGAAGTGATCGAAGCGCGCTTCCCCTGGCGCAACATCATCGTCGAGTGGCTGGTGGCGGCGGCGCTGATCCTCGCCTATATCCTCCTGTGCCTCGCCATCGCCAACGCGGTGGGCGGCTCCTCTCCGATCCAGGTTATCGTGCCACAGACCATCGTCGCCATTCTCGTCTATCCCCTCATCGCCCGGATGGTCGGCGGGCTTGACCGCGCCCGCCTGATTCCCTTCCGGGATATCGGCTGATGCTGTTCGGCGCCCGGCATGTCAGCCAGGCCACGCTTCGCAACAGTTTCGACCGGCGTAGCGTGGTGTTAGGTGCGGTTCAGGGCGGCGTAGGTCTGCTTCTGGCCACCCGGTTGGGCTATCTGGCCGTCGCCGAGAACGAAAAATACGAGCTTCAGGCCGAAAGCAACCGCGTCAACCTGTCGCTGATTCCGCCGCGCCGGGGCTGGATTCTCGATCGCCACGGCGCGCCGCTGGCGTCGAACCGCGCCGATTTCCGGGTCGATATCATTCCCGAACGCATGGTCGATGGCGAACGCACGGTCAACGAACTGGGCAAGCTGCTCAGCCTGAGTGACATACAGATCCTTGATTTAAAAGATAAACTTGACAAGGCGCACGGCTTTGCGCCGGTAGAAGTCGCCTCGGGACTCGATTGGGAACGCTTCGCGGCGGTCAGCGTGCGCCTGCCCGACCTGACCGGCGTGGTGACGCAGCGCGGCTATTCGCGGTTCTATCCGACCGGCCCTTCGGTCGGCCACCTGATCGGCTATGTCGGCGCCGCCAACGCCAAGGAATATGAACGCGAACGCAACCCCCTGCTCATCACGCCGGGCTTCAAGATCGGCAAGGACGGGCTGGAAAAGCAGTTCGAGGCGCATTTGCGCGGCGCGCCGGGCGCGCGGCGCGTCGAAGTGACCGCCGGCGGGCGCATCGTACGCGATCTCGACACACGCGAAGACGTGCCCGGAAAGCCCATCAAGCTGACCATCGACGGCCCGTTGCAAGACTATGCGGCGCGGCGCATCGGGGTAGAATCCGGCTCGGTCGTGGTGATGGACTGCCTGACCGGCGACCTGCTCTGCGCCGCATCCATGCCCAGCTTCGATCCCAACAGCTTTTCCGACGGCATCGGCCGCATCGAATGGAAAATGCTGTCGGACGACGATCATGTGCCCCTGCGCAACAAAGTGCTGCGCGGGCTCTATCCGCCCGGCTCCACGGTGAAGCCGATGGTGGCGCTGTCTTTCCTGGAATCAGGGCTCGATCCCGAGGCCTCGGTCGGCTGCGGCGGCGGCCTGCGCGTCGGCAATCGCGTGTTCCACTGCTGGAACCGGCGCGGCCACGGCTCTGTCAACATGGCCAAGGGCATCTACCAAAGCTGCGACGTCTATTTCTATCACTTCGCCCAGCAGATCGGCATGGACAAGATCGCCGCCATGGCGCGCCGCCTGGGGCTGGGGCAGGAATTCGATCTGCCGGTGCCTGGCCAGTCCTACGGCACGGTGCCCGATCCCGCCTGGAAAAAGCGCAAGTACGGCAAGGACTGGGCCGTATACGATACGGTGAACGCTACGATCGGCCAGGGCTACATGCTGGTGAACCCCTTGCAGCAGGCGGTCATGGCGTCGCGCATCGCCAGCGGCAACATCCTGATGCCGCGCTTGATGCACAGCCCTCATGCCCCTGCGGTCAAGCCGCTGGGCATTTCGCAGGAACACCTCGATTTCGTGCACAAGGCGATGAGCGACGTGGTCAACGGGCCGGGCACCGCCGGCCGCGCGCGCCTGCCGATCCCCGATGTGCTGCTGGCAGGCAAGACCGGCACCGCGCAAGTCGTTGGCCTGAACGTCGGCAGCGGCAAGGGCGGATTGTGGAAGCATCGCGACCACGGCCACTTCATCTGCTTCGCCCCATACGACAAGCCGCGCTTCGCCTGCGCCGTGGTGATCGAGCATGGTGGCGGATCGGGCGCGGCCTACCCCATCGCGCGCGATGTCATGACCTTCCTGTTCGATCCCGCCAAGGCGATGGAGACGCTGCTCGAAATGGAAAAAGGCTGGGGCGGCACGCCGCAGCAGCGCATGGCGGCGCGATACCGTTCCTATGCCACGCAATATGGCGCCAGCGCGCCCAAGGTGTCGGAGGACGCGGCCGAGCAGCAGACCGCGAACGATGGTGCCACGCCGCCCACGCAGCCGCTGGTCGATACTGCCGCCTCGCCACGGCCGGAGCCTGACGATCCGTCCGGCGCGGCAGCCTCCCCCGCCCCGGCGGCGGATGGCGGCGCCCCCGCCACACCCCCAGCTCCCGCACCCGCCCCGACAGCGAGACCGCCCGGATGAGCCAGCCCAGCGTTCCCGAACCTGTCGCCCGCCAACCCTGGCAGGTTATCCTGCCGCTCGCGGCGCTCGTCATTTTCGGATCGTGCGTGCTCTATTCGGCCGCCGGCGGGCACTTGCGGCCCTGGGCGCTGACGCACCTGCTGCGCTTCTTTGCGTTCCTCGGCATGGCGGTGGTCCTCGCGCGCTTCCCGCGCGACTGGTTCAAGCTGGCCGCCTATCCGATCTATGGCGCGGTGCTGGTGCTGCTGGTCCTGGTGGAACTGCTGGGCGCGATCGGTGGCGGCAGCCAGCGCTGGCTCGATCTTGGCGTCATGACGCTGCAACCGTCGGAACTGATGAAACCCGCCATCGTGCTGGTGCTCGCCCGCTTCTACGATACATTGCCGGCCACGGTGACGACCAACTGGCGTGGCCTGGTTCCCGCCGCCGGCCTGATCGCCATGCCGGCCGCCTTCGTCATGCTGCAACCCGATCTCGGGACGGCGCTGGCGATCTGCTTCGGCGGGTTTTCGCTGATGTTCCTCGCGGGCCTGCCGCTGCGCTGGTTCATCGGTGGCGGACTGGCCGGCGCGATCGCGGCGCCGATGGCCTATTTCTTCCTGCTGCACGATTACCAGCGCCGCCGGGTGACGACCTTCCTCGATCCCGAAAGCGATCCGCTGGGATCGGGCTATCACATCACCCAGTCCAAGATCGCCATCGGATCTGGCGGCTTCTTCGGCAAGGGGTTCGGCAACGGATCGCAAAGCCACCTCGAATACCTGCCCGAATCGCATACCGACTTCGTCTTCGCCACGATGTCGGAGGAATGGGGCATGCTGGGCGGATTGTTCGTGCTGGCCGTGTTCGCGATCATCCTGCGCTGGGGACTCGTCGTCGCCCGCCGTTCGCCCGACCGGTTCAGCCAGTTGCTGGCGGCGGGGATGACGGTGACGATCTTCTTCTACGTCGCGATCAACCTGATGATGGTGATGGGCCTGGCCCCGGTGGTGGGAATCCCGTTGCCCTTCATGAGCCACGGCGGCTCCTCGATGATGACGAACATGATCTGCATCGGCACGATCATGGCCGTGGACCGCTGGCGAAAAGGCTCTCGCGGACTTTCTTGAAAATTTCTGCACGAATCCTCTTCCCCTCCCGAAAACAACCGCTATAGGGAGCGCCTCCCGACGCTTCGGGAAGCCGAAAGGCAGTGGACGCATAGCTCAGTTGGTAGAGCAGCTGACTCTTAATCAGCGGGTCCTAGGTTCGAGCCCTAGTGCGTCCACCATTTTCCAGCATAAACTCAATGCCTTATACGCCTTCTCATCAAAGGTCGAAGCAATCCGTTTTCGGCTAGGTAGCAGCCTAGGTAGCACGACCAACTGCGGCGTAATTTTTCCGTTTGCGGCTGCGTACGAGAATCGTATGCCTCAAAAGGCCCCCTTCGGCATCGCGAGGGGACAGCAAGCGCCACCGCAGTTCAGACAGGGCTGTTGGCCGCTTCAGCGCGACTTAGTCCGCCCGCCTA
>JADLHU010000157.1 GCA_020848655.1 Novosphingobium sp.
CAGGCCGAGGCGCTGGGCTATGTCATCCGCCTGATCGGCATGGCCGATACCGATGGCGTCCACAGCGGCGGCGCGCAGCCGTGCCGCCTGTTTCAGCGCGTGCAGCCGTATCTGGTGCCGTTCGATCACCCGCTGGCGCATGTTGACGGGGCGACCAATGCCGTGGTGGCGGAAGGCAATTTCTCTGGCCGACTGCTGTTTCAGGGCGCGGGCGCGGGCGACGGGCCAACCGCCAGTGCGGTGGTGGCGGACATCATCGACATCGCCCGGGGCGAAATCGGTGCGCCGTTCTCAGTCCCCGTGGCGGAACTGGAAGACATGGTTCCCGCCGAATCGGGGCACCGGCTGGGCCGCGCCTATCTGCGCTTTGTCGTGGCCGACCGGCCCGGCGTGCTGGCGGAAATCACCGCCGCCATGCGCGATGCCGGGGTGTCGATCGAAAGCCTGATCCAGAAGGGCCGGGCCGGGCCCGATGGCGAAGTGCTGGTGGCGATGGTCACTCACGAAGGCCCCGAATCGGCGGTCAGCGAAGCGCTGCGCTTGCTCGATGGTTCGCCCAGCCTTGGCGCGCCGCCGCTGGTGATGCACATTCTGGGCGATTAATATCAGCCCCGCCCGTCAGCGGTCCTGCATCTCACCTTTGGCCACTTTGTCCGCATCCGAACCTTCCGGGGCTTCGGGAATGGCATCCAGATCAATCATGTAGACCGGTGGCGGCGCCCAGCCGCCGACGATGCAGCCCGGCTGGCCCCGGCACGATCCGCGATCCAGCTGCGGCGCGCGCGGCAGTCCGTCGCGCAGCGCCTCGCGCGAGGTGGGGTCGCTGTCTGCCGAGGACGGCACGCGCCACTGCGCGCCGTCATCCGGCGCGCAGACGACGATTTCGCCGTCGGAAGAGCGCAGACCGCAGCGCGGCTTGGGTGGCGGCGGGCCGAACACCTGCTTTTGCCGGGCGATCATGGTGGCGGTGCGGGCATCGGCGGCATCTTGCGCGGCCAGCGGCGCGGCGCTGGTGCCAAGCAGGGCCGTAACGAGTATCGGCACGACAATCAGGGCGCGCAGTCTGGCAATCCCGCAGCGATGGCGCACGTGATGATTCTCCTTCGTCGATTGCGCTTGAGCGATCTGAGCTTTAATCGCGGCTGAACGGTGGCGGTCAGGCCAGTGCGCACCACACGTGCCTCTCGACAGGGCGCGGTGCGCTGGCTAAGCGGCATCAGGTAATTTCATACGTATGCACAGCTAAGGATTCCCATGACCACCACGCCCGCCAGTCAGGTTCTCGACCGTGTTCTCGTCCTTGAAATGGTCCGTGTGACCGAAGCCGCCGCCATCGCCGCTTCCGAACTGATTGGCCGGGGCGATGAAAAGGCCGCCGATCATGCCGCCGTGGAAGGGATGCGCCGCGCGTTTGACGATCTGGCGATCGACGGCACCGTGGTCATCGGCGAAGGCGAACGTGATGAAGCGCCGATGCTCTACATCGGTGAAAAGGTTGGCGGCGCTCAGGGCACCGGGCCGAAGATCGACATCGCGCTCGATCCGCTGGAAGGCACCACCATCACCGCCAAGGCCGGGCCGAACGCGCTGGCCGTGCTGGCCGCTGCCGAAGCGGGCAACCTGCTCAACGCGCCCGACGTCTATATGGACAAGCTGGCGGTTGGCCCGGGCTATCCCGATGACATCATCGATCTGGCCAAGTCGCCCACCGACAACGTCAAGGCCGTGGCGGCAGCCAAGGGTGTGCAGCCGCACGAAATCATCGTCTGCGTGCTGGACCGTCCGCGCCACAACGATCTGATCAATGAACTGCGCGGGCTGGGCTGCGGTGTCGTGCTGATCGGCGATGGCGATGTGGCGGGCGTGATCGCGGTGACCAATGAAGATACCGGGATCGATATGTACATGGGTTCCGGCGGTGCGCCTGAAGGCGTGCTGGCCGCTGCGGCGCTGCGCTGCGTCGGTGGGCAGTTCAATGGCCGCCTGCTGTTCCGCAACGAGGATGAAAAGGCCCGCGCCCGCAAGTGGGGCATCGAAGACCTCAACAAGATCTACAAGCTGGAAGAACTGGCCAAGGGTGATTGCATCTTCGCCGCCACCGGCGTGACCGATGGTTCGCTGCTCAAGGGCGTCAAGCGCCTGAAGAACGGCTCGATGACCACCGAAAGCGTCGTGATGCGCGCCAGTTCGGGCACTGTCCGGTGGGTGCGCAGCGAAAGCCGCAAGGGTGCCAACGCCTGATTCTGCTCAGGGTGGTGGCCCGCCATTGCGGTGGGCCACCCGCAGAATGTCGGCGAATCGCGATACTGAACCGCTCGGCAAGCCCGGTACTCCACGATTCGCCGCGTCGCTATATTGCATTCGCATGACTCCTCGCTAAGGCCAGCGCAACACTCCCCAACCGCCAAGGGACACGCGCATGAAAATCCTCGCAGGCAACAGCAACCTTCCGCTGGCACGGGCCGTTGCGGCCTATCTGGAAACGCCGCTGACCGATGCCAGCGTGCGCCGGTTCGCCGATGAGGAAGTTTTCGTCGAAATCCACGAAAACGTGCGCGGCGAGGATGTGTTTGTCCTCCAGTCGACCAGCTTTCCGGCCAACGACAATCTGATGGAACTGCTGATCTGCATCGATGCGCTGCGCCGGTCTTCGGCCAAGCGGATCACGGCCGTAGTGCCCTATTTCGGCTATGCCCGG
>JADLHU010000158.1 GCA_020848655.1 Novosphingobium sp.
GGTCAGACTGCCCGAAATGCCGCTGAAAACAGACCAACAGCGCGCCCATTATGGTCGCGCAACATCGGACAACGTCCTCGCCGGACCGACCCGCTTCAAAAGACGCGGTTTTTGCGGGTGTCCAGCTTGTCCTGAAAGCGGCTGAGCGCCGCCTCGATGTTTGCCTTGGCCTTTTCGGTCCATTCGGCGTTGGGTTCGAACAGCCCACCCGTCGATTGCGCGCCGACGCGGACAGAGGGCCGGAATACCAGGATTTTCTTGTGGCTGTTCGCCGGCAGCGAAAAGTCCTGCTTCACGGCCGATCGCTCCTGCGCCGAAAGCGGCGAACACAGAACAACGGCAAGGCTTGCGGCCGCCGCAAGCCGGAGAATGTGCGATTTCAAGAAATGCCCCCATTTCAATCCGCATGAAGCGGCAAGGGCTGACGCTAGCACTGTGTCCAATAGTCACACAAGATGCGAAGAATAGCCGGCGCGGCATAAGATCCGGAAACTTGATCCAGATCGGAACTAATAGAACCGTCTTTCCGCGCTAACGCTCGGGCAGCAGCAGGCTGGCATCGCCATAACTGTAGAACCGATACCCCTCCCCGATCGCATGGGCATAGGCAGCCTGCATCCGGTCCAGCCCCATCAGCGCGCTGACCAGCATGAACAAGGTCGATCGCGGCAGGTGGAAGTTGGTCATCAGGCCGTCGATGGCGCGGAAGCGGTAGCCGGGGGTGATGAAGATCGCGGTGTCGCCTTCGAACGGGTGGATCACGCCGTCATCGCCCGTCGCGCTTTCCAGCAGGCGCAGGCTGGTGGTGCCCACCGCGATCAGGCGGCCGCCGTCGGCGCGGGCGGCGTTGAGGCGATCGGCCGTGGCCGCGTCGATCCGGCCCCATTCGGCGTGCATGGCGTGTTCGGCGGTGTCATCCGCCTTGACCGGCAGGAAGGTGCCCGCGCCGACGTGAAGCGTCAGTGTCTCGCTGCCGATCCCGGCGCCGGCGAGCGCGGCCATCAGGCCGGGCGTGAAATGCAGCGCGGCGGTGGGGGCGGCGACGGCGCCATCGCGCGCCGCGAACATGGTCTGGTAATCGCTGCGATCGGCTTCATCGAGCGGGCGCTTGCCGGCGATGTAGGGCGGCAGCGGCATGCGGCCGGCGCGTTCGAGCAGCACTTCGACCGGCTCCTCGCCTTCGAACAGCAGCGTCCAGCTACCATCGGCGTGGCGCGCTTCGGCCAGCGCGGTGACGTTTGCGCCGAACTGGATGCGATCCCCTTCGCGCAGGCGCTTGCCGTTGCGCACAAAGGCCTGCCAGTGGCGCAAGTCGATCCGCTTGTGCAGCGTCGCGCCGATCCGCGCCTCGCCGCGCTGCCCTTCAAGCTGGGCGGGGATGACGCGCGTGTCGTTGAAAACCAGCACGTCGCCCGCGCGCAACTGGCCGGGCAGATCGCTTACACGCAGATCCGCGAAAGCGCCCTCGCCCGGCACCACCAGCAGCCGCGCCGCATCGCGCGGCCGCGCCGGGCGCAGCGCGATGCGTTCGGGCGGCAGTTCGAAATCGAACAGGTCTACGCGCATGAAGGCTGCCGGCGCGCGGCGTCAGTTCGATGGCGCGGTGCTGGGCTGGTCGGCGGTGACGGCTGGCGCCTCGGGCGCGGCGGCGGCGGGCGGCACGGTCAGCGCCGGCTGCGAATCCGCCGCCAGCGTGGCGCGCACGATCTTGGTGGGATTGGCCGGCGGCTCGCCCAGTTCGATCTTGTCGACCACGTCCATCCCGCCGATCACGCGGCCGAATATCGTGTACTTCTTGTCCAGCGCGAAGCGCGGATAGAACACGATGAAGAACTGGCTGTTCGCGCTGTCGGGATTGCTGGTGCGCGCCATCGAAACCACACCGCGCACATGCGGCAGCGCGTTGAATTCGGCCTTGAGGTCGGGCAGCGGCGAGCCGCCCTGGCCGGTGCCCGTGGGATCGCCGGTCTGCGCCATGAAGCCTTCGATCACGCGGTGAAAGATCACCCCATCGTAGAAGTGCCGGCGCACCAGCGTCTTGATGCGTTCGACATGATTGGGCGCCCATTGCGGCATCAGGCGAATGACGACCCGGCCGCCGTTCGACAGATCGAGATTAACCACATCCTCTGGCGCGTGCGTGGGATCGGGATCGACCGCGACGGACAGCGGCGCGGCGGCCGGCGCGGGCTTGTCGCTGGCGAACGCCGGAGCGGCAGCCAGCGAGGCGCCCATGAGGATCGTGGCAAGCAGGCGGAAAGTCATCGGCTACTCTCGACAAGAGGCCCGGCCGCGAACAGGCGGGCCGGGGCAGTGACGCGAAGCGGGCGATAGCGCTCCGCCGCTGTCATGGCAATGAACGGACACGATGCCATGCCGGTGCGGTGCAAATGGCGGGGGATCAACGCGAAGGCGCGCAAGCGGGTTTTGCCGCGCGCTCAATAATCGCCAAGCCGGCCGACCTTGTCGATCCGGGCCAGCACGTCCTCGCACACGGTCGGGCTGACGAAGGCGGCGATATCGCCACCGAAGAGGGCGATTTCCTTGACCAGCTTGGACGCGATCGGCTGCAGGCTGACGTCGGCCATCAGGAACACCGTTTCGATCCCGGAATTGAGCTGCTGGTTCATGCCGGCCATCTGGTACTCGTATTCGAAGTCGGCCACGGCGCGCAGGCCACGCACGATCACTGATGCGCCCTGGCGTTCGGCGAAGCGCATGAGGAGAGCGTTGAAACCGACCACGCTGACATTGTCGATGCCCAGGAAACCAACCTCGCGCTCGACCATCGCGATGCGTTCCTCGGGCGTGAACAGCGGGCTTTTCGAAGGATTGGTGGTGACGCCGATGATCAGCTTGTCTACCAGCTTGGCGCCGCGCCGGATAATGTCGGCATGGCCCAGCGTTATCGGATCGAATGTGCCCGGATAGACTCCGATGCGTTCCCCCCCCGCATATGTCATCAACGATCCCTTTCCACGATATATCTCGCCAGCGCCCGCAGCAGGTTTGCTTCCGGGCCATACAGGCTGAGGTGGCTGATCGCCTGATCGACAAGTGCGCGGGCCTGTTCGCGTGCGCGCTCGGCGCCAAGCAGCGAAACGAAGGTCTGCTTGCCGGCTACCGCATCCTTGCCCACGGCCTTGCCGGCCGATGCCGCATCGCCTTCATGGTCGATCAGGTCGTCCGCGATCTGGAAGGCCAGCCCGATGTCGCGCGCATAGCCGCGCAGGTGGGCGCGCCCTTCCGCCGGCACGCGACCCAGGATCGCGCCCATTTCCACTGCCGCGCCCAGCAACGCCCCGGTCTTGAGTTGCTGGAGCCGCGTGACGGTGGGCAGGTCGAAGACGCTTTCCGCCGCCGCCATGTCCATCATCTGGCCGCCGGCCATGCCCTGGAAACCGCTGGCGGAACCCAGCGCCGCGACGAGTTCGATGCGCGTGAACGGATCGCCGCTGACCATGGAATCGGCCAGGATTTCAAATGCCAGCGCGTGCAGCGCATCGCCCGCCAGCACCGCCGTCGCCTCGTCGAAGGCGCGGTGGACGGTCGGCTTGCCATGGCGCAAGTCGTCGTCGTCCATGCAGGGCAGATCATCGTGGATCAGCGAATAGACGTGGATCGCCTCGATCGCGGCGCCGGCGCGAATGGCGGATTCGCGCCCGACGCCATAGAGTTCCGCCGTGGCGGTGAGCAGCAGCGGGCGAACTCGCTTCCCCCCGCCGATGACCGCATAGCGCATCGCTTCGACCAGGCGCGCACGGGCATCCTGGGGCACGGGCAGCAGCCGGTCGAACGCGGCGTCGATATCGCGCTGGATGTGGACAAGGCTCTGCGCGAGGAGCGTATCGGCCACGCCGGCCAGCGATCCAGATTGCGTCATCGTCAGCGGACCGATTCGCCGTCGAACGGCTGCACGCCCGTGGCGGCTCCGTCCGGTCCGGCGACGATCCGCTCGATCCGCTGCTGGGCGGCGTCGAGCCGGGCCTGGCAGTGCTTGCGCAACTGTTCGCCGCGTTCGTAGAGCGAGATCGAATCGTCCAGCGGCACTTCGCCGCTTTCCAGCTTGCGCACCACGTCTTCCAGCGCGCGCAACGCGTCTTCGAAGCTCAGGGCAGTGAGGTCTGCGGCGTTGTCTACCATGATTTCAGCAATGGCGGTGCCGCGCGCGCCGGTCAAGCGCGCCGGTGGCTAGCGCCGCGCGCGCGAGCGGGCTAAGGGGCGCGCCATGAGCACTCCCACTTCCGCGATCACCGCCGAGATCGTCGCCGCCCACGGGCTTTCCGAGGAAGAGTACCAGCGCGTCCTGCACGCGCTGGGCCGCGAGCCTAATCTCGTGGACCTGGGCATCTTTTCGGTCATGTGGTCCGAACACTGCTCGTACAAGTCGAGCCGGCTGCACCTGAAGAAGCTGCCGACCGAGGCGCCCTGGGTGATCTGCGGCCCCGGCGAAAACGCTGGCGTGATCGATATCGGCGACGGGCAGGCCGCCATCTTCAAGATGGAAAGCCACAACCACCCCAGCTACATCGAACCCTACCAGGGCGCGGCAACGGGCGTTGGCGGCATCCTGCGCGATGTGTTCACCATGGGCGCGCGCCCCGTCGCCAACATGAACGCGCTGCGCTTCGGCCGGCCAGATCACCCCAAGATGAAGCACCTTGTGCAAGGCGTGATCGCCGGGATCGGCGGCTACGGCAATTGCGTGGGCGTGCCGACGGTTGGCGGCGAGACCAATTTCCACAAGGCCTATGACGGCAATATCCTGGTCAACGCGATGAC
>JADLHU010000159.1 GCA_020848655.1 Novosphingobium sp.
CGCATGGGCAAGACCCGGATCATCGCGGAAACCGGCGCGGGCCAGCATGGCGTGGCCACCGCCACCGTCTGTGCGCGCTTCGGCCTGCCCTGCGTGATCTATATGGGCGCGACGGACGTGGAACGCCAGCAGCCCAACGTTTTCCGCATGAAGCTGCTGGGCGCGGAAGTGATCCCGGTGGAAAGCGGCGCGAAGACGCTGAAGGACGCGATGAACGAGGCGCTGCGCGACTGGGTCGCCAATGTGCATGACACGTTCTATATCATCGGCACCGCCGCCGGCCCCCATCCCTATCCGGAGCTGGTGCGCGATTTCCAGAGCGTGATCGGCCGCGAGGCGCGCGAACAGATATTGTCCCGTACCGGCAAGCTGCCCGACCTGCTGGTCGCTGCCGTCGGCGGCGGCTCCAACGCGATCGGGCTGTTCCATCCCTTCCTCGACGATGCCGGCGTGGCGATGATCGGCGTCGAAGCGGCGGGCCACGGGATCGAGACCGGCCAGCATGCCGCCAGCCTGACCGGCGGCATGCCGGGCGTGCTCCACGGCAACAGGACCTACCTGCTGCAGGACGAGGACGGCCAGATCACCGAGGCGCACTCGATCAGCGCCGGGCTGGACTATCCGGGCATCGGGCCGGAACATAGCTGGCTGCACGAAAGCGGCCGCGTGACATACGTGCCGATCACCGACAACCAGGCGCTTGAAGCCTTCCAGCTCTGCTGCGAGCTGGAAGGCATCATCCCCGCACTGGAAAGCGCCCACGCCCTGGCCGCCCTGCCCGACCTGACGCCGACGATGGACGAGGACAAGATCATCGTCCTCAATCTGTCGGGCCGGGGCGACAAGGACATCTTCAACGTCGCCGAAGCGCTGGGGGTGACATTGTGAGCAGCCCCGCCCAAAACCGCCTGGCCGCCGCCTTCGCCAAGGGCCATCCGGCGCTGATCACGTTCGTCACCGCCGGCGATCCGACGCCCGACGCCACGCCCGCCATCCTCGATGCGCTGGTCGAAGGCGGCGCCGACGTGATCGAGCTGGGCATGCCCTTCACCGATCCCATGGCCGATGGCCCGGCGATCCAGGAAGCCAACTTGCGCTCGCTGGGCGCGGGCACGCGCACCGCAGACATCCTGCGCATCGCCGCCGGGTTCCGCGCGCGCCACCCGCAGGTGCCGCTGGTGCTGATGGGCTATGCCAACCCGATGACCATTCGCGGCCCCGAATGGTTCGCGCGCGAAGCCGCGAAGGCCGGCGTCGATGGCGTGATCTGCGTCGACATTCCGCCCGAGGAAGATCCCGAGATTGGCCCGGCGCTGCGCGCCGCCGGCCTTTCCCCGATCCGCCTCGCCACGCCGACCACCGATACCGCGCGGCTGCCGGCGGTGCTCGATGGTTCGTCGGGCTTCGTCTATTACGTCTCGGTGGCAGGCGTCACCGGCAAGCAGCAGGCGGCGCTCGGCTCGATCGAAGAGGCCGTGGCCCGGCTCAAGGCGGCGACCGACCTGCCCATCGCGGTGGGCTTCGGCGTGCGCACGCCCGATCAGGCGCGCGCCATCGCCCAAGTGGCCGATGGCGTCGTCGTCGGCTCGGCGCTGGTCGAAACGGTGGCGCTGCATGGCGCGAATGCCGCAGCCGCCGTGCGCGAGCAGACGCGGGCGCTGGCCGACGCCGTTCATTCCGCGCGCTGAGCCGATGCGCGATTTCGCGGTTTCGGACGATCCCGCCGTCCAGCGCCAGTTGGACCGGCTGGGCGCGCTGTCCTTGCCGGCGGGGCGGTTCGGGCTGGAGACGATCACCGAACTGCTGCGACGGCTGGGCGATCCCCAGTTGCACCTGCCGCCGGTGTTCCACGTTGCCGGGACCAATGGCAAGGGATCGACCTGCGCGTTCCTGCGCGCCATGCTCGAAGCCGAAGGGCTGACCGTCCACGCCGCCACCAAGCCGCATCTGGTGCGCTACAACGAGCGGATTCGCGTGGCCGGCAAGCTGATCTCCGACGCCATGCTGGCCGACCTGCTGGCCGAAGTGCTCGACATCGGCAGCGATCTGGAACCCACGTTCTTCGAAGTGACGGCGGCGGCCGGGTTCCTGGCTTTCGCGCGGGTTCCCGCCGATGCCTGCATCCTCGAAGTCGGGCTGGGCGGACGGCTTGACGCCACCAACGTGCTGGTCGCCCCGGCCGCCTGCGGCCTCGCCTCGCTCGGCATCGATCACGAAGCGTTCCTGCTGCGCCCGGAAGCGGGCACGCCCGACGATCCGCTGGCGCGCATCGCCTTCGAAAAGGCCAGCATCGCGCGCGCCGGCAGCCCGCTGGTGACGCAGGCCTATCCCCCTGTCGCCGCCGAGGAAGTCGCGCGCACCGCCGCGCACGCCGGGGCCAGGCTGGTCGTGCGCGGGCAAGGCTGGTCGGCGGAGGTGGCGGGCGATGCCATCGCCTATCGCGATGCGCTTGGGGCGCTCACGCTGCCGCTTCCGACGCTGCCCGGCGCGCATCAGGCAGACAATGCCGGGCTGGCCGTGGCCATGCTGCGCCATCAGCAGGCGGTGCAGGTCTCGCCCGCCGCCATGGCGCAAGGCATTCGCGCGGCCCGCTGGCCGGCGCGGCTGCAATTGCTGGGCGAAGGGCCGCTCACCGCGCAGGCGCCCGGGCGGCAGGTCTGGCTCGACGGCGGGCACAATCCCGATGCGGGCACGGCGATCGCGCGGTTCTTCGCCGGCCGTGGCGGGAACGACGACCGGCACCGGCCGCTTCACCTGGTCATCGGCATGCTGGCCAACAAGGACCCCGGCGCGCTGCTCAAGCCCTTGTCCGGCCGGCTCGCCAGCGTCTCGGTCGTCCCCGCGCCGGGCCACGATGCCCATGCGCCGGAAGACTTCGCCGCGCACACCCCGCTGCCCGTGCGCAGCTTCGCCACCGTGCCCGAAGCGCTGGCCGCGCTGCCGCCCGAAGGCGACGTGCTGATCGCGGGATCGCTTTACCTTGCCGGCGAAGTGCTGCGGCTCAACCGGGAATTTCCGGACTAAGCCCCGCCATCTTCATCGCCGGCGGTGCCCATCGCCGCGTCGATCAGCCCGACGCGGCTCATCCACCAGAACAGCACGATGCCGGGCAGCGCCAGCACCGTGGTCAGCACATAGAAATTGACGTAGCCGAACGCCTCGATCAGCCCGCCCGCCGTGGTCCCGGTCAGGAACCGGCCGACCACGCTCGCCCCGGCGGAGATCAGCGCATATTGCGCGGCGGTGAAGCGCAGGTCGCACAGCGCCGAGAAATAGGCGACGACCACGACCCCGCCATAGCCCGAGGCCATGTTCTCGAACCCGATCGCGCCGGCCATGCCCAGGTTCGAATGCCCGGCCGCCGCCAATGCCGCGAAGCTGAGGTTCGATACCGCCATCAGCACCAGCGCGATCAGCACCGAACGCTTCAGGCCGATCCGCGCAAAGACCACGCCGCCGATGAAAATGCCGATCAGGTAGGCCCAGAACCCGACGCCCACATCGTAGATCGCGATTTCATCGTTCGAAAAGCCAAGGTCGTCGAACAGCAGGCGGAAGGTGAGATTGGCCAGCGTGTCGCCGATCTTGTGGACCAGGATGAACAGCAGCACCAGCAGCGCGCCCTGCCGCTGGAAGAATTCCGCGAACGGCCCGGAGATGGAGCGCCAGGCCTCGCCCAGCCCCTTGCGATGCGTGGGCGGACGATGGCGTTCCGGCTCGCCCAGCACCAGCGCGGTCAGCATCGCGGGCAGCGCCAGCCCGGCGCAGGCCAGGTAGGCCGCGCTCCAGCCCCAGCGTGCCGAGACGACCAGCGCCAGCGCCCCCGCCCCCGCCGATCCGATCCGCCAGCCATATTGCGACATGCCCGAGCCGACGCCCAGTTGATAGGGTTTCAGCGTTTCGATCCGGTAGGCGTCGATCACGATGTCGAACGTCGCGCCCGCCGCGCCGACCAGCACCGCGGCCAGCACCGTCGCGCCGATACCGTGCCCGGGATCGACCAGCGCCAGGTTGACCACGGCCGCCATCACCAGCGCCCCCGTGACGAGCATCCACGAAACGCGCTGGCCCAGCGCGCCCAGCAGCGGCAAGCGTATGCCATCGGGCACCCAGGCCCACAGGAACTTCAGGTTGTAGACCAGGAAGGCCAGCGTGAAGGCGGTGACGGTCTTCTTGTCGATGCCATCCTGCGCCAGCCGCGTGGTCAGCGTCGCGCCGATCATCGCATAGGGAAAGCCCGACGACACCCCCAGGACGAACGCGGCCAGCGATTCCTTTTCGGCATAGGGACGCAACGATTGCGAAAGGCCGCGCCGCGCGCCGGTGGCCGATTGGGTCATGCGCGATTTCCTCCCGCCGATGCTTGGCGGCCAACCTAGCCGCGCGCGCGCCGGGAGGACAGCCCCGGCCGCCGGATTTTGCCCGCCCGCGTCCGCTTTGACGGCCCTTGTCCACAAGGCTAAGGGCAGCGGATGGTCCAGCCCCCCCGCACGTCTCCCGCAGCCGATGGCGCCCCGCGCGTCGGCGAACGCATCGCCAAGCTACTTGCCCGCGCGGGCGTTGCCAGCCGGCGCGAGGTGGAGCGCATGATCGCCGAAGGGCGCGTCAGGATCGGCGACGAACTCGTCACCACGCCCGCCACCGTGCTGCCCAACTTGCGCGGCGTGACGGTGGATGGCCAGCCGGTGAAAGCGCCCGATCCGGCGCGCCTGTTCGCCTTCCACAAGCCATCGGGGCTGATCACGGCGGAACGCGATCCCGCCGGGCGGCCGACGATCTACACCGCGCTGCGCAACGCGCTGCCGCCGGGCACGCCGGGCACGCCGCGCGTGATGCCGGTCGGCCGGCTGGACTTCAACACCGAAGGCCTGCTGATGATGACCAACGACGGCGAACTGAAGCGCGCGATGGAACTGCCGTCATCGGGCATCCCGCGCACCTACCGCGCCCGCACCTTCGGCGACATCACGCAAAGCCAGCTTGAGGACCTGATCGAGGGCATCACCATCGAGGGCATCCACTATGGCAAGATCGACGCCAACATGGAGCGCAGCACCGGGCGCAACCAGTGGATCGAACTGACGCTGACCGAAGGCAAGAACCGCGAAGTGCGCCGCGTGCTGGAGCATCTCGGGCTGGAAGTGTCGCGGCTGCTGCGCACGTCCTACGGCCCGTTCCAGTTGCTCGACCTGCCGCGCGGCGCGGCGGTGGAGATCCGCCAGGTCGATGTGGAGCGCTTCCGCAAGGGCCTGAAAACCCCCGGCAGCCCCGACATCCAGCGCCCCGCGCCCGAACAGGCCAGGGCGCGCATCCAGCGCACCCGGCCCGATCGCCGCGCCGACGAGCGTGCGCCGGTGGCCCGTGGGCCGGTGGAACGCGCGCCAGTGGCCCGTACGCCGATGGCCAGTGCGCCTGCCGGCCGACCGGAAAGCAAGGGCAAGCCCTATGCCGGCAAGCCGGCGAGCGCGCGCGCCGATGCCCCCCGCAACGATGGCTCGCGCACCGAAAACGCGCGCCGGAACGCCCGGCGCCGCGATGGCGAACTGGTCGATCGCCCCGCGCGTTCCGGCCCGCCCCGTTCCGCCCCGGCCCGATCAGGCCCGCCCCGCTCCGGCGCACCGGGCAAAGGCCCGCGCCGTCCGGGGCCGCGCAAATGAGGATCGTTGCCGGGCAATGGCGCGGGCGCAAGCTGTCCGCGCCGGCGGGCGAAACCACCCGCCCCACCGCCGACCGCACGCGCGAGACGCTGTTCTCGATGCTGACCAGCCGGCTCGGCTCGTTCGAGGGGCTGGCCGTGGCCGACTTGTTCGCCGGCTCGGGCGCGCTGGGCCTCGAGGCGCTGTCCCGCGGCGCGGCAAGCTGCATCTTCGTGGAACAGGATGCGCCCGCCGTGCGCGTGCTGCGCCAGAACGTCGCCAATCTGGGCGCGCAGGGGCAAAGCGATGTGCGCGCGACATCGGTGCTCTCGCTTGGCCCGGCGCGGCAGCCGCTCGACCTGATCCTGCTCGATCCGCCCTATGGCAGCGGCGCAGGCGCGGTGGCGCTCGACAAATTGGCCCGGCTCGGCTGGATCGGCGCGGCGACCTGGGTCAGCCTGGAAACCGCCGCGAAGGAAAACCCCGATGTGCGCGGCATGGAAACCGTGGCCGAACGCACCGTCGGAAAGGCGCGGATCACCTTGCTGCGGCTGACCGACGCGCCAGGCTGACGCCGACCAGCGTCACCACCCCCGCCGCCGACAGCAGCAGCCCGGCCTGCGCGCCCCAGCCTTCGGCGGCCATGATTTGCGCCATGACCGGGGTGACCGCGCCGCCGATGATGCCGCCGGCGTTGAAGGCCATCGAAATGCCACTGTAGCGCACGGAAACGGGGTAGAGCGTGGGCAGCCAGCTCCCCAGCGGGCCATAGACATAGCCCATGACCAGAAGCGCCGCCGCCAGCGTCAGGAACACCAGCGGCAGCGATCCCGAATTCAGCCCCGCGCTGAAGACCAGCCCCAGCACCACCGTCGCGCCCGCGCCCAGCAGCAGCACGCGGCGCGGCGATGTGCGGTCCGACTGGATCGCCGCCAGCACGATGCCCACCGCCAGGAAGCTGTTGGCGGCAAGCTGCACCGAAAGGAACGTCTCGCGCGAATAGCCCAACGTGCCGGTGCCCTGCGCCAGCGCGAAGGCGGTGGCGAGGTAGAAGATGGCGAAGCAGGCGATCACCCCGGCGCTGCCCGCCAGCACCCCGCCCAGATGGTGCGACAGCAGCCGGGCGAGCGGCACCGCGGGCGGCGGTTCGTGCGCCAGCGCTTCCTGGAAGGCGGCGGTCTCGCCGATGCGCAGGCGCACCCACAGGCCGATCACCACCAGCACCGCGCTGGCCAGGAACGGCACGCGCCAGCCCCAGGCGGCGAAATCGGCTTCGGTCAGGCACAGGCCCAGCACCAGGAAAAGCCCGTTGGCGGCCAGAAAGCCCACCGGCGCGCCCAGTTGCGGCGCGGCGCCAAAGCGCGATTCCCAGCCCCTGGGCGCGTTTTCCACCGCCAGCAGCGCCGCCCCGCCCCATTCGCCGCCCAGCCCGAAGCCCTGCCCGAAGCGCAGGATGCACAGCAGGAGCGGCGCGACCCAGCCCACGCCATAAGCCTCCATCTGCGCATACGTCGGCAGGAAGGCGATCAGCAGCGTCGAGCCGCCCATCAGCATCAAGGATGCGACCAGCGTGGACTTGCGCCCGACGCGATCGCCGAAATGGCCGAACGCGATGGCCCCCACCGGCCGCGCGATGAAGGCGATGCCAAAGCTCATCAGCGCGAACAGCGTCTGCGCGGCGGCGGACCCGGCCGGAAAGAACAGCGGCCCGAACACCAGCGCGGCGGCGGTCGCATAGATGTAGAAATCGTAGAATTCCACCGCCGTGCCGACGAGCGAGGCGGTGAGGATGCGGGCGTTCTGGCGGATCGGGTGCATGATGGCTGCGGGGCGTTCCCCAAGCGCGCGCGCAAGTCAAGCGGCGCGGGCCGGCCGCCCGGCCCCCGCGCTGGCGCACAAACGGGTGGGGCGCCGGTTTCCCGACGCCCCGAGACGCGCGCCGGAGCGCGTATGGACTAAGGGTTACTTGCCGCCGCGATTGCGGCAGTTATCCTGCACCGTGCGCGAACAGAGCGGGTAGGTCTTGTTCATCGCCTCGGCCGGCGGCGCGGTCATCGCGCCCTTGTAGGGGCCGGCCTGATAGGATGGATCGGCGGGCATCGCGGGCGGCACCGGGGTATCGGCGGTCGCCGGATCGGGCGGGGTCATCGTCGGCGCGCCATCGCCGGGGGGATTGGCCTGGACCTGCTCGGCCGCAGGCGCCTCGGGCGGCGGCGGCGGAACCGCATCGTCCATCGACGAGGACGAAGGCGGCGGCGGCGGCGCGGGCTGCGCGCCCACGGTAACAGCACCCGACAATGCCAGAGCGGCAGCAGCAAGAACCAGTTTCTTCATGGCAAAGGTCTCCAACATCGCCCCCATTGCCCGCGCTAACCCGCGCTGGCCGCGAAGGTTCCGCAACGCGCGATGAACGGCCCTTGCGCCGCGCCCAGATGTTCCCTAGCTGTTCGCTCGTGCCCGAAGCATCCTCCCCTGCCCCGCCGTCTTCCGCCGCGCCCCATGCCGACGATCCGCTGCTCGCCGGGCTGAACGCGCCGCAGCGCGAAGCCGTGCTGACCACCGAGGGGCCGGTGCTGATGCTGGCCGGCGCCGGCACCGGGAAGACCGCCGCGCTTACCGCGCGGCTGGCCCATCTGGTGCGCGCGCGGCTGGCCTGGCCTTCGGAAATCCTGTGCGTGACTTTCACCAACAAGGCCGCGCGCGAAATGCGCGAGCGCGTGGGCCGGCTGATCGGCCCGGCGGTGGAAGGCATGCCCTGGCTGGGCACGTTCCACGCCATCGCCGCCCGGATGCTGCGCCGCCATGCCGAACTGGTGGGCCTGCAGGCGAACTACTCGATCATCGATACCGACGATCAGTTGCGCCTGCTCAAGCAGTTGATCCAGGCCAACGATGTCGATGAAAAGCGCTGGCCGCCGCGCCAGTTGGCCGGATTGATCGATCGCTGGAAGAACAAGGGCCTGAACCCCGCCGATCTCGATGCGGCGGAAAACGAAGCCTATGCCAACGGGCGCGGCCAGCAGTTCTACCAATTGTACCAGGATCGGCTGAAGGCGCTGAACGCCTGCGATTTCGGCGATCTGCTGCTGCACATGCTGAACGTGCTGCGCGGCCACCGCGAAGTGCTGGAACACTACCAGCAGCGCTTCAAGTATGTGATGGTGGACGAATACCAGGATACCAACCAGGTCCAGTACTTGTGGCTGCGGCTGCTGGCGCAGGCGCGCCGCAACATCTGCGTGGTGGGTGACGACGACCAGTCGATCTATTCCTGGCGCGGCGCGGAAGTGGCCAATATCCTGCGCTTCGAAAAGGATTTTCCCGGCGCGAAGATCATCCGGCTGGAACAGAACTATCGCTCCACGCCCGATATCCTCGCCGCCGCATCGGGCCTGATCGGCGAGAACAGCGAACGGCTGGGCAAGACGCTGTGGACCGAACAGGGCGGCGGCGACAAAGTGCGCGTGATCGGCGTGTGGGACGGCCCCGAGGAAGCCCGCCGCGTGGGCGAGGAGATCGAGCGGCTGGAGCGCGAAGGCGCGCCGCTGGACCGTGTGGCGATCCTCGTGCGGGCGCAGTTCCAGACCCGCGAATTCGAAGACCGGTTCATAAGTATCGGCCTCAACTATCGGATTATCGGCGGTTTCCGGTTCTATGAACGCGCCGAAATCCGCGATGCGCTGGCCTATCTGCGGATCATCGCGCAGCCTTCCGACGATCTGGCGTTCGAACGCATCTATAATACCCCCAAGCGCGGCCTTGGCGACAAGACGCTGGAAAAGCTGCACCGCCATGCCCGCGCGCGCGGCGTGCCGCTGGCGCGCGCCGCGATCGAGATTGCCGACAGCGATGAACTGCCGGCCCGCGCGCGCACCACGCTGCTGGCGCTGATGCGCGATTTCGCGCGCTGGCGCGATCTGACCGCCAGCGCCAGCCCGGCCGAACTGGCGCGCACGATCCTTGATGAATCGGGCTATACCGCCGCGCTTCAGGCCGAACGCAGCGCGGAATCGACGGGGCGGCTCGAAAACCTCTCCGAACTCGCCCGCGCGATGGAGGAATACGAGACGCTGGGCGATTTTCTCGAACACGTCAGCCTGGTCATGGACAACGACGCGGCCGACAATTCCGAGAAAGTCACGATCATGACGATCCACGGCGCCAAGGGCCTGGAATTCGACAACGTGTTCCTGCCCGGCTGGGAAGAAGGCGTGTTCCCATCGCAGCGCGCGCTCGACGAAGGCGGCCTCGCCAGCCTCGAAGAAGAACGCCGCCTCGCCTATGTGGCGATCACGCGGGCGCGGCGGCGCTGCACGATCCTTCACGCCGCCAACCGGCGCATCTATGGCCAGTGGACCAGCGCCATCCCTTCGCGCTTCATCGCCGAACTGCCCGATGCCCACATCGAACAGGAAACCACGCTATCGGGCGGCGCGTCGCTGTGGCGGGCGCAATGGTCGGAACAGTCCGATCCTTTCGCCGATGTCGCCCGCGCCCAGCCCGCCCGCACGATGACGCGCGGCCCCGGCTGGCAGCGCGCCGCCGCGCAAGGCTATGACCCCACGCCGCGCCGCATCGCCGAACCATCGCGCAGCGCCGCCAGCTTCGCCGCCAAGCCCCGCGCCGACATCCGCCCCGGCGCGCGCGTGTTCCACGACAAGTTCGGATACGGCACCGTCGCCGGGCAGGACGGCAACAAGCTGGAAATCGATTTCGAGAATGGCGGCCGCAAGCGCGTGATCGACAGTTTCGTCAGGCTGGCGGATTAGGGCGATTTCGCGCCGGATGGGATCATCTGGCGGCTGAAAAATCACGTGATGCAATCAAGGGCGGACTCGCTCCAGCCTCGCCGGGGTGCAACGCCCGGTCCGTTCGTGTCGAGCGCAGTCGAGACACCGCGCGCACGTCTCCACACGAATGGGAGCCATCCGGTCTGGAAATGCGCCGAAGCGCAGGCTATTCCGAAAGCGCCGAAACGTGCAGGAAGCCCGGCACCGGGCCGTTCCAGCCATCGTCGGCCGGTTCGTTGCGGCCGCGGCTGTCGCGGCGCGGCTTGAAGGGCTTTTCGGGCGCTGCATCGCGCGATGCGGCCATGGGGCGCGGGGCTTCGACCGGACGCGGCGCGGCTTCCGGCTCGTAGCGTTCCTCGCGGGCCGGGGCCGCTTCGGGCTTGCGCGCGGCGGGCTTGTCGTCGCGCTTCTTGCGCGCCGGCTTTTCGTCGCGGGCAGGTTTTTCGGCACGCGGCGGTTTTTCCGCGCGTGCCGGGCGATCCTCGCGCGCGGCGCGGCGCGGTTTTTCGTCGCGCGGCTTTTCCGTGCGGCCTTCGGGGGCGGCTTCGGCGCCGGGCAGCGTGAACAGCGGGATGGCCCCGCCGGTCAGCTTTTCGACATTGGCGATGGCTTCGGCGTCTTCATCGGTAACGAAGGTGAAGGCGCGGCCCGTCGCCCCGGCGCGGCCGGTGCGGCCGATGCGGTGGACGTAATCATCGGGATGCCACGGCGTATCGAAGTTGAAGACGTGGCTGACGCCCTTGACGTCCAGCCCGCGCGCGGCGACGTCGCTGGCGACGAGGATGTTGATCGTGCCCGCCTTGAACCGGTCCAGTTCGGCGATGCGGGCCGACTGCTCCATGTCGCCGTGGATCTCTCCGGCCGAAAACCCGTGGCTTTTCAGGCTTTTGGCCAGTTCGCGCACGGTGGTCTTGCGGTTGCAGAAGATGATCGCGGTGTTGACGTCTTCGGTTTTCAGCAACTGGCGCAGCGCATCGCGCTTGCCGCGCGACGTGACCCGGACCTTGTGCTGGGCAATGTTGAGGTTCGAACTCGCGGGGCGCGAAACTTCGATATACTTGGGATTGCTGAGGAAACGATCGGCCAGCTTCTTGATCGGCGGCGGCATCGTCGCCGAGAACAGCAGCGTCTGGCGCGTTGCCGGCAGCTTGGTGCAGATATGTTCGATATCGGGAATGAACCCCATGTCGAGCATGCGGTCCGCTTCGTCGATGACCAGCAGGTCGCATCCGGTCAGCAGGATCTTGCCGCGTTCGAACAAGTCCATCAGCCGGCCCGGCGTGGCGATCAGCACGTCCACGCCATCGCTGAGCGCCTTGACCTGATCGCCCATCTGCACGCCGCCGATCAGCAGCGCCATCTTCAGATCGTGGTTCTTGCCGTACTTTTCGAAGTTTTCGGCGACCTGCGCGGCGAGTTCGCGCGTCGGCTCCAGGATCAGCGAGCGCGGCATCAGCGCGCGGCGCCGGCCATGCGCCAGGATGTCGATCATCGGCAGCACAAAACTGGCGGTCTTGCCGGTCCCGGTCTGGGCGATGCCGATGATGTCGCGCATCATCAGCACGGAGGGAATGGCCTGCGCCTGGATCGGCGTCGGTTCATCGTACCCGGCAGCAACGACCGATTGCAGCAATTCGTCTGACAGGCCGAGATCGGCGAATTTCATAGACTTGGCTGGTTTCCGCTAGAAAGGATCGCGGCAAGCCTGTGTGGCCTGCCCTTCCTTCTGCCCGGCAAAACGGGTGCGAAGGCTGCGCGCCCTATGCGCGACTACATAACAAAGTCAAGGAAATGCGAAATGATCGCGCGATTATTTGGTAGATTACGAAGCCGATGATCGCTTTTCAGCTTATTCATCGATCTCGATGAGCTGCCTGATCCGGGTGAGCTTGCAATTCGTGCCGCTGCGCGACTGAAGCGTATCGCGATCGATGCAGATCCGTCCGTCGGAACTGCGATCGACATAGAAGCCCGAATAGAAATCGCGCGCCCGGCACGCGCGCTCAAGCTGCGCGCTGATGATGCGGCGATCGCGCATGAACAGGATCAGCCGGTCGGACCGGTCGATCTGCACGCCGGCGATGCCCGCCGCCGGCAGGCAGCGGCCGATGCTGCGTTCGGCAAAGCGCCCGCCGATCTCGCCGCGCGGCAGGTCCATCAGCAGCGTCGCCTGGGGCGGCGCGGGGCGCGGGGCGATGCGGATGATGGTGTGCTGCTCGATCCGCACCTGGTTGGCCGGCTCGGCGCGAAACGCCTGGGCGATCGTCTCGAAGCTGGGCCAGCGCACCGGCTCGGGCCGGGCGGGCGGGCGGGCGAGCCGTTCGGGCGGCGCCTGCGGCTCGATGCTTGCGGTTTCCGCCATGTCCGGCGCCGGCTCGACCGAGCCGGCGGCAGGCACCAGCAGATAGAGCGGCGCAAGCAGGACGGCAGCTATGCTCATCGGCGGGTCTGGCTCATCATACACTCGGGCTGGGCAGAAGCGCGCGTTGACCAATAGGGCGTCCGGTTGAACCACCGCTTAACCTGACCCGCTTAACCGCCCGATTGACGGATGCAAGCCCCGCGATGCTGTGCCATAGCTGCGCGCCATGACTGTCAGCGACACTTTCCTGGCCGAAGTGGCAGCCCTGCTCGGCCCGCGCGGCTTCACGCGCGATGCCGACCTGATCACTCCCTGGCTGACCGACTGGCGCGGCCGTTTTCACGGGCGGGCCTGTGGCCTCGCCTCGCCCGCCGGCACGCCCGAAGTGGCCGCGCTCGTCCGGCTGTGCCAGGCGCACGGCGTGCCGATCGTGCCGCAAGGTGGCAACAGCGGCATGTCGGGCGGCGCCACCCCCGATGACAGCGGCGGCGCGCTGCTGCTGTCCTTGCGCCGGATGAACGCGATCCGCAGCCTCGATGCCGCATCGCGCCGGATCACCTGCGATGCCGGGGTGATCCTCCAGACGCTGCACGAAGCGGTGGCCCGCGAGGACCTGCGTTTTCCGCTGACGCTGGGCGGCAAAGGCTCGGCCACCGTGGGCGGGCTGGTGTCCACCAACGCCGGCGGCACCCAGGTGCTGCGCCACGGATCGATGCGCGCGCAAGTGCTGGGGCTGGAGGCGGTGCTCGCCGATGGCAGCGTGCTCGATACGCTGACCCCGCTGAAGAAGGACAATCGCGGCTTCGATCTCAAGCAGTTGCTGATCGGTTCGGAAGGCACGCTGGGCATCGTCACCGGCGCGACGCTGCGGCTGCTGCCGGCAGTGGCGGAGCGAATCGTGATCTGGGCCGGCGTGCCGACGCTTGCCGCCGCGCGCGCGCTGCTGCTCCATTGCGCCGACATGGCGGGCGACGCGCTGGAAGGGTTCGAGGTCCTGCCGCAACGCTGCCTCGACGCGGTGCTGGCCCACCTGCCCGCCGCGCGCGCGCCGCTGGCCGAAGCGCATGGCTGGCACGCGCTGATCGAAATGGTGGCCGACCGCAACGCCGCCGCCGGCCTGCGCGCCCTGTCCGAGACGATGCTGGCCGATGCCTTCGACAAGGGGCTGGTCGCCGACGCGACGATCGCCGCGAACGAGACGCAGGCCGAAGCGTTCTGGCTGCTGCGCGAATCGATCGCCCCCGCCGAACGCGCGCGCGGCCCGGCCGTGCAGCACGACATCTCGGTGCCGGAAGAACGCATGCCCGCCTTCGTCGAGGCGATCGTGCCGCAGATCGAGGCGGCCTGGCCGGGCACCGAAGCGGTCGCCTTCGGCCACCTGGGCGATGGCAACGTCCATTTCCACGTCATCGCCCCGCCCGGCATCGGGCCGGAGTGGGAGCGCGGCGAAGGCAAGGCGATCAGCCGGCAAGTCCACGATCTGGTCACGCAGTGGGGCGGTTCGATCTCGGCCGAACACGGCATAGGCCAGTTGAAGCGCGACGAACTGGCGCGGCTGGGCGATCCGGTGGCGCTGATGATCCAGCGCCAGGTCAAGCAGGCGCTGGATCCCCGCGGGCTTCTCAACCCGGGAAAACTGCTCCCGCTTGCGCCGCCAGACGCCAGGCCCTAAAGGGCCGCCTTCATTTCACCGCGCCTCTGCTGGGAGAGTTCCATGGCCACCGCGCCTCAAGACGTTTCGCTGCCGTTGTTCTACAACGACCTGGTCCCCGTCAACGTCGAGCAGCACGCAACGTGGCGCTCACGCGGGACCGATACCCTGCCCTGGCTGGTCAAGCAGCACGCCGCCCCGCTGACGGTCGAGGAATTCCCGCTGGCGCAGCGCCACTTCCCGATCATCTTCTCGGGCGGGGCCGATCCGGTGCCGCTGGCGCTGTTCGGCCTGAACGAAGGCGTCAACGTCTTCGTCGATGACGACGGCAAGCTGAC